>JAVBPI010000087.1:0-41435 GCA_031549705.1 Thermoguttaceae bacterium
ATGACGTCGTCGAGATGCTCCGTCATTTCGGAGATCGATTGTTCGGCACGCCTCGCCACAGTGCAGTCTTGCGTGATGCCGAAGACGATCTTCACGTTGCCGGCGGAGTCCCAGATCGGATGCAAGTCCGTCCGTAAATGCTTGACTTTCCCGTCGACCACGGCCCGAATCGATATCGGATCCTCCGAGTAGATTCGTCGCTCCGACAAGGAATCGATGAAGTCGAGTTGGCGTTGCCGATCGTCCGGATGGAAAAGGTCGAGGAAAAACGACGTCGGATAAACCGACCGGGTCTCCGGCAGGTTGAATATCCGCAGCATCCCCTCCGAACAAACGATTTGCTGGTCTGCGGTGTCGGCGTACCAATATCCGATCCCGAATCTGGAAAGGCTCTGGTCGATGATCCGCTCTCCCTCGGGATGATGAACGATAATGTCCGGCGACGCCGAATGGCTCTTCTTCAGGGGGATCTCCGGACCGCCTGTTTCCTTCAGGCGATTTTCGACGATGGCCTTGACGTCGGAAAGCATCGAACGGATCCGCAGCGGCCAATCCTGAACGGCGGAATCAAACACGGCGATCATCCCCCAAAGATCGCCGTGCGGGTCGAAAAGGGGCAGTCCGTGAAAAGAACCGATCGGATTACTTGGGTTGGAATCGTTGCAGACGAACACTTCCCGCCGTTTTTTCAGGACTTCCTGAGCAAAGGGATGGTTGAACAGCGCGGTCAGTTCCGAAAACGGCGTTTCACCTCCCACTTGAAAAGGACCGACGGAACGGCCGTTTTCATGCCAAGTCGTATCGGCGGTCAACACCGTTTGCAGGTGTTGCGTTCCTTCGAAGATTCCGACCCACGGCGCGGAATACGCCTTCGCCAGCATGTTGAGCAACGGCTCCCATTCGAAGTGCACCGTCGGCAGTGGTGGATGGGGATCGTTGAACATGAATTCATTGGGCTTGTAGGTTGCCTATCTCCGAGAGGCAACGTCCGGTACCCCGGACCAGTTCGTGGGGTACCGGCTAAATGGAGTGCGGCCTGTATTTCTGAAATACGGCGCACGCGACCGCTCGGAGATCGGTCGCCAACCTTGACCATGCCGTTGAATCAGGGCCGTTCCATCACGGCGACAAGCGTTTTGACGGCGTCGACGCTTTTTTGGAACGATTTCGTCTCATCGACGTCGAGGGGAATCTCGATGATCTTGCGAACGCCGCCGTGTCCGAGGACGACCGGCACGCCGACGCAGAATCCACCGACGCCGTACTCTTTTTCGCAATAGACGGCACAGGGAATCAAGCGGCGCTTATCGCGAACGACGGCTTCGACCATTTGGGCCGCTGCCGCCGCCGGCGCGTAATAGGCGCTTCCCGTTTTCAGCAGGGCGACGATCTCGGCGCCGCCGTCACGGGTCCGTTGGACAATTTGAGCGAGCCGTTCAGGCTGGATCAATTGCGTCACCGGTATCCCTCCGACCGACGCACAGCTCAACAGCGGAACCATCGTATCACCGTGTCCGCCGAGAAGCATCGCCGAAACATCTTCGACGCTCACGTCGAGTTCCGCGGCAAGGAACGTCCGGAATCGGGCCGTGTCCAACACACCGGCTTGGCCGATGACACGTTCTCTCGGAAATCCCGTTTTCCGCAACGCGCATTGCGTCATCACGTCGAGCGGATTGCTGACGACGATCACGACGGCGTTCGGACTCGTTTCCTTGATGTTTTCGGCAACCTGTCCAACGATCCTGGCGTTCGTCAGGAGCAAATCATCGCGGCTCATCCCCGGCTTGCGGGGAATACCCGCCGTAATCACGACGACGTCGCTTCCCACGGTATCGGCGTAATCGGTGGTTCCGACGATCGTGGCGTCGAAGTCGAAAATCGGAGCTGCTTCGCACAGGTCAAGAGCTTTCCCTCGCGGCATGTCGCCGCTTTCCGGAATGTCGAGCAGCACGATATCGCCGAGCTCCGCCGAGGCACACCAATGGGCGGTCGTCGCACCGACGTTTCCCGCTCCGATAATACTGATTTTAGACCGTTTCATATTTATGATTTTGGTAAGTCATATCAGCCCCAAACGTCATCGCGGGGTGATTGGTTCATTCGGAAGATTATCGCAAAAACATCGGACAAATGCAAGCCGGGCGACAGGTTCGTCGCATCTCACCGAGAGACGGCGTCCGGTATTTCGAACGAAATTCGCGGAGTACCGGCAAATGTGTGCATCGTACCGCAAGGTTTCAACCGAGCCGGTCGCCGGGTTTGATCGGATAGCCGCGCAGGAATGCTTCCGCTTCCATCGGTTTCTTTCCGGCAGGCTGGATTTGGAGTATTTGGATCGCCCCCTCACCTGCGGCAACGATCAAACGGTTCCCCGATGCTTCAAGGACGACACCCGCCTTCCATGCCGTCGGACGATACGATGCATGGGGATGGTAGTGCCGCTTCAAAACCGGTTTCTGTTTTGCGGTATGCCGGATTTCCGCGAGGTTGTCCATCTTGGCGTCAATCAGTACCGGAGAAACATATTGCGGGTCAGCGTAATTCGGGGGTGCAACCAACGAGTGCAGCCGATCGTCCAGTGGAACAACGGGACCGAGGATCAGCCGCAGCACGGTTCCGTCCTCCCGAGTCCAATCCGTATACGACTTCGGCCAAGGGGTCATCGCCCGATAATGGTTGTAAATCGCCATGGAGCTCCGCAACCAATCGACGTTGCCGTCTTCTTTTTTAAAGCGTGGGGCCTTCGATACCTCGGACACCATCTGAGGAATGATTTTAATGCTCTCCTTTCCGGACATTCGCCGGACGGTCTGAAGAACAAGTTCGGAGCCGAATTCCGCGAGCCGGTCTTCGAGTTCAAGGACGGTTTCGAACGGTTGGATCGGAATTGCCGGACTTTGCGCGATCACCGGTCCGGCGTCGATTTTCGTTGTCATCTCGATGATGCTGACGCCGGTGAACTCGTCACCGTTGAGAATCGCCCAATGAACCGGCGCGGCGCCCCGGTATTTCGGCAACAACGAACCGTGAAGGTTGATTCCGCCGATCCGAGGAGCCCGCAACAACGAATTGGGGAGAATTTTGCCGAAATCGCAGACGAAAAGAAGGTCCGGACGGGCAAGATAAAGAAAATCGAACAGTTCCGTGGCGTGGATGTTATCCGTTTCGAAGACGCTCAATCCGAGTTCATCCGCGAATTGTCGCGCCGGAGTCGGGATCGGATCGCCGGAACGGGTAAATTTCTGCGATGTCGTCACCAGGCAGAGGATGTCGTATTGACCACATTCACACAGACGCCGCATCGACGGAACGGCAAAGGCCCCCGTCGCCATAAAGACGATTTGCAATCGATTTTCCGGCGAATCCATCGAATACGAACGGTTGACGTGAATTGTTGGCGGTTCGGAATAATGATTGTACCCGGTGAACATTCTTTGACAAGCCGACTAGCGGCGTCTGCGCCGCCCGGCAATACGGATTGTACCGATCTTTTCGGCAAACGTGTTTTAACGAAATATCTCGATTTCGCCTTGCCGACAATTCCTAACGACGGACACTTTGCGTTTGTCCGTTCAGCCCGTGAACCGATGGTTCCGGTGCGCTGCCATCGAGATCATGGACGATCAACCGAGACAAGGACGTCGACTGGGGAACGCTGTTGTTGCTCCTAACATCGAACACATTGTCGAGGAACGAGATCATGGATCGTCGACCAATACTTTCTTTGCGTGCTTGGCGTATCGTCAAGGGGCTTCTCTGCTGTTTCGTCGCCGGGGTCTGCCTCGGTTGCATCACGACGACGGCGTTGTTCGACCCCAAACCGGCAGGAACCGCCGCGTTTCGGGACGTCAACAAGGAATGTGCCAAATCGTCGCTGCCGATGTACTATCTTGAACCGCCGGACGTGATTACCGTCGAAGCGGTCCAGTTGGTTCCGAAAGCACCGTACATTTTGCGGGTATTCGACATCATTTCGCTTGACGTGCTTGGCACGCCGGACGAAGAGCCGATCATGGGAAATTTTTCCATCGAACCGGGTGGGCTCATTCAGCTCGGCGGAGCTTACGGATCGGTCAAGATCGACGGCATCTCCCTGGCGGACGCCGAACGGATCATCAAGAACCACTTGGTGCTGACGCCGGAGAATCCCAAAGGACGTCTTGGAGCGAATACCGTCGTTTCCGCGAAACTCGTGCAAATGTCGGAAATTCAACAAATCGCCGACAACCACCTGATCGGGCCGGATGGGTACATTACGCTCGGCTCCTACGGTCGGGTTTATGTGAGCGGTTTGACGATTCCGGAGTGCCGCGAAGCGATCGAATTCCACCTCTCCAAAGCGTTGGACCACCCACAAGTCGCGGTCGACGTATTCGCTTACAACAGCAAGGAGTATTATGTGATTTATCAATCCGCGACGCTCGGCGAACAAGTCGTTTCGTTTCCCTACACCGGCAACGAAACGGTCCTCAAAGCGATTGCGAACATGAACGGGCTCGCTCCGAACTGTTCGAAGCGGATTTGGGTCGCCCGACCTGTCGGCAACACGCACAAACCGGTCGTTTTACCGGTCGACTGGGTCGCCGTAACCGCTTACGGGGCTCCGCAGACGAATTACCAGCTCCTACCGGGTGATCGGGTATATGTCGTCGAAGACCGATATGTCGCCGCCGACGGGATTTTGGCGAAAGTATTCGCTCCGTTCGAACGGATCTTCGGATTCTCACTTCTCGGTGCAACGACCGTCACACGCTTTTCCGGCCCGGTCTTGAAAGGGGGCGGCCAACAGTATAACGGCAGCGGGTTTTAATGTGGTGGCAATCAAAAAGGAACGGAGCCGTGTTTTGTACGGAGCGTAGCGGAGTTCGAAACGCGGCGGACCCTACACGGCAGGGGAGCGTTCGCCGGATTGGGGGTGATTTGTTTTTGAAAAACGCTTATTTTACCGTCCCCTCTCCCGAGGGAGAGGGGAGGTGAAAACAACCGTTCACACAAATTCAAACTTGCCCTCTTTTCGAAAACGCTCCCACACGGCAGTCGGTCAAACAACGGATCAATTTTTATCACCTGTTCAATAGTGTTTGACAATCCGCCTGATTTCGCGTAAAATAGAGAAAAATCCCCCCCCTTTTTTTTGGGAGAATTTCATGAACACTTCAAAAATAATGGCCGCCTGTGTTGGCGTGCTGCTTTTCATCGCCTCGACGGCGTCGGCGCAAACGAGACCGGCGTTGAGTCCGTGGTTGTCGCTGTACAACAACAATCGCGGCGGCGTGTTGGACAATTATCACACATTTGTCGCCCCGCAGATGCAGATCCAGAAAGATTTCCAACAACAAGGGCAACAGATCCAGCGGCAGCAGACCGAACAGCGGACGCTGGAGGACCAAATCAACAAAACGCTTAACGCCCCGAAAAAGCGAGCGAGCTACTCGCCGCAGAACGGTGCCGGCTATCGACAGTACCTCCATTACTACGACGCCAAGTCGTTGCCGCAAGGCGGACCGCCGTATCACGGCAAACGGCGTTAATCGCCCAAGCTCCACGCCACCAGGTTTCGAACGAGATTTTCGAAAATTTCCGTTTCGAAATCTTTCTGGTGACCGAGCGCTGTAAAAGCGACGCGGGTCTTTCCGTGCAGCCGCGTCCATGTCACGGGAATGTCCTTTCCTTCCGCCGAGGAACCGGTTTGGTAAAGAATCGCGTCTTCCTTGATCGGGTCGGTCCAGTAAAGCGACCCGATACTGTGCCAGGAATCCGGTTTGACGTCTTTCAGGATCGTTGAACCGGTCTGCGATTCGACGTTGCGAATATCGCTTCCGAGATCGTTCCTGCCATGATCGTGATAGTTTCCGCCGAAAACGTCCCGGTCGAACTCCTCCCAATTTTCGCAGCCGTCCGGCGCTTTTTTGTTGCGCAACGTGAATCCGTGGCACGCCGTCCGGAGTCCGACCAATCCGCGGCCGGATTCGACGTATCTCTTGAGCGCCGCCAGTTGATCCTTCGGCAGCGTCAGGCGGCGAACGTAAACGACAAGCGTGTCCGCTTTGCCGAGAACTTCCGCCAGTCCCGGAAAATTCGAACCGCCCCGTCCGTGGAGGACCGCGACATTCCACCCGTTTTTCGTTGCGATTTTTTCGATCATCGGCGGGAGCAGTTTGTCGGCGTCGTAATGATCGTCGCTCACCATCACGGCAACGAGCGGTCGTTTCGTTTCCGCCGCGAACACTCCGACCGCCGAAAACAAGGCGAACGCAACCAAAATTATTTTTCGTATCATTTTTTACGCTTGTGTTTCAGCCGCACGTCGCGGCTTGGGGTTATTCCAAACGGATACTTTCGATTTCGACGGCGACGCCGGGTTTACAGCACGGATCAAGCCGCAATTCGGTGAGCCGTCCCTGCCAACCGGCTCCAGGGGAAAGCGGCAGCACATAATCGTGGAAGCCGCCCGGTTTGACACCGAGGCGGACCGTTCGGGTCTCGCTGAAATCGTTTTCCTTATCCGTCTTCCAATAGAGTTGCATCATGTCGTTCTGCGTCAGGGATGTTTTCATCCGGACGATCATTTTCGAGAACGCCGCCGCCCGGGTTCGGTCTTGGGCAACGTGAATCGCCGGATCGCCGGTCGTCGTTTCGAATCGCATTCGGCCGTTTTCGACACGGATATTCTTGACGCCCATCATGAGTTGCCACGGAGGAACGCCGTCCCCGAAGTTCCAGGACGTTCGTGTTTCGAAAAGCGATTTCGGCATGTCGTACGGCCCGAATCCGATATCTTCCGGAATCAGGTCGACATGTTTTTCCGGAGCGTCGGAGAAGACCCGCCGCACCGCGTCGAGATATCCGAAACCGTATTCCCGGTACGGGGCGATGTAATGGCCTTCGCTCCACTCGTTCCAGTTGTCGAGGATGATCATCTTGCGACCGAGTTCGTTCTCCGGAATATTCGTTTCGACAAATTCTTTTCCCCGCCGCAACAGTTTTTCGAATGAATCCGGCGGAAGTTTCCAGATGGAACCTTCGTCGCGCCAACCGCTCCACGCCTGGGAAAGCGTAACGATTTGCGGCAGAATTTTCCGATGCTCCTGCATTTTCCCGATCAGTTCCATCTGCTTTTCGATCACGACGTCCGGCGGCGGACTGTTCTGGACGTGCCAGCAGTATTCGAAAACGTAATCGAGCCCCATGTTCTTGAACCGTTGCACGATCCCGGCGTCGGTGCCGCGGTACTCGCCGAGAATCCAGAGGCCGTCGAATCCCTCTTTCCTGGCGGCTTCCCGCATCTTCGTAAAAGCGTCGCGGACTTTATCATCACCGCCCAGGTCTTTCGAAACGCGAGTCGGTTGGTAGACGAACAGGACCGGCTTGTTATCGATCTTCAGATAGTTTTTCCGTTTGAAAAATTTCTCCATCCAGTACGGCAACAGATTTTCGAGGAGATCTTTTTCATCCGAAACACCGGCCCGACCTTGACTCTGATTTTCCCACATGATCGTGAAGGACATCCGGTCGCCGAACTTCGACTGAAAGAGCGCGTCGTCGAAAACGCTCTTCTCGAACTTCGTCGTGATCGCTCCTCCTTGCGACGTTCGGTACCAGCAGTAGATGAAAAACGAAATGCCGTGTTCGAGCGTCCATTTCGTCTCCCAGTCGGCGATTTCCGGATTGTCTTGCGAATAAATCCCGAGCGCCGGGGTCCGCTCCTGGTGTTTTTTGACGACTTGATTCCAAAGATGCGCGTGTTCCGTCTCCCACAGCGGACAATGATGGACGCCGACGAGCATTTTCGTACGGACCGGTTCCGGAGCGGGAATCGCGTCCAGTTTCCGGATCGGCAACGGCGGAAGCACCGCTTGCATGATGGTTTGCGATTGAATGACTTCGTCGCCGACAAGAAGATCCAGCGTGAACGATGTCTGCCCTGGATTCGGAAGCACGACGTCCCAGGAATATTTCGTCGTCAACCGCCTCGCATCCGTGTCGATTTTTTCGTCGGTCGGCGTTGCGTTTTGAGGGAGCGTCAACGTGCAACGGAACGGCGTTTGGGTTTCGTTTTCGATCTCGGCGACGAGTTTGAACGGCCGTTCCGCCCGGATCAACGGTTTGTCCGTCTGGAAGCTGTTTTCCTTGATCGTGATCCCTTCCGCCGCAAGCGTCAAGTCGAAAACCATCAAGAGAGCGAATATCGAAACAAGAAAAGTTGTCGGTTTCATGGTGTGCCTTTGGGGACAGCGGATGCATCGTTTGGTTTTGTGGATTCGTCGGCAACGATTTCGGTTTTTGTGTCCGATTCACCGCTTCCGGCATGTTGGCGGAACGATTTCAAATACTGGCTCGCCGAAGCGTCCGCCAGACCCGCGATTGCCGTAATCCGACCGACTTCCTCGTCGGTGAGGAGCCCTTTGTTCAAACGGTCTTTCGACATGAGGACGTGTTCACGGTACGAAACGGCGAACAATTCCTCCTTGGTCGAAACGGTTCGCGCCGTTCGTGACGGGTCGGCAAGAAGCTCTTTCAATTGCGCAACATGGAGATCCAGGAGCGGTTCCGTTTTCGTTTCCGGCGGAAACATTCGGATCACGAATCCTTCGGCGGACTCGATCGGATCGAGCCCTTGGGAATTCGTCGTGTTGAGAATCAAGCCGTCCGAAAACTCCGTGCTGAATTGGACGACACGAATGTCGACATCCTTTTCGTAAGCGTTTCGCGGTTTGACGAAACGGATTTGACCGATCACCGCCACGACGCTTTTTTCTTCGTTCGTCAGGCAGCGGATCATGGTTTCCATTTCGGGAAACGCCTTGTTGTGCGGGACCGGCGCCCAATCGGCGAGGAAACGGAAACCGAGCTTCTGCAACGCTTCGGATTCGGCGTCGAAATATTGCTCGTCGAGCCAGGGAAAATCGGACGGTTTCACGTCAACGGCGTCGAACTCCGTTGTGAACAAAATTTTCAGCTTGGCGATGTTGGCCGAGGCAAGATGGCCGAAAGCAAAGCTTGCAATGATCAGGTAGATCGTGGTGACGACATACCAACGAAGTCCGGAAAAGATCCAATAGGCGATCATCGCTCCGAAAAGCGGCAGCAGGCAGAGAAACGCCCAATCCGGCTCCCAATGGGCGAGAATGACATAGAAATAAACGACGATCAGCCCGTAAACGAGCATCAAGCTCTTGTTTCGGTAGCGAATGTTGTCGATGATCGGTCGTCCCTGAATAAACCATCGGACGATGTTGAAAAACGGAGTCATCGGACGGATTTTTCCTGTTGTCAAAGTGCCGTCAACACAAAATACACCAGTTGTTGAAAATTATTTGCCGTGAGGATTTATGGGGAATTTTTCAAGCGTTCACGGTGGCAAATGCCTGAAATACAGGGTTTTGAGGACTCGCTTTTTTCGTACGCTCCGGTGATGCGATGGTTTGTCGACATTCTCGGCAGATTAGGCGTTTTACGAAAACTTATGGGGCGTTGCCTCAGCACGGATTATGGTAATGACGAATTCCGATTATAGCATGTCACGACTAAAATTTCATCAAGTGTTGCTCGGTCTTTCAACAAAACTCTTCAAAAAAGGAGCATCGACATGAAACCGACACAGAGCAAAATCGTTGGAGGCGTCGCCGTCGCGATTCTTGCGATCGCATTCCTGACGGTCCTGTCTTCCCAGGCCTTTGCCCAGAACCGAGCCGCCACCGCCCGGATTTTCCTGGAGCCGGGGGACATCGTCCTTTCGATCAATGGGGAACCGATCGGCGGCAAGTACGATTTGACGAACGCGGTCAATCGTTCCGGAAGAATCATGTACTTCACGATTCAGGATCGGCGTACCGGAAGTATCATGAGCCTGGCAACCCGGTTGAACGACCAAGGTTACCGCTTCGGTGTCTACAGCGTGGACAACGGCGGTTACGGAGCGAGAATTACCGCCGTCATGCAAGGAGCCGCCGCGTCACGCTGCTGGAGCGACGACAGTCCTTGGGCCGCCTCGCCGGGTGGGCCTGGTTCCATGCCGGCGGCAGCGGCTGCACCATCGAGGTCGACTGCGACACCGAAAGCGACGGTAACACCACGAACGCCGGTGACTCCCAAGGCTGTCGCGCCATCAACAGTACAGCCGGGCAGTTCGAAATCGCAGGTCCCGCAGAGCCTTCGCATTCCGCAAAATCTGCCGCCGGGCCGATACCGACTCGCCGATGGAAGTATCATTGTCATCGGTCGTTAATGGGGTGGTCATAACAATGAACGAAGGGGGCGGCGCCATCGGAGCAGCTCCGGTGCCGACGGCACGACCAGGCAATTTGAGTCCACGTTTCCCACGAAATATGCGGCCCGGCGAACATCGGCTTAGCGACGGAACCATCGTGATCGTCGACTGACTCTCTTGCTTGCACGAACATCGTCTCGAAAAGAGCTCCAAGGTTCCTCCGCGAAACTTGGGGCTCTTTGTTTTCGTTTTGTACCGAATCTACCGGCACCGATTCGATTGATGGTCGAGTCGAAAAATAAAATAATTTGTCGCGTTGATTCAAATTTCAGCATAGACAGGATAGAATGGGCCACACGCTGTTGACCCATCAACAAAACCTTTCCATTCAGGAGTTTCAACATGAAATCGACATCAGGCAAAATCGTTGGGGGCATTGCTATTACGATTCTCGCAGCGGCATTCCTGGCCGCCGTCCCGTCTCAGGCGTCCGCCCAGCAGATCTATGTGGAACCGGGAGACATTGTCCTTTCGATCAACGGCCAATCGATCGGCGGCAGGACCGACTTGATCAACGCCGTCAATCGCTCCGGGAGCGTCATGCGTTTCACGGTGCAGGATCGGCGAACCGGAAGAATCCTCTATCTGGCAACCCGGTTGAACGACAACGGATATCGTTTCGGCGTCTCCTGTGTGGACAACGGAGGGCGTGGAGCGAGAATCACCAACGTCATCCCGGGAGCCTCGGCGTTGCGTTGCTGGAACGAAGGAGGGGGCGCGATCGGAACGGTCTCACGACCAACTTACACGACTCCGCGCTACACGATTCCGCGTAACATTCGGCCCGGCAGCTATGTTCTGCCTGACGGAACCCCGGTTCAAGTCGACTAATACGACCGTCGTTATTATGAAAGCCCCAAGTGAAACCCGCTTGGGGCTTTTTGTTGGGATTACCGTTCTCTGCGACCCGCCTGCGAACCGTTTGGATTGTAGAAATACGTCGAGGATCCGCTTGAATTGGTTCGTCCGGAAAGAGAACCGTTGCTGTTGTAATAATAGGTCGACGTCCCGAACGTGTTGCTGCGGCCCGCCTGCGAACCGTTCGAGTTGTAATAATACGTCGATGGGCCCGTCGTGGTCGTCCGCCCCATCGAAGTGCCGTTTGAGCCGTAATGATAGGTCGACGTTCCACGAACATCGCTCCGCCCCGCCGTCGAGCCGTCTCGATTGTAGTAATACGTTCCCGTTCCACGATTTTCGCTCCGGCCGACTTGCGAACCGTAAGCGTCGTAATAGTACGTCGAGTTGCCCCGCTGTTCGCTGCGACCGACCTTCGCGCCGAAATACCGGCTCGAATCCTGCGCTGCCGCGAAATTCGCTGCGAGAAGGATGAGCACAAAAACGAAAAACGAATTTTTCATGGGATGCCTCGTTGACGTTGAATCGTTGAACTCGGTTAGCCGGACGCTTGCGATTTAGCCGGTACTCCGCGTTTCCGGCCATTATTAAGCAGGTGATAAAACTTGAACCTTTGATTGAACCGTCGTTCACATGGTCCGCAGTATTTTGAACTCCGCTACGCTTCGTACAAAACACCGCTCCGTTCATTTTTTATTGCCGCCCCTTAATGCAGCCGCATCCCCGGTTTCGCGCCGGTATCGGGGGAAATCAGGTAAATCTCTTCACCGCCGGGGCCCGCGGCGACGACCATTCCTTCGCTCAGACCGAACTTCATTTGACGCGGCTCCAAATTCGCGACGCAAACCACAAGCCGACCGATCAAGGTCGCCGGATCGTACGCCGCCTTGATTCCCGCAAAAACGTTCAAGAATTTGTCGCCGCCGAGCGAGAGTTTCAGTCGCAGCAGTTTTTTCGCTTCTTTCACCTCCGACGCTTCGACGATCCGGGCGATCCGCAGGTCGACCTTCGTGAAATCGTCGATCGAGACCTTCGTTTCGGTGAGCGGTTCGGCTTTCAACGGTTCGTCGGTATCCGTGGTCGTTTCAGCGGGACGCGAGGTACCGGCAAAATCTTCGGACGATTTACTTTCCTCGATCATGCGAGCAATTCCTTCTTTCGGGACGCGGGTCATCAAATGTTTGTATGGGTTGACCTTGCCTCCGAGGAGTTTTTCCTTGGAGAGGTTCCAGTCGTCGATCTTGCAGTTGAGGAGTTCCTCGACTTGCGTTTTCAATTTCGGCAACACCGGCGAGAGATAGACTACGATTTGCCGAAACAGGTTCAAGCCGATCGTACAAATGTCACGCAAATCGTCTTTGCGGGTCGTGTCGAGCTTGATCGTCCAGGGAGCGGCGTCTTCGATGAACTTGTTCGCGCGGTTGCCGCATTCCATGATCAGCCGCATCGCTTTGCCGAATTCGCCGTTTTCGTACGCCTCGGCGATTTCGTCCCCGGCGGCGGCCGCTTCGTCGAACAGGCCGTTATCGTCCGGATAGTATTCCGACAGTCCGGTATGCAGCGCGAACTTCGCCGTGCGGCTCGCCAGGTTCACGACGTTGCCGACCAGGTCGGCGTTGATTTTCGCTTCGATTTCCTCGAAGTTCAAGTCGATGTCGTCGACGCGGCTCGACAATTTCGAGGCATAAAAGTAACGCAAATATGACGGGTCGAGATGTTTCAAATAGGTCGACGCCAACACGAACGTTCCTTTGCTCTTCGACATTTTTTCGCCGTTGACCGTCAGGAAGCCGTGGATGTGGACTTTCTTCGGAAGCGTGAAACCCGCGATTTTCAACATCGCCGGCCAGAACAGCGTGTGGAAGTAAGTGATGTCCTTGCCGATAAAATGGTGAATTTCCGTACTTGTATTTCTCCACCAGGAATTGAAGTCGTGTCCGGTGCGGTCGGTCCACTGCTTCGTCGAACCGATGTACCCGATGGGGGCGTCGAACCAAACGTACCAATAATTGCCGGGGGAATCCGGGATTTCGAAACCGAAATAAGGAGCGGGCCGCGAAATGTCCCACGGATGGAGCGGTTCGTTGAGAAACTGTCCCAATAAATAGTTCGCGACCTCCGGCTGCAAGGCTCCGGAAGAAACCCATTTTTCGAGGAATGCGTGCTCCGCGTCGACGTTCACGAACAAGTGCTTCGCTTTGCGCAACTCCGGGACGGTGCCGGAAATCGCGCTGATCGGATCGACAAGTTCCGTCGGCGAATAATGGGCGCCGCATTCGCAATTGTCGCCGTACTGATCCTTCTTGCCGCACTTCGGACAAGTTCCCTTGACGAACCGGTCGGCGAGAAACGTCTTCGCCTGCACGTCGTAGAGCTGTTCGATTTCCTTTTCGTCGACGAGTCCGGCTTTGCGGATGGCGGCCCAAATTTCATTGCAAAAAACGCGGTTCTCCGACGTGTTCGTGCTGCCGTAATTGTCGAACCGGATACCGAAGCCGGTGAAGTCCTCGATATGAGCGGCGTGCATTTTTTCGAGGATATCCGTTTCCTTGACACCTTCCTTTTGGGCGCGGATCATCAGGGCGGTTCCGTGCGTGTCGTCGGCGCAGATGTAAATGCAGTCGTTACCTCGAAGCTTCTGGAAGCGAACCCATATGTCCGTCTGCAGGTACTCGACAAGGTGTCCGATGTGAATATGCCCGTTCGCGTACGGAAGGGCGCTGGTGACGAGAATTTTTCGTGTCATATTGTTAGCCGCGTCGCCTTGCGACGCGCTGTACCGGGTGAAAATTTATTCCTTCGCCGTTTTCAGCGCCGTTTGGGCGAGCAGCCGTCCGGCGGCGCGGCATTGGTCAAGGACGTCTGGTGTCGGGCGGTATTTTGTCTTGATCGGTTCGTGGATCGTGGTCCACTGCAAATCGTCGAAAGCCTTGGCAAGTTGTTCGCTTCCGGCGTACGCCCAACCGCAGGAGCCGAACGCAAAACCCGACTTCGAGGTGAATTTCAGGCCGCGAATATAGGTTACTGCGGCGGACATTTGCGGCATCATCATCATGTTGAGCGTCGCGCTGCCGAGTGCTACGGCGGCGGCATCGAGCATTTCCGTGGCGATGCGGGTCAGCGTCGTCTTTCGGACATGCATCAGGTGAACGTCGACGGCGTCGGTTTCCTCGGTAGCTCCCTTGAGAATCGCTTCGGCCATCCGGGTCGTGCTTTCCCACATCGAGTCGAAAAGGATCAACGCTTTGGGGGAGTATTTTCCACCGGACCAATTTTTGTACGCTTCGATGATCGTTGGGATGTGCTTGCGCCAAATCAGGCCGTGAGACGGCGCGATCATTTGGATATCGAGTCCGGCGGCCGCTTCGAGGGTCCGCTGGACCTGTTTGCCGAAAGGTGTCACGATATTGGCGTAATACGAGTTCGCTTCCATCATCAGGTGCGACAGCTCCCATTGGTCGTCGAACCGGGCCGCGGTTGCGAGGTGCTGACCAAAGGCGTCCATCGAGAAGAGAAGCTTTTCTTCCGGAATGTAGGTGAACATCGACTCCGGCCAATGGAGCATCGGCGTATTGACGAACGCCAATGTTCGGTTTCCGAGCGAAATCTTGTCGGTCGGCGAGATCACCTGAATTTTCCATCCGGAAATATCGAAATAGGCGGCGAGCGTTTCACGGCACTTGGCGTTGCAGAGAAGCGTCGCGTTCGGCAGCGCGGCCATCACGGCAGGAATTCCGCCGGCGTGGTCGAGCTCCGAATGGTTGCATACGACATAATCGACTTTCGCTAAATCGGTCAGTTCGGCGACGTTCCGCAAAAGGTTCTCGGCATACGGGGCTTTCACGGCATCAATCAACGCCGTCTTCGTATCGCGGATGAGGTAGGAATTGTACGTTGCGCCTCGTTGTGTGTCATAGCTGTGGAAATCGCGGACGCTCCAGTCGACGTAGCCGACCCAATCGATGTTTTTGGCAAGTTCAGGTGTCATCTTTTCGTGTGTATTGTCAGAGCCTCGCCTGTCAGAAAGCAGACGTTCAATTTGATCGTCCCCTCTTCCCCGGGAGAGGGTTAGGGGCTCTGTGGTTGAAATGACGGAAAACAATCAAGAAAACCAAGTCGTTCCATCGTTGATTCTTCAATTCGGCTCCAAGACTTTCGCCTCGAATGCTTTTTCGTTAACGTTGTACCAGCCCTCTCCCGAGGGAGAGGGGAGGGAAATCGACGTGTTCTCAAGCAAAAACCTTTTGGCGTCGATTTCCTATTCGCCGAGTCCCGATTCCATCATCTGTTGCATGGCGGCTTGTGCGGCGGACATGCCCATTTGAACCAGCGCCGGGAAATTGGTATCGAGGAATTTCTTGTCGATCGTCAACTGGAGACGGTCTTCCTTGACTTTCGGCATGAACATCATGACTTGCGCATCGACCGCCTTGAGTTGTTCCTTGATCTGCGATTGGGCTTCTTCGGGAAGCGCGGCCAAATCCGGCGACAGGGAGGAATCCTTCGCTTTGATCAGACCGTCGTAAAGGGCTTGCGTCGCTTCCGTCGAGTTTCCTTTGACGTTCAGGTCGATGATCCAGCGGTTCAGGTCGACGCCGAGCGAAACCCACTTGGCTCCGTCGAGAACCGTTTTGGACGGCAGCGCTTCCCGCACATTTTCGGGCGCCATGCCGAGCCCCATTTGAATCATCCCTTTCAGGGCCATATCCGGGGCGAAAACAACTTTTAGCGGCGCCGTTTTGGTCCGTTCGAGTCCTTCGACGAACTCCGAACGCAACTGCGGCTTACGTTTCTTATCAAGACCGGCGACGTATTTTTTGGCGTCGGCTTGCTCGCTTTCACTCAGTTGCGGTTGGAACGTGTCGACGACGAGAAAGTTGTCTTTCTTTTCGAACGCGGCTCCCGGATTGGCTTGCGACAGCTTTTCCACCAAAACGTCCATATTCGCCGAGGCTGATTCGCCGAACGAGAAAAGGACCCGCGCCGGACTTTGCGCCATGGTCATCGAGTTGACGACGACGAATACTTCTTCGCAACCGGATTGGATGAGCTGACCGATTTGGCCTTCCTTGAATTCGGTCTCCATCGCCGTGATTCCCTGCATGAGCATCGGCTCGATCAACGCTTTCGCGTTTTCATCGAGTCCCGCCTTGGAGAGCGAGCCGTCGACGATTTCGCGGAGCGTCTTCACGGAGAGTTCCGGATCGAGTTTTTTCAGATCGAACTGGGCAACAACGATGGTCGATTTGTCGACGAACGGCGTCACCTTGGACGCAATCGCCTCGACTTGCGGGGAGGTCGCTTCCTGGCCGTAAACGGTTGATGCAACGAAGAGTGAAAAGAACAGAGCGGAAAGAACCTTGTTCATGGGATTCATCGAAAAACTCCAAGAGTGTGAAATAGGGGGAAAGAATCTGTCATTAGTATATTAATAAATGCGTCATGAAACAAGGGCCGTCCGCTTCCATGTTTACCTTGGCGAGCACGGACACCTTCGGTGTTTCGGCTGATCGGGCAACTTACGAAATTTACTTTGGCGGTGGCGTATTGTCAGCAAAAACAGAAAAATCGTTAAATCTTCCCTGTTTTACTTAACAGGAACATTCAGATTATCCGATACAACTGCTAAGTCTCATTCCCCTTTTATTGCGGATGGATCGTTATGAAAAAACTTTTGGTGTATTTATCGCTGGTTTTACCTGCCGTTTTGGGATTGTCCAGCGCCCTGAGCGCCCAAAACATCGTTCCCGCTTACCAAGCGACGGCGGAGAACCCGTCTGCGATTGTTCAGGCCGTATACAATGTCCAGTCGCCTGAACCACCGATTCGGCAGGTCCAGTATCAGCAACCGATCTATCAGCAACCGGCCCTTCAACAGCCGGGCGCACCGCAACCGTTGGGGGATCCGATGCGGTCGTATCGGTATGTCGCACCACCGCAAATCACCCAGACCGGCTCGGCAACGCCGATTCCGCAGAATGTTCCTTCGACTCCAGGTCCGATCCAACAAGCGGTTGGCAACGGAATAGAGAATAATGGTGCCGCTTCACCGAATTTCGTCGTTCCCGCCGTTCCCTTGCTTGCGCAAACACAACGTATTGCCCCGTTGCCCCAAGCGGCGGTTCCGAATCGCCCCATCGCTGCCGAAGCGGTTGCCGGGAGATATCAGTTAAAGAACATCACGCCCCAAACGCTCGAAACCCAATTGGTCGAGAAATTAGGGAAGCGGTTCGTGCCGGTGAAAAACGTTGAGTCGACGCCGAATCTCGCCAAATTCCGGTTGCCGGTCAAGGACGGAACCGATGTCGAGTTGACCATCGACCGCCAACAGGGAATCGCAACGCTCCTTGGCTCCGCGCCGATGGTCGAATCCTGCGTGAAACTGATTCAGTTTCTCGACTTCCCGAACGGCAATGGAACCGCTGCGACGGAAGTCGTTCCCTTGCAGCGTGGGAGCATGATCCCGGTGAAGCAAGCTGTTGAAACCATTGCTCAAGAAACGCAAAAAGACGAGAAACAGCTTCCCACCGCAACGCAGCCCAAACCGCAAACACAGGAGTTTCAGCGGTCCGGCGACTCTCCGGCAGCGCGGTTCACGACACCGAACGCCTCCGGTGCGTCGTCGGATCTTCTCTCCAGCGGCATTGTCGGACCGATCCAAATCGACATCATCGACGGTCTCGAACAAATGGTGATCCGCGGACCCAAAAAGGACGTTCAGCAGATCCTCGAAATGATCAACCAACTCGAATCGATGAGTCTCGAACTCGAACCAGTCGTCGAGTTGGTTGCAATGCAAAACGCCGACTCGTACCGAATCAGCCAAGTCGTGCAGCAGCTTTACGCCCAGGTTTACCAGGCCCGCCGGGGGAGCATCACGATGCTGCCGTTGGTGAAGCCGAACACGATTTTGCTCATCGGTAAGAAGGAAAGCATTGCAACGGCGAAGGAATTGATCGCGAAACTCGACACACCGGTCGCCCCGGAGTCGGAATACCTCGTGATTCGCCTGAAAAACGCGTCGTCGGACGCCTTGCAAACGTACTTGACGAACTTTTACGCCAATCGGCAAAATCTCGGGGCGCAGGTCGTTGTCTTCAGTGATTTCCGAACGAATTCGTTGATCGTCCAAGGAAGCAAGCGGGACTTGGCGGAAGTCGAGTCGCTCGTCCAAAAACTCGACGCCGACGGGCCCGACGCGGTCAACACGGTCAAGATCATTCCGTTGCGCAATGCCATGGCGACGCAATTGGCGACGACGTTGCAGAACACGTTTACGGGAACAACAGGAACCAGTGGACTCGGCGGCGGCGGGGGAACGACACAGACGACCCGTTCGCGGACGCCGGCGGTGCAATTTTTGACGCAGGACGCCGCCGGGAACCTGCTGCGGGCAAACGTCCTGTTTGACGTCAAGATCACAGCGGATACGCAGAGCAACTCGTTGATCGTCTCGGCTCCGGAATCGAGCATGGCGTTGATCGAAGCGGTCATCCACCAGCTCGACCAACTTCCGTCGGCGGAATCGCAAATCAAGGTCTTCAAGATCGTCAACGGCGACGCCACGACGCTGACGACGGTTCTCCAGACGCTCTTCGCTCAAACGTCGCAGAGCGGCGGCGGGTTCGGCGGCGGAACACAGGGATCCTCGCAAATCGCAACCGTCAGGCCGGGAATCGAAGAAGGGGAGAGCACGCTTGTTTCCGTTCGGTTTGCGACCGATACCCGTACCAACAGCATTATCGCTTGCGGAACGGCGGGGGACCTGAACGTCGTCGAAGCGATCCTGTTGCGGCTCGATGAAGAAAACAAAAACAACCGCAAGGTGATGGTGATCAAACTGGTCAACAAACCGGCGGAAAGCCTCGCTCCGGTTCTGAACTCGTATATCACCAGCGAACGGCAACTCGAAATCCAGAACTCGGGATCGTTTTATCCGCAGAGCCCGCAAGAACAGTACCGCAAGGAAGTCGTGATCGTCGCCGAACCGCTCAGCAACAGCCTGATCATCAGCTCGACGCCGAAGTACTACAACCAGATTCGGAAGATCGTCCAGCAGCTCGACGAACGGCCGTTGATGGTCGCAATCCAAGTGCTCATCGCCGAAGTCACGCTGACGGACAATTGCGAGTTCGGCGTCGAGTTCGGGCTCCAGGATTCGATCCTGTTCAACCGGAGTTCGTACACCTCGGGGGCGGGAATGTTGCCGGGATTCCTGTTCGGCGACGCCCAGCAGGGCCTGCCGCTGGAACCGGTGAATCCGGGGGCGGTCGGGTCGCAGGGGATCACCAGTTTCAACATGGGACGGACCAATTCCAACAACGTCGGCGGCTTCGTTTTCTCGGCGTCGAGCGAATCGGTCAGCCTGCTCCTGCGGGCGTTGGAAGAAGAACACAAGCTGCGGGTGTTGAGCCGTCCGCAAATCACGACGCTCCACAATTTGCGAGGAACCGTCCAGGTCGGCCAGAAAGTTCCGTATGTATCGGACACGAATCTCAATTACGGCGTGACGTCGAACACCGTCCAATACATGGATGTCGGTATGATTCTCGACGTGACGCCACGGGTGACGCCGGACGGTATGATCGTGATGGACCTTTACGCCGAGAAATCGAACGTCGGCAACCTGAGCGACGGAATTCCGATTCAGTCCCAGGCGGGCGGAACGCCGCTTTACTCGCCGAAATTCAACATCACCAAGGCGCAAACGACGGTCAGCGCGATGGACGGCCAAACGATCGTCTTCGCCGGGTTGATTACGGAAACCAAGGAAACGACCAAACGCGGCGTGCCGGTATTGAACAAGATTCCGGTGATCAAGCACCTGTTCGAATACGAATCGAGCAAGAAGGAACGGACCGAAATGCTGATCGTGATGACGCCGACGATTATTCGTTCCGAAATCGACATGGAAATCCTCAAGCAGCAGGAAGCGAGCCGGATGCATTGGTGCATCTGCGACGTGGTCCAACTGACGAAGAACTCGAAGATGCGACTCCGAACCGATCCCTGGTCGGCGTGCGAGGTTCCCCAGTACATGGGCCGTCCGGTGATTCTCAACGAATCGCAGTTGCCCTCGGAAGACCGGATTTTCCAGACCATGCCGCTGGGCGAAGCTCCTGAAAAAGAGCACCAATTGCCGGGTGAAATCAAAGACCGGCCCCACATTCCGACGCCGATGCTCGCCCCACCGATCGATGCACGATAAAACGAACCCAAGACGCCGGAACCTTCGGTTCGCGGGCCAAACGATTAACACATTATTCCGATGCGAACTGTACAATTATTGTTGATGTCCTGTGTTGTTGCGTTGATCGGTTGCAGCAGCTCGAAATGGAAAAAGCCGGATTTTTCGTCGATTCTTCCTCCGGGGCCGCCGTCGCAGATTGTTGCGATCTGGGAGCCCGCCGTCGAACACACCGCCGGTGAAACAAAGCCGATCCGTGGATTCGGAGGCCGCGTCTTCTTTTACGAAAACGGAGGAAAGAAACCGGTCAAGATCAACGGCAACGTCGTCGTGTACGCCTTCGATGAAGACGAGCGGCAGCCGGACGACAACGCGCCGTCCCGGAGTTATGTTTTTGTCGCGTCGGACGTCAAGAAATTGTACGCAAAGTCGAAGCTCGGACATTCGTATAACTTTTGGGTCCCGTGGGACAAGGAAGGAATGAACGGCGACGTGAAGAAGATCTCACTGATTGTTCGGTATGTTCCGGAGAAGGGCCCCTCCGCGGTCAGTTCCCAGGCGATGGTCTATCTGCCGGGCAAATCCGGTCAGTCGGAGCTCCTCGCCAAGACGGAATGGGACGCCCGAAGCAAGCGCGAAGCGACCGCGCGCGAACTCGCGCTGCGGAATCGAGGTCCCGCTCCGTTGAACGAAATGGTGATCGAATCGAACGACGACTTCGCCTTGGCCATGCAAACGACGACGATTTCGCTCCCGGAAACAATCGCCCGAAACATGCAAAAGTTGCCGCCGCAAGCGATCCCGACATCGCCGATTCTTCCCGCCGGGTTCACGCAGGAAGGAACGGAGAAAGCCGAACAGAAGATCGGTGCCGTCGTCGAAAAAGAGACCGAAAAGGTCGAAGAACCGAAATCGCTCACGAAGTCCGATCCGATGGGCCGCGGCGTTCATTCGTTGGAAGACCGCAAGCCGAACCTCGAACGCCGCCCGACGAACGTCGTCGTCGACGAACGAGGGCTCATCCGCGCTCAATGATCGGCCAATACTCGCACCGGGACTGGATGTTTCAAGCAAAATGTCGTAGAATAACTGAGACGACGCTTGCGTTTTGCCGCACAGCGTGTCTTGGACCTGTTTTTTTACCGACATTTCCAGCAGAGCAATTCCCGTGCACACGTTTTCGATTTTGATTCCCGTTTACAACGAGCAGGCGTATTTGGAACGTCTGGTGGAGCGTGTCGTCGCCGCATGGATTCCCGACGGGCTCCAAAAAGAAATCGTGATCGTCAACGACGCCTCGACGGATAAAACCGCCGCCGTGATCAAACGACTCTGCGAGCGGTTCCCGGAAATCAAGGCGTTCGAACAGCCGGTCAACATGGGAAAAGGGGCCGCGATCCGCCGGGCGATCCAGGAGATGTCCGGCGATTACGCCATCATTCAGGACGCCGATTTGGAATACGATCCGAAAGAGTATCCCATCGTGCTCCGGCCGCTCCTCGAAGGACACGCCGACGTCGTTTACGGTTCCCGGTTTGCGACCTCCGACATGCGGAAAGTTCTTTTCTTTCACCACAAGCTCGGCAATTATGTGCTGACGTTTTTGTCGAACCTCCTGTCGGGGCTCGACCTGACCGACATGGAAACGTGTTACAAGGCGTTTCGCGGCAAGGTGCTCAAGTCGATTCCGTTGCGATCCGACCGGTTCGGCATCGAGCCGGAAATCACGGCGAAAATCGCGAAACGGGGCCTGAACGTCTACGAGGTTCCGGTCAGCTATCACGGCCGCAAGTACAGCGAAGGAAAGAAGATCGGCTGGAAAGACGGTATCAGCGCGATCTGGACGATCTTGAAGTATTGGTTCCTGGACGATTACGCTTTCGAGTCGGACGAACTGCGGGTCAAAAATTCGTCCGATAATACACGGCGGTTCAACCAGGAGGTCGTGAAACGGGCGCTGCCATATCTCGGTACGAATATTCTCGAAGTCGGCGGGCACGTCGGCCTGATTTCGCGGTTGTTGCCGCAACGGGAATCGCTCACCGTCAGCGACAACCGGGATAAATGCGTCGAATTCCTCCAGAATCTTTACGACGGCAACGCGATGGTCGACGTGCTCCGATTCGATCCGGATGCCGACGAACCGCTCCCGACGGAAAAGAAATTCGACTCGATCCTGTATGTTCACGGATTACAGCAAACGGTCGACGACGTCGCAGCTCTTCGACGAATTCGCGAAATGCTCGAGCCGTCGGGAAAGCTGGTGCTCGTCGTTCCCCGCAATCCCCGATTGTTCGGTCCGCTCGACGAGTCGCTCGGCTATCGTCGCCGATACACGGTCGCCGACATTCAAAACCGCTTGAAAGAAGCCGGGTTCCGCATCGTTTCGTGCAAGGGAATCAATCCGCTGTCGACGTGGGCCTGGTGGTTCAACCGCCGTCGCACAACGATCGGCAAGGTGCAGCTCAAGATACTCAATACACTGACCCCGCTCGGCGGTCGTTTTCTCCCGCTCCCCGCCGGCAACATCTTCGTCGTCGCGGAGAATTCGTAACACCGATCACGTCGCAACCAATTTCAGGCCGTTGTCGTCGATATCGTACAAAAGAATCTCGTCCGGACAGACGCTTCCCCGGTGCTTCGAGACATACATCGCACGGCGGAATTTGATTCCGTCACGAATTTTGCCCATGTAAATGATCGTGTTCGCGCCGGCCAGGAGATCCCCTTCGTCCATCGGCTTCTCGATCATCGAGTCGAGCGACGTTTCGGGAGACGTGTAAAGAACCATGCAGCCGACCTCTTCCTTGCGGTAGAGATGCTTCCGGATCGTCTCTTCATTGCTCCGGTAGAACTGCCGAAACAGGTCGCGGGCAACCCATTCGGGATCTTTTCGAATGATCTGGTGGTAGACGTATTCGAGCAGCTCGAATTGGATCGACTCCCCTTGGTGTTCGACCGGCTCGATGCCGTCGACGACGAACCGGCGGACTCCCCGAACGAAATTGCCGAAGAAAAACGCGATCGTGGCGTCGAGGTGTTTCGAAAGTTCCGCCTGCCAATCGTTCCACTGGTCGAAATCCATGTCCCTTTTCGTGACACGGCGGCCCTGGTATGTCAGCGCACGGAAATAGTCGCCGATCACGCGGTTCGGATCGAAGAAGTTGTCGTAATCGACACGCCCTTCGGAATCCTCGTTGCGGAGCGTCCAATCGGCGACTCGCTTGGCGTAATCGTGGTGTCCCTGCGGATCGACGCGGGTCGCCATATCGATGAGAACGCCGCGGTGCTTTTCCTGCCGGAGCCCGGCGTTGGCGTATTGAATGCCGAACTGCGTCTTGCCGATTCCGGAGGAGCCGACCAAAACCGTCATGGTTCCCGGCAGCAATCCGCCGCCGAGCCGTTCGTCCAAACCGGGAACGCCCGTCGATTGTCTGTTCATGATGTCGATCCGTTGAATATTATTTCAAAATAGTTGACGATGAAAAAAGTATACCCCCGAATCGCGGATTGACAATCGGCCGCATCGTTCGAAGCTCACTTTGCTGTCGTCGAGTCGTTGACGCTGTTTTCCGGTTCAAGTATACTTGGATGAAATGTAACCCTTGTCATCACGCACCATCGACGATCTACCATGTTTCGATTCTCGTTGATCTTGATTTTTCTCGGCGTGACGCCTTGTTTCGCCGGGGATTCCCTCGAATTCGTCATGCACCGTATCGGTACCGTGAGAACGGAAGCGTGCGGCGTCGCGGATTTCGACAACGACGGCAAACCCGATGTCGTCGCCGGTGAATTCGTCCACCTCGCACCGAATTGGACGCCGATCAAAATTCGTGCAATCAAGTCCGACGTCAACGACCAGGGAAAAGGATACGCTTGGGACTTCGCCAATCTGCCGATGGACGTCGATGAGGACGGATTCGTCGATGTGGTCTCCGTGGATTGGTTCACGAAAAAAGCGGTTTGGTTCAAGCATCCGGGAAAGGACTGGATGACCGCCGGACTCTGGAAAGAAAACCTGATCGAAGAAAACGGCAATTTCGAGTGCGCCGATTTCGTCGACTTGCTCGGAACCGGGATACCGAGCCAAATTCTTCCTGCCGTGACCCGAACGGTTTGGTACGAAAAAGTCGCTCCTGGTCGATTCGACGTTCGTGTCGTTTCGGAGAAGCCGCTGACATTCGGCGGCGGCGTCGGGGACGTCAACGGCGACGGTCGGCCCGACATTTTACGGCCGAACTGCTGGTTTGAAGCGCCGGTGGATATCCGTAACGGTTCCTGGAAAGAGCATCCGTGGAACCTCTACGCCGATGCGCCGGAAGTCAAAAACCGTGATTTGGCGCAAATGTATGTTACCGACGTGAACAAGGACGGCCTTCCCGACGTCATCACCGGTTCGGCCCATGAATACGGACTCTTTTGGTTCGAACAGGATAAAAACGGCACGGAAACGACATGGAAGCGACACGTTATCGACAAGACGTGGTCGCAGGTTCACTCCATTGCTCTGGCCGATCTCGACGGGGACGGCGAACTTGAAATCGTCGCTGGAAAGCGGTTCATGGCCCACAACGGCGGCGATCCCGGCGAGTTCGAACCGCTTGGAATTTATTGGTACAAGGCGAAACGGAACGGTTCCGAAATCGTTTGGAAAAAGAACATCATTTCGTACGATCAAGGAATCGGATCCGGAATGAATATCGTCGTCGTCGACATGAACGGCGACGGTCGACCCGATATCGTCACGACGGGGAAGTTCGGCGGTCCCGTCTGGTTCGAAAACAAAACTGGACGATAACCCAGCGCGGCTGGGCAGTCATTCGAGCTTCCGCTCGGCAAGTTAACCCGCGAAATGGTCGCTCCGCTCCCGATATCGCTGATCAACTTCCTGAAAATGTTTCACGATTCTGAACATTAGTCATACAACACAATCGACGAGCCGGGACCTGTGGTCCCGGAAAACAGAGGCAAACTCAACACTCCGGGACCGTAGGTCCCGGCGCGGAATTCGTTTATGATCGATCTTGCCGTTATTCCCGTTGCCGGGCGCGACACGAAACTGTTGCCGCTCACCAAGAGTCAACCGAAGGAGATGCTCCCCGTCGGCCGCAAGCCGGTCGTGCAATATGTCGTCGAGGAACTGATCCGCTGTAACGTTAATCGGTTGCTTTTCATCACGGGACCGGACAAAACGGCGATCGAAGACCACTTCGACATCAACGAGGAGTTGATCCGCCATCTTCGGCTGACCGGGAAGGAAGAGCTGTTGGCGGAGCTCGCTTTCGAACGGGAGGAAGCGGAGTATTTCTTCACACGGCAACGGCAGCAACTCGGCCTTGGTCACGCTGTTCTCTGCGCGGAGCCGTTCGTCGGCGATAACCGATTCGTCGTTGCGCTGGGAGACACGATTCTCGGACGACGCACTTCTTCGGACATCGTCAAACGAATGATCGAACTGTTCGAGAAAAACGTCGACGACATCGACGGAGTCATCGCTTTCGACGAAGTACCCAAACAAGAAGTCGTCCATTACGGAATCGCACAACCGAAAAACGGAAGCAGCGACGTTTTTGAACTGGACGATCTTGTCGAAAAACCGGCGGAAGCAACGGCTCCGAGCTGTTTAGCGGTTGCCGCAAGATATGTTTTTTCGCCGTCCGTTTTCCAATACCTGCGGCAAACGGAGCCCGGAATCGGTGGAAAAATCCAGTTGACGGACGCCATCCGCCTGATGCTCCGTCAGGGGAAAAAATTCCTCGGCCTCCGGCTTTTACCCACCGAGGAACGTTACGATATCGGATCGTTCGAATCCTATTACCGTGCTTTTAGGGATTTCGCCGCATTGGACGCCGCCGGAGACTGACGGAATCAGGCGATCAATACGCCTGATTGAAATATTCCTGACTCTTTTCCGTGTTGATTCCCGCTTTTCCTTCCGTCCAGTTGGCGGGACAGACTTCCCCATTTTTTTCGAAAAACTGAAGAGCCTTCACGGTCCGAAGCGCTTCCTCGACATTGCGGCCGATCGGCGGAGCATTGATCACGCTGTGCATTACGATCCCCTCCTTGTCGATCAAAAACAGGCCGCGAAGAGCAAAACCGTCTACGGTCAAAACGCCGTACGATTCCGCAATGCTGCGATTCAAGTCGGAAAGGAGTGGATACTTAATTCCGCCGAGCCCGCCTTCCTTCCGAGGCGTGTTAATCCAGGCAAAATGCGTGTACTGACTGTCGATTGAGCACCCGAGGACCTGGACACCTAGCTTCTCGAATTCCGAGTACGCTTCGGAGAAAGCGATAATCTCCGTCGGGCAAACGAACGTGAAATCGAGCGGGTAGAAAAAAAGCAGGACATGCTTTCCCTTATAATCGGACAGCGAAACCTCTTTGAAGGTTCCGTTCGGCATGACGGCTTGCGTTTTGAATGTCGGGGCGGGCTTCAGAATCAGCGATGACATGGCATTCTCCTTGTTGGTAAGTTCATTCATTGAAAATCGTCAAGTTGCCGAATTATAGAGTGCTGGCGCGGCGAATCCAGTTTATGACGCCGGGATTTTCGAAACCCGGTCTGGAAAAGCGGAAAATACCCGATATACTTAGAACTCCGGGTATTGCGATTTTTCCTTTTTTGACACGTTTCATTTTCGGAGATTTACCCTTGCGTACAATGCGATTCACCGTTCGAAATATTGCCGCCGTCATGTTGGTTTCGGCCCTGTTGCTGTTCGTTCGGACTGCTTCGGCGCAACTGCCGGCGGAACAGATTTTTCCTGACACGACGAAGGGATTCTTCGTGATCGCCAGCATGAAAGATCTGGCCGATCAGTGGAAACAAACACAATTCGGCGTGTTGATGAGCGATCCGATCATGGGACCGTTCAAAGACGATCTCCAAAAGCAGTTCGCCAAACGGATGGAAGATCGCTTCGGACTCACCCTCGACGGAATCGAAAAGTTGCCATCCGGTGAGCTGGCAGTCGGGATGATCGCCGTGCCGAACAAGACGCCCGGTTTTGTTTTCACGATGGATGTCACGGATCGACTTCCCGAAACGGAAAAATATATTGAAAAACT
Organism: Thermoguttaceae bacterium; assembly: GCA_031549705.1. GTDB lineage: Bacteria > Planctomycetota > Planctomycetia > Pirellulales > Thermoguttaceae > WRKP01. The sequence goes on from JAVBPI010000087.1 coordinate 27,396, forward strand.
CTCGCAAAAACTGGTTGCTGCCAAGGCCGTTCGAACGGAGGAAACCTTCGAAGGGGAAAAAATGACCGTTTTCACCCTCCCTCCGCCCAACGATGAAGCCGTTCGCGTCAAACCGGAGTCGCCGAAAAACAATGTTCCGCCGCTTCCGCCGCTGGTGCGAAAATTTCATTACACCATCAAGAACAATCACCTGATCGTTTCCGACCAACCATATCTGCTCAAGCTGATTTGCGATCGGACCGACTCCCCCGGAAAAGACGCCCTGTCGAGTGTTGAAGACTTCCAGATCGTCAAAAAACGACTCGACTCGGACGTTCCGGAAGGAACGACATCGGTGATTCGTTGGTACGTCGAACCGTTCAACTACGGCGAGTCGGTTCGATCGCTGCTTCGTGGACCTGCCGTTGAAAAACGTCGTAATAAACCATCCGCGTTCACCATCTTGAAAGAGCAAGGATTTGACGCGATCCAAGGTGTCGGCGGCGTCATCGGTATCAAGAACGAAGGAAAAGAAGTCGTTCACCGAACATTCATTCACGCCAAGAAACCGTTCCGGCTGGCAATGCAGATGCTGAACTTTCCCATGGGGAGCAATTTCCAAATTCCGAATTGGATGCCGGCGGATATCGCTCGTTGCACGCAAGTTTATGTCGATCCGCTGACCGTGTTCGACAACTTCGGAACGCTCTTCGACGCCCTTGTCATGCAAGGAGAAGAGGGGGTTTGGAAAGATATCATCGATGGATTCAAAACCGAAGAAAACGGTCCGCAGATTGATCTGCGCGAAGAATTGGTCGTACATCTCGGCCAACGGGTCATGGGGATGTCGCGGTATCAGAAACCGATCACCATCGCCAGCGAAAGCGTCGTCGTCGCCCTTGAACTGAAAGAAGGTCGTGACAAAGAAGTGACCGCCGCGCTGAAAAAACTCTTCGGACAAGATCCGGAGATGATGCAAAACAAGTATAAAACGTGGATTCTTTGGCAGCGAGTTCCTGCGGAAGACGAGATCAAGCCGTTCGGGGCTCCCGTCGGGGCCGCGCCGATCGGTGGAAGCAAGAAAAAAGCCGCTGCCGCGATCATCGACGAAATCGAAGACGAAACGACGCCGCCGATCTTCCCCGATGGAGCGATTACCGTCGCCAAGGGATGCCTGTTCGTCAGCACGAACGGCGAATATCTCAAGGAAATTCTGGATCGGCTCGACCAAACCGGACCGAACGCCGCGGATAACGACGAATACAAGGAGGTCGATCAAGTATTTGCCGACTTGGGAATTGCGGACAAACCCCATTTTCTTCAGTTCTACGCCAGAACCGACGAAACCCTGCATCCGACCTACGAAATGGTACGCCAAGGCAAATTGCCGCAATCGCAAGCAATTCTCGCCAAGGCGATCAACGCCCTCGCCGTTCCGGAAGACGGGTCCGTCCAACAAGTTCGGCCGCAAGCGATCGACGGAAGCAAGTTGCCGGAATTCGAATTGATTCGAAAATATTTCGGACCAGCCGGATTCTTCGGCATCGCGGAAGACGACGGATTCTTCATCAAGGGATTCCTTCTCGAAAAGAAAAATGCGCGGGCCGAAAAAAAGGCTGAGCCCACCGAGAAGAAAGCCGACGAACCGGAAAAGAAAGACGGGCCTGCTGCGGATCAAAAAACCGAACAGCCCACAACGGAAGTTAAACCGTAATTTCCGAGAGTGATTGACATTTGAAAAGACGGCAACCGGCCGACAGCAATTTTTTCGCAACCTGATGTCACTGTTCGATTACGCCGAAGCACGGAAACCGCAAAAGCCGGAAATCGACGAAACCGTTCCGGTGTTGAAACGTGAACCACTTTCGGTTTCCCGGTTGACCTTCCAAGTCAAAGGGGTGATGGAAAGGGACTTCAGCGATGTTTGGGTCGTCGGACAGGTTTCCAATTGTACGAAGCACCGTTCCGGACATGTTTACCTGACGCTCAAGGACGACGGGGCGCAACTCCCCGCCGTTGTCTGGAAGTCGTCGATGAGCCGGGTGCGGTTCGACATCAACGACGGAATGGAACTCGTCTGTCGGGGACGTCTGGATGTATACCCGCCGCAGGGCAAATATCAGATGATCGTCAACTCGTTGGAGCCGAAAGGGATCGGTTCACTGGAGTTGGCATTCCGGCAGCTGCACGACAAGTTGGCGAAAGCCGGACTCTTCGATCCGGTGAAAAAGAAGCCGTTGCCCAGACCGCTCCGCAAAGTCGCCGTATTGACCAGCCCGACCGGCGCCGCCGTGCGCGACTTTCTCCAAGTGCTTGGACGCCGAACGAAACGGATTGACATCGTGTTGGTCCCCGTTCCGGTTCAGGGAGACGGTGCCGCTGCGAACATCGCCCGCCGAATTGAACAGCTCAACAAGATCGGTAAGTCGCTCGGAATCGACGCTCTCATCGTGACTCGCGGTGGCGGGAGCACCGAAGATTTGTGGGCGTTCAACGAAGAAATTCTCGTTCGAGCGGTTGCGGCATCCAGCATTCCGGTCGTTTCGGCGGTCGGACATGAAATCGATGTTTCGCTCTGTGATTTGGCTGCCGACGTTCACGCCTTGACCCCCAGCGAAGCAGCGGAACGGATTTCGCCGGAAGACTCGGAACTCAAACGGGGGCTCGTTCAGGTTCGCCGCCTTCTGGACGGCTCAATGCAAAAACGATTCCAAGTGTTACGGGAACGGCTTCGTTTCGCCGAAAAGCACCCCTGTTTCGCTTTTCCGGAGCGGATAATCGAAACCCGGCGTCGTGCCGTCGACCTCGTTGAGGAGCGGCTTGAACAGTCGATGGAACGCCGTCTTCGAACCGCAACCGACCGTTTGGCAAAAACGGCGGCGGCGCTGCACGCCCTGAGTCCCTTGGCCGTGCTCGGTCGCGGATTCAGCTTGACGGAAAACGAATCGGGCAAAATCGTGCGATCCGTCGAGGAAATCACGTCCGGCGACCGAATTCAAACCCGGTTCGTCGACGGAACCATTGAAAGCGTCGTCGGCGACGTCCGAAAAAATTCCTGATCGGGTCGCTGTTGAAATTTAGCGACTACGGACGTAGAATAGTATCGTCCCGTTTAGCCCGCGAACCGAAAGGTTCCGCGTTCTCTCTTTTCGAAAACGATCATGTCCAACAGGTTTTTCAGACTCGCGGCGTTTGGCTGTGTCGTCGTATCGTTTCTCTTGACGGCAATCGCTTTTGCACAAGACGCCAATCAGGACGCGGAACGCAAAGCCCGTCGGGAACGGCGAGAAAAGGAAGCGGCCGACCGTCAACAGGCGTTGTTTCAAGGACCGCCGCCGCCGGGAACGGCGTCGATCGTCGGGCGGTCGTTCATTTATTCGGTCAACCGGGGTTTCGGCAACACGATGGCGATGCTGGGTGCCGCCGATAACAGTCAACTGAGTGCCGAGATCGGATTCACGCCGGAACAGGAAAAAGAATTGCGAGGCGTCCGTGACGAACTCCGCTGGCAAATGTTGACCAAAGCGCCGAAGTACGCCGACCGATTCAAAAAAATGGCTGCCGGCGAGGATCCGCAAAAGATTCAGCAGGATATCGAAAACGAACTGAAGGAAATCACCGCGAAAGTTGAGAAAGTCGCAACACCGGAACAGAAGAAAAAGTCGCAAACGGTCGTTTTTCAAGGAATGGGCGGCCTCAACTCGCCGTTGATCAACGTTGATGCCATGTCAGCGCTTGATCTGTCGGACGAGCAGAAGGAAAAAGCCCAGAAAACGATGGACGCCATGGAAAAAGAACGGCTCGCTCTGCTGAGCGATGGGCTCAAGCTCTTCGAAAAGGCGGTCCAACTCGGCGGCCCGAAAATGTCGGACGAAGACCGGAAAATGTTGGAGAAAGAACGCGAAGCCCTTGAAGCGAGGGTGTTCGCTTCCGGACAGAAACTCGGCGATCAACTTCGGGGACTCTTAACCGACGAGCAGAAGGAAAAAGAAAAGATTCTGCTTGCCAATCGACCGAAATTCCTGCCGCGACTGCCGAAACAGATGCGAGGCGACACCGCCGAAGAATACAGACCGGGAAGCGATTCCTGGCGCCCCGGTCAAGGGAATCCAAACGAAGAGAAAGACCGTAAAAAGAATCGCCGCGTGTTTCCCAAAGAGGAACAGGACGAGACAAGCGAAGACGAAACGACCTGATTTCTTACGACGTTCCCTTTCATGATCCTCAGCGTCAGCCGCCGCACGGACGTTCCGGCGTTCTATTCGAATTGGTTCGTGAACCGGCTCAAGGCGGGATTTCTGTTGATTCCGTATCCCCGCAACGCCCATCGGCTCGGTCGGGTCGAGCTTTCGCCGGAAATCGTCGACTGCATCGTGTTTTGGTCGAAGAACCCGAAGCCGATTTTCCGGAATCTCGAAACGATCCGGTCGATGGGTTATCCGTTTTACTTCCAGTTTACGCTGACCCCTTACGGTCGGGACGTCGAAACGAACCTTCCGCCGAAAACGGAGTTGCTGAAAACTTTTCGAACGTTAAGTGAACGGATCGGCCCGGAGCGGATGGTTTGGCGGTACGATCCGATCATTCTGAACGAAAATTTCACGACGGCGTATCATCTTGATCGGTTTGCCGCTTTCTGCAAGGAATTGCACGGTTTCACGAACCGTTGCGTTTTCAGCTTTTTCGGCGGATACGAACATTTGCTCCAAAAATTTCCGGAGATTGCGGCGGACAAGCGATTGGAACTCGCTCCACGACTCGTCAAAATCGCAACCGCTCACGACATGTCGCTCCGATCCTGTGCGGAAAATCTTGATTTGAGCCCGTTCGGAATCGAGCACTCGTCGTGCATCGACCGTGAAATGATCGAGACGATTCTCGGTCTTCCGATTCAAGCCGCTCGGGACAAAGGGCAACGTCCTGCATGCCGTTGCATCGAGAGTGTCGACGTCGGCGTTTACGACAGTTGCGACCACGATTGCCGATACTGTTACGCAACAACGAGTCGGGTCCGTGTCGAAAAAAACAAGGCGATTCACGATCCGAATTCCCCGATCCTGATCGGCGTTCCCCATGGCGATGAGCCGATTTCGAATCGAACGACGCCGTCGCTCAAAATTCGGCAGGGAATGCTTTTTTGAAAGAAGAAGGCGATTCGTCCAGGTCCCTGCCTACGCGGGGATGACGGCGTCTTCCCCCTCTTCTTGAAACGCAGCTCTACGGTAAAATAAAAGGGTTCCTTCCCTTTTGATTTCAGTCCTTTTTGTCCCATGAGCACGACAACCGAGCAGTATTCCCGAGAGATTCATCCGGCAAGCAGTCCGGACTTCATGACAGTCGACCATCTCCGCGACGTCCAGTGGAGCAAGTTCGAAGTGATCCTGCGGCACGTTTACAACAACGTACCGTGGTACCGCGAGCAGTTGGCGGCAAAAAAGGTTCAGCCGTCGGACATCAAGAGCTTCGACGACATGCACAAGCTGCCGTTCGTCACGAAGCAGCATTTGCGTGACACGTATCCGTTCGGAATGTTCGGCGTCCCGATGGACAAAATCGTACGGCTCCACGCCTCCAGCGGAACGACCGGTAAACCGATCGTCGTCGCGCACACGCAGTCGGACCTCGACGTTTGGCAGGACGGTGTCGTCCGTTCGCTCCTCTGTTATGGGGTTCATGCCGGGGACATTCTCCAAAATGCTTACGGCTACGGTCTTTTCACCGGCGGTCTCGGGCTCCATTACGGCGCGGAAACCCTTGGCGTAACGGTGGTTCCGATTTCCGGCGGCAACACCGAACGGCAGGTGATGCTGATGCGTGACTTCTGTGTCACCGCGATTTCCTGTACGCCGAGTTATTATTTGCACATTCTCGACAAGGCGTCCGAAATGGGAGTCGATCTCCGTGAGTTTCCGATTAGGATCGGCATTTTCGGTGCCGAACCGTGGACCGATGGGATGCGGCAACGCATCGAAGAAAACGCCGGAATCAAAGCGTACGATATTTACGGGTTGACGGAAATTTGCGGGCCGGGTGTCGGTGCGGAATGCCGCTGCCAGAATGGAACCCACATCTTCGAGGACCATTTTTACCCGGAGATCGTCGATCCGGATACGTTGGAACCGCTCCCGGACGGCACCGAAGGGGAACTCGTGTTCACGACCCTCGATCGTTTCGCGATGCCGATGCTCCGTTACCGGACCCGTGACATCACGAAACTATATACCGAACCGTGTCCGTGCGGTCGGACACTCCGCCGGATGAAACGAATTTCGCACCGAAGCGACGACATGTTCATCATCCGCGGCGTCAACGTGTTCCCGAGCCAGATCGAGACGGCGCTCCTCTCCGTGGAAGGGACCGAGCCGCACTACCAAATCGTGCTGACGCGAACCAACGACTTGGACGACGTGGAAGTCCGTTTGGAGATTTCGGCGTCCGATTTCGGCGACAAAATTCGCGAACTCGAAGCATTCCAACGCCGGATCCAACAGGCGATTCACAACGTCATCGGTCTACGGGTGAAGGTCTCGCTCGTCCAGCCCGGCTCGATTCCCCGCAGCGAAGGGAAAGCGAAACGGGTCGTCGATAAACGGATCATGTAATCGTCACGAAACGACGTGATGCAGCAATTCCATGATCCCGATGGCGACGACGAGAAAGAACGTCAACCAGCCGCCGAACCGTGCGGCGTGGGCGCAAATGAGGTCCATCTCTTCATGCCGTGTCGCGGCATAACAGAGCGAGAAAACAATCACGAGCGGGAAAGCGAAATAGAGCATTGTTAGCCGCTCCGCCCTGCGGAGCGCTGATCGGCGTGAAACGTCGCATCGGGTGCGACGGCTAAATCTACAAAATAAACTTGCTGAGATCTTCGTCTTTGCAGACATCGTCGATTCGTTGGCGGACATAAGCGGCGTCGACGACGACACGGGTTTGGTGTTCATCGGACGCTTCGAAACTCAATTCTTCGAGGAGCCGCTCCATGATCGTGTAGAGGCGGCGGGCTCCGATGTTCTGCGTTTTCTGATTGACGGAAAAGGCGTACCCGGCGATCGCGTCGATTCCGTCGGCGTTGAATTCGAGTTCAACATTTTCCGTCTTCATCAACGCCTGATACTGTTTCGTCAGCGACCCGCTCGGTTCCGTGAGAATGCGCACGAAATCTTCTTTCGTCAGGTCGTTCAGCTCGACGCGGATCGGAAATCGGCCTTGCAATTCCGGCATCAGGTCGCTCGGCTTGGCCCGATGGAACGCGCCGGCGGCGATGAAAAGAACGTGATCCGTTTTGACGTAACCGTATTTCGTCTGCACCGTGGTCCCTTCGACGATCGGGAGCAGGTCCCGCTGCACCCCCTGCCGGGAAACGTCGGCGCCGTGCTGCTTGTCACTGGCGACGATCTTATCGATTTCGTCGATGAAAATGATTCCAAGATTCTCCGCGAGTTCCACGGCGGATGCTTGGACCTTTTCCTTGCTGATCAGATTGTCGCATTCCTGTTCGAGCAGAAACTCGCGGGCTTCCTTGACGGTCATTTCCCGTTTGGAGCGGCTCTTCGGAGCGATTTTCTCGAACATTTCCTGAAAATCGAACTCCATCGACTCCATGCCGGGAATGTTGCTCATCACCATCGGCGTCGTCCGGGTTTCGGAAACCAGCGTCACGGTCCGTTCTTCGAGCAGACCGTCGCCGAGCATTTGCTTCATCTTTTCCCGATTCCGTTCGTGCCGTACCGTTCGAACAAGCTCCTCGTCGTTTTTCGCCGGGGGGGACTCCATGTCGTCCGATTCGTCGTGTCCCCGGTTCGGCGACGGAATCAACAGGTCAAGCAGCCGTTCATCGACACGGCGTTTGGCGTCTTCCTTGACCTTATCCCGTTCGGCGGAGCGAACGATTCCGAGGGCGCTTTCGACCAATTCGCGAACCATGCTCTCGACATCACGACCGTAATAACCGACTTCGGTGTATTTCGTTGCTTCGACTTTAATGAACGGGGCGCCGGTCAGCGTCGCCAACCGACGGGCGATTTCCGTCTTGCCGACGCCGGTCGGGCCGATCATCATGATATTTTTCGGCGAAATCTCCTTTTTCATTGACTCGTCGACACGCTGACGACGCCAACGGTTGCGAACCGCAACCGCGACAGACCGCTTGGCATCATGTTGACCGACGATATGTTTATCGAGCTCCGCGACAATTTGACGTGGGGTGAGTTCCATTCTGTACCGATTTAAGGAAAAACGCGCTCGCGGCTGAAACGCAAGCGATCAATTACGCATACCTATCGAAATTCGTCCCGACTCCCGCCGGGCTGGCGCCGCCGAGCGCCGAACGGACCGTCTCGGTCTCCGTTTTCGGTGTCTGCGTTTTTTCCGCTTCCTGAGATCGCTCGGTTCGACTGGTCGGCGTCACGGTTTGCGAAGCGGCCTGCTCCTGCACGGAAACGGCGGACGACGACGTCGCGCCGGCAGCATAATTCGCACGGACCGACGACGTCGGAGCCGCATAAAAACTACTGATGGGAGAGATCATGGTGAATCAATGATAAACAATGAATGTTTGTCCGCAAATCAAATGTTCCGGTACTTATTGAGCAAGTGATAAAATTGATCCGTTGTTTGACCGACTGTTTGGATGGTCCGCCGTGTTTTGAACTTGGCGGCGCTCCGTATAAAACACGGCTCCGTTCATTTTTTATTGCCACCACATTAAGCAACACACCTCATCAGTATAATTCTCCCAAACCGCAAAAGCAAGGCAGTGCTTGAGAACTCGCCTCGAATCGTTTGCCCGTTCTCCAGAAGCCGCAGGCGATACAATCGATACAAACTCCGCCCAAACGGTAAAAAGTCGCTCTTCGTGACACTTTTCTCTGTGGATCATGGGGCGGTTTGCTCGAATTAAAAAAAGACGCTTTGTTTTTCCGTCGAAATTTGTTGATTTTTTCGTTGAATCCGTTCACGAGATTGAATTCTGGGAGGTTCCACACTATGCGTTTGACTTGCTTCGGTATCGTGCTCGCTTTGGCGGCAGGCTTTTGGGCGGATCGGACACTCGCTCAACCGACCGACACGGCGCAAACTGAAACCGTCGTTGAAACGGATTCAAACGGAGCCGTTGCGAACGGAAGCGTTGCTTCGGAAACGGTTTGGGAAAAGAACTTCAGCCACACAAAATCCGTGGCGGGTGGAGCGATCCAGGAAGTTCCCATGGGGGGTGCGCCTTTGGGAACGCAACTCCAAACGGGTTATGGGCAAGGGGCCGGATATGCATCGAGCTGCAACACGACTCCATATCTCGCTTGGCATCGTTGTCCGATCACGGGACGTATCCACTTGATTCCTTATCAAAAAGGTTACGCTTCCGCACCGGATGAATTTCCGACCAAGCAGAATGCGATCAATTTCTGGTTGTCGAGCCTTCCCTGCCGCACCCAGGACCGACCGCAGCAGAAATACCTCGGCTATTACGATTCGATGCCGGAAATCATTACCGACAAACCGAGCCGCTGCCAACTGATCCTTGGCTATCCGGACGGTAATTGGACTTCCTCCTGCCAAACGGACTGTCATTTCGCGCATTGTCCGGGAGTCGACTTGGTTGCTCGCGGTCCCTTGGCGGAGCAAAGCGTGACGAATCAGGAAGTTTGCCAAGGACTTTTCGGCGGACTCTGCCCGACTCACGGTCGAAATTGTCCCATGGCTCGCCGTAACGATCCGCGATATGTGACAAACGGCCAATATGGGCAATACGGACAGTACCACAACAATTCGTATGCGACCGGATACGTCAATCAGCGGGGAGCGTTCGGATTGCGACATTGCCCCAAACGGGGAACCGCTCCTGCTGTTTGTCCGCAACCGATGAATCCCGCTCCGTTGCCGCAACCGGCTTGTGATGACGTCTCGCCGAAAACGATCAAGTGCACGGAAAACCAGAAGCCGAAATCGCTGGAAGGACTCGACAACGTCGATTTCGCCTCGAAACTCGACGCCTTGGAAAACATTCGATAAGCACTATACCGCCCCAAGTATCAGAAGGGGGCGATGGGACGATTCCCTGAAAAACGAGCCTCGAAGTTCCTTGCGAATTTCGGGGCTCGTTTTTTGCACAGCCCGATCGGTCCGAAAATCGTCCCACTGGAAGCATTCACAATCGACGGTATAATGGGGATTTTGAAAATCGAAATTGCATAACTGTGGTGGAGATAAAAGATGAACGGAGCAGTGTTTTGTATGAAGCGGAGCGGAGTTCAAAACATCGCGGACCATGCAACAATGTGGTTTAACCAACGGGTCAAATTTTATCATCGCATCAATATAAATCATGGAAGTCATTCTGACGGTCGAACATCTTCGCAGACATTATTCCGCTGAGCCGGTTCTCCTCGACGTCTCGTTCCAAGTCCGTGCCGGGGACAAAATCGGCTTGGTCGGACCGAACGGTTGCGGAAAGACGACACTGCTCAATATTTTGGCTGGACGCGACGAATCCGAGAAAGGGAGCATCGAGAAATCGTCCGACACGACGATCGGATACCTCGAACAGCGGCCCGAAGTCGTCGAAGGTCGAACCGTGCTCGAAGAAGCGAAACTCGCCCTCGCTCCGCTGATTAAATTGCAGCACGAAGCGGAAGAAATCGCCCACCGCCTCGCCGAAGCGACCGACGAAACGGAACACAACCGATTAGCGGCCCGATACGACCGGATTCACGAATCCCTGATGCGGCACGACGCTTACCATCTGGACCACCGGATCGAAAAGATTCTCCACGGCGTCGGATTTCTCGATGAGGAGCTCTCCAAACCGGTTTCGGCGCTCAGCGGCGGCGAGTTGAATCGGCTCAGTTTGGCGCGGTTGCTCCTTGAAGAGCCGGATATCATGCTCCTCGACGAACCGTCGAACCACCTCGATCTTTTGGCGACGGAATGGCTCGAAGAGTTCCTGAAAAATACGACGGCCGCCGTGATTCTGGTCTCTCACGATCGGTATTTTTTGGACCGTGTCACGAATCGGACCTTCGAGCTCTGTTACGGCACGGTCGATGACTATCCGGGTAATTTTTCGAAGTACACCATGCTCAAGGAGGAGCGGCTCGGCGTCCAGATTCGAACCTATGAGAAATATGTCGAGGAAGTCGAAAAGGCGAAGGAGTTCATCCGCCGCAATCATTACGGGATGAAGGCCGCTCAAGCGGAAGACCGCCGAAAAAAGCTCGAAAAGCTGCAGGAAACCCCCGCCGAGGTTCCCCGCCGGATTACGTCCCCTCCGATGACGTTTCCGAAGCCGTCTCGAACCGGTGACATGGTTTTCCGTTGCGAAGGGTTGACCAAAGGATATGTTCAGGGTAAGCCGCTCTTTCGGGACCTGACGTTCGATATCGAACGTGGGCAGCGTTGGGCGATTCTCGGTCCTAACGGTTGCGGCAAGACGACGTTTCTGCGTTGCCTGCTCGGTCAACTCGAAGCGGACGCCGGAAAGACGGTTCACGGTCAGGGACTCAAAATCGGATATTTCGACCAGCAACTTCACGTTTTGAACGACGAAACAATGGTCGTCGACGCGATTCGGCCGACGACGAAAAAGATTTTCGAGGAACCGGCCCGTCGAGCTTTGCTCGGCTTGTTCGGTTTGACCGGCGACCAGCAATTGCAGACGGTTGGCAGCTTGAGCGGTGGGCAGCGTTGCCGTGCCGCCTTGGCCAAGCTCGCTGCCGAGGACGCCAACGTGTTGATTCTCGACGAACCGACGAACCATCTCGACCTTTGGGCACGATCCGCTCTTGAAAAAGCGGTCCGGGAGTTTGAAGGAACCGTGCTGTTCATCAGTCACGACCGATATTTCGTCGACTGTGTTGCCGACCATTTGCTGATCATCCAGCCCGACGCCCGATTCAAAACGCTTGAGGGAAATTACTCGACGTTCCGGCATATGGTCTCGAAGGGGTTGATGGCGGATCCGTTTTTGACCGATGCGCTCTCCGATCGCAAAGCGGGAGGCAAGTCGCCGGTCTCCGCGATGACGAAATCGTCTCCCCAAGCGCCCGACCCGCCGAAAACGTCCGCCCAACCGAAAGTTTCGGTCGCCCCTGACGCGAAACAAGCTGAACAAGACGCTTGGAAAGCAAACGCCAAGAAGAAGGAAGCTGAGAAGAAGCAAGCAGCCAAGCAAGCTCAGAAATCGGGTCATCCGAAAAAGGAACCGCTCCGCAAAGAAGAGCACTGGAAGCGCGAACAGGGAAAGGGCCCGACGATTCCTCTCGACGGTAAGGAACCGAAAGGAAAACGGCAACGCAAATACCCGTTCCGCAAAGTCGCGGATATCGAAGAGGAGATTTTCGCCCGGGAAACGCAGATCATGGCGTTGAACGAAGACCTGCTCCGTCCGGAAGTCGCAAGGGACGGCGAACGGGTCAAATCGCTCCACCAGGAAATCAAGGAGGAGCAGGAGAAAATCGCCGCCCTCTACGAACACTGGGAAGAGTCGAGCGAACTGAATTGGTAATGCTTCGATCGTTCAGACCCCCGGAAGCCGTTAATCGGTGGAGACGACTTCCTCCTTGCGAACGCAAATTTCCGCTATCGTTACGGCCACGTAACGATAGAACCACTCTGCACTTACGAAAATCACCTGTCAAGCGGTTTGGCGGTTTGTCGCGGCCTTTTTCGGCTCTTGTCGCTACACTCGGCGCAACAAAAAACCCGGCAAGGGCGTCAACTGGCAGTTCACTACCGATGACGCTCGAATCAAACTCAAAAGACTGTATCCGCAATTACAGACTGGCAGGGTAGTTGTACTGTCCAAGCTGGTGTCTTTCCCCCTCTCCCGAGGGAGAGGGGACGAAAAAATTTCGTTTGCAAAGCTTCCTTTCCGCAACTTGGACAGGACAATTACCTGGCCTGTGACACCTGAATAGGGGTGCGCGGCGTCTTATCGCTTCTTTCCGTGCTCGTCATTGACCATTCCACGCGACGCCGAACTTGTCGACGCATGTGCCGAACAGATCTGCCCAGAACGTCTTTTCAAGCGACAAATAGTTTGCGGCCCCCGGCAACCCCTCGGCTCCGGGACGCCGGTTGCAATTCGATTTCGTGCTTGTTAAACTGATGCTTTCCCTGAAAAGGGGGGTATCTACAACACCGTTGAAGGACGACATGATGAAAAAAACGATTGCGACAATGACCGGGGGATTTTTGCTGGCGATACTGTTCGTTTCATTGGCTGCGGCCAAGGAAACGCCGAGCGTTGCGCTGAAGCCGACCGCCAAGACCGATCAAGGCTGGGTCAAGCGGTTCGAAAGCGAAGTCGAAAACATGAATAAAGGAAACGTCGACCTTCTCATGGTCGGCGACTCGATCACCCAAGGTTGGGAAGGGGCGGGTAAAACCGTTTGGGACAATTATTACCCCCAACGCAAGCCGATCAACCTTGGCATCAGCGGCGACCGCACGGAACACGTTCTTTGGCGGCTCGACAACCTTCCGCTCGACAAGATCAAGCCGAAAGCCGCCGTGGTCATGATCGGAACCAACAACATCGGACACAACAGCAGTTCACCGAAAGAAGCCGCGCTCGGCGTCAAGGCAATCGTCGAACGGCTCGAAAAAGCGTATCCCGAGATGAAACAGCTCGTTCTGTACGTTTTCCCCCGCGGAGCGACGCCGGAAGACGGAATGCGCAAGAAAGTCGACGAGATCAATTCGTACCTCCCGGAACTGCTCCAGGGAAAGCCGAATGTCACGCTGCTCGATCTGAACGCGAAATTCCTCGACGCCGACAAGAATCTCCCCGACGAGATCATGAAGGACAAGCTTCATCCCGGAACTTACGGTTACGAAATATGGGCCGCCGCGATGGAACCGACGCTGACGAAGTTCCTCGACGAAAAAAATCCGGCCGTCGAACCGAAAGACAAACTGAACGACAAGCGTAAGGATTCAGACAAGCTCTGGTGGAAGGAAATGCACGAAAAGGACGCCGCCGAAATGGAGAAAGGGGAAGCGCAATTCCTGATGGTCGGCGATTCGATCACCCATGGTTGGGACGGTCATAAGGGGCTCATG
>JAVBPI010000067.1:0-18271 GCA_031549705.1 Thermoguttaceae bacterium
AAAATATCGGCTCCACAGCAGAACGGCGACGGTCGAAAACTCCACCAGCGGTCGGTACGGAACGGGTTTCGGCTCCGGCGTGTTGTCGACGTGAACTTCGTTCAGTTTCGGCATGTCTTTCATACCGTTCATTATACCCGAATCCGTCGAAAACAGAATGGGCCGCCGTGGAACTTCCCCACAGCGACCCGAACGCTTGCGTTTTAGCCACGCAGCGCGTTTATTCGACCCGATCGGTCCCCTTCGACTCGATCGTTCGGACCTCCGTGCCGTTGACGAGCACTTGGTACGTCGTTCCCGACGGGGCGTCAATCACGGCGACCGGTTTCCCGTCGGCGGTCGTTTCGAGTTTCGTCGGATACGGCGACACGACCCGGAATTTCTTGTCGGGACTCACCACGACGGCGAGTGATTCGAGCTTTCCGTCCAGAAGTCGCCGCTGCATCACGAGGACCGTCGGATTGATATCCGCCGGAACCCGTTTTTGGATCGCAAGTTTGAACGAGTCCGGAAGCAATCCGATCGACGGACCGTCCGGGTACTGCATTTGTTCTCCCGTAACGAGAATTCCTTCGGCGATTTTTTTCCAGTCGACGATCGTGTCGTGTTTGGAGAGCATGAAGAGCGCTTCGGAATAATCGAGGCCGCACCACTGGACGGGGAGACCGATCCAATTCGGGGCGACCCAATTCGTGGCACCGAGCACCGGCGTCGTCGCATACCGCATGACCTCACCCGGCTTGTTTTCCCAAAGGTAAACGAACGGCAGTCCCCGGACCGCCCAAACTTTCGCGGCATTGAGGTATTTTTTGTCGCCGGTCGCTTCATACGCCCAGACGTTCGCCATGCACATCCGGGACGCGCCCATGATGTCCGGCGTGTGGAGCGAGAGTTCCCAGACTTGCGCCCCACGAGGCACGGAATACTTGTTCGCGAATTCGAGTCCTTTCAATGCCGCATCAAGGGCTTCCGGTTCGCCGAGAATCTGGTATGTGTACAACAACCGGTACAGCGTGTTGCCGCAATGTCCCGACGCGGTGTCTTCCCAGTGTCCCCGCAGATACTTGCCCGCATACGGGAATGAACCGTCCGGCCGTTGCCAACTCCGATAAAGTTTCGATTCGTTCTTTTTCCAGTTACGGAAATCTTCGCCGCGTCCCGTCAGGAAGAACGACGCCGGATTCTGGAGATGGGCGCCGCCGTTGTCCAATTTCGGGACGTTCGGAACCTTACCCGTGAGCTGCCAGATTGCCGTCACGAAATCGCTGCCGTAAAGCAACGGGAACGATTGCTTTTCCACGCCGGGAATCGCCGCATGTCGCCAACCGGTCCCGTCCGGTCCGGCGCCGATCGACTTTTCGAAACCGGCGAGGTTCAAGAGTCGCTGCTGTTCGTCGTCCCGCGGCCGCTGCGGCAACTCCGGCAGCCCATGCTTCTGGAACGCCCAGAGAATAAGATTATCGAGTTGCGTCACTTCCGGTGGGAGCGGGTGTTTTTTGGACGTTATTTTCACGGTCCCGGACAGTTCTTTTCCGTACAGACCCATGTGGTGCTTCGTCGGTTCGCCGAAAATAAAATCCGGCGTCGCGAAAACCGATTGGACTTTCGGATTGTCCCAAAGAAGTCCGAAACCGACCTTTTCCGTAACGACCGCCATGAACGGCCATGTCACGTCCATGGCATTCGGTGCGAACCGGAGATGCTCCTTTGTTTCGATGTCGGCCGTCGACGAGGAATGCTCCCCTTTTTCGAGATACTCGACGCCACTGAGAATCGCCTGTTCCATTTCGCCGTATGGCCGAAAAACGGGGCCGAAAAAGTTTTCGGACGATTTCATCTGGAAACGGAGTTCGCTCCCTTTCAGTTCGAACGACAACTTTCCCTGAAACGGTCCGGAGAAAACAATCGACGTCTTTGAGCCGGTCGCAAAACTCAACGGAAGCGCTCCTGAATACTTGTCGGAACCGCTGGATTCGGAGGACGCCGGCGTATCGTCGACCAAGGGAATACTCGTGCAACCACCGAGTGGAAGATTCAGGTCAACGTACATGAGCGGATAGATTTCACCGACTGCCTTCTCGTCAACGAACACGACGGCACCACGTCCGTTTTCGTCGAATTTAATTTTGATGTTATCGGATGAAATCGTTTTCCAGTTCTCGACGTTTGCGATCCAATAGGGATCAATTCCGTCGGGACGTTTTAACGGTTCGTCGCTGTACACGACTTCGTATAGCTCGACCCAGGCGACTTCCGCGATACCAGGGGAGGTTCCCGGATCGAAACGAATATTCGTCAACGGGGCGTCCGTCGTGAACTCGGTCTTATAGGTGTGCCATTCGCCGTCGTTCAGGAAATTGAATCGGGCCGCGTTTTCGGGGAGGAAGCCGGGCTGCTTTTGGGTCGCCCAAAAGATTTCGGCGCCCGGTTCCATCTTGTTTTTCATCTTGATCCGAAACTCGAATGTTCCCGTGTGCGGCTTTTCAACGGCCGGAAGCAGCACATAGGGATCGCCGCCGTTCGACTCGATTTTGAGCGAATCGTTCAGCGGATTCAAGAGCGAATGGTGCAGCGCCTTCCAGGTCGGCGGACCGGTCGTGTCGCAGACGAACCGTTGCCGGAGCGTCCGCTCCTTGACAGGCTTCGGATACGGCATGATCGTTTCGTCCTTCGGATACTGGGCGAAAAGCACGCATCCCGTTAAAATGAAAAGGACGGCTGGTAAAATCGTGCGAATTTTCATGGTCTCAAAAATAGTGTTGGTGTTACGAAATAACAATTACGGTTCCAAATTCGTCTGTTTGCCGCCGACATTGATCGTTCCGATTTTGTAACGCCGCTGTCCGTCGTCATCGGAAAGCGGCAGCGCGATGGTCGGCGTTCCGTTGCGGCGGCCCACGGAAACGAACACGTCGTAAGTTCCCGCAACGGTTTTCGGTGCGATCAGGCCGACACGAAAATCACTCTTGAACGATTTCGTTTCCGCTTTCCCAGGAGGTCCGACGGGAAGACTCCTGGCATCGAACCCGTCTTCCACGAGCACGGAAACGATCCCCGCCTCAGCGTCTTGAAGCGTTAACGCCGGATAACCGCCGCGGTAACAGGGAGCGACCCCGACATTCGCCCAAGTCCAATCGACGTTGAACGGTTCGGCGATGTTCACGCTTTTCGGAAACGTCAATTCGCGCAACTGCAATCGATATCCGAGACGTTTATTCACCGCGGCGATTGCGTCCTTATTCTCTTCGAGCAACTGTTCCGGAAAATGATGGATCGACATGAAACTGGCGTGATATTCCTCGACGGAACGGAGCAAGTCCTCACCGCTCCACGCTTTACGTTCCTTCGAAGGACCGTAGTGTTCGTGTTCGAGAATCACCGGAAGCGTCGGCCAGAAGAGCTGCGCCATGTCGGCATGGAACCATTGGTTCGGCTTCGGCTGTACCATGATGCTGTCGTCCCGGAGCGTCACCCCTTGCGACAGAGCGTATTCGATCCCCGGCCAGGGGGCCTTGCTGTTATGTCCCGAAATGTCGTCGCTGACACAAAGAAGCGTCTTCGGAAAATATTTTTTGTGCAGATCGATGTGGATTTTCGACATCCGATCCGTTTCGGACTGCGAGAGTCGCATATCGAAGCCGGTATGTCCTTCCCCCCACATGCCGAACGTGCCGACATCGATGAACTCGACATTCGGATTGCCGTCGTACCGTTTTCCTGCTTCGGCAAGGAATTTGCCGAGCTTTTCGAGAAAAATCGGATCGTCGTAAACGGGGGCCCAAAGTTTACCGTCGGCGTTCGGTCCTTTTCCGTAATCGTAATTGATCCCCTTCGCGCCGGCTCGATGGACCCATTCCGGCGTTGCCCAACGGAGCCAACTTTCGCAGCAGGTAAATCGGAACGAAATTTTCTTCCCCTTCGCGATCCAACGCTGTGCCGGGGTATCGACAATCGCCCAATTGAACTTTCCCTCTTCCGGTTCAATGTACGACCACGGTAGCCGCAGGTAAATCGTCGAGCAGCCGGGAAACCAATCGAGCGTGTCGGACGGTTTCAGGCGTGAACCGTAATTTTTCGTCAGGTTCGAGTAAAAGTGCATCGTCCACCCCATGCCGGGATTCAGCAGCGCCCGACCATCGTCTTGCGGACGAACGACGACGTCCTCGGCGTGGAGCGGCATGGAAAACAGGAACACAAAAATCAGAAGAATATTTCGCATGACGTTGCTCGAATCGATGATAAACGCTTGCGTTTGAGCCACGCAGCGCGATCGGGGAAAACACGATCTATCGATTCTATCGAATCGACGCCGGAATCGCAACCGTTCCGGGTTGAAATATCGCTTGAGACGGAATATAATCAGGAACTTTGGGGATCGACCAAATATACTTCAAATTATCCGAAACCATCGTGTCAAACAATCCCGTTAAGATCGGTCCGTTTGCTTGCGGCGACGGCCAGCCGCTGCTCCTGATTGCCGGACCATGCACGCTCCAAAAGGAGTACAACGCCCTCATTGCGGACAAATTGGCCGAACTGCGCGACAAATATCCGGTCAACGTCGTTTTCAAAGGCTCGTTCGACAAAGCGAATCGGACGAGCATCGAGTCGTACCGCGGCGCCGGATTGCGGGCCGGGCTCGACATGCTTTCGATCATCAAGGACCGAACCGAGCTTCCCGTGACGACGGATATTCACGAATCGTACCAGGCGGAAGATGTCGGTTCCGTATGCGATCTGATTCAGATTCCGGCGTTTTTGTGCCGACAAACCGATCTCCTCGTCGCCGCCGCAAAAACGGGGAAGCCGGTCAACGTCAAGAAAGGGCAATTCGTCGCCCCGTGGGACATGAAGAATGTCGTACTGAAATTGGAGGCGTCCGGTTGCCGCGACATTCTCCTTTGCGAACGGGGAACCTTTTTCGGATACGGTCGGCTTGTCAACGACATGAGAGCCCTGCTCGACATGCGGAGTTACGGTCCGCCGGTCATCTTCGATGCAACCCACAGCGTGCAGGAACCGGGCGGACTCGGGACGGCGACTGGCGGCAACCGCGAGATGGTCGAACCGCTGGCCCGGGCGGCGGCGGCTGTCGGAATCGACGGCCTGTTCCTCGAAACGCATCCCGAGCCGGACAAGTCCCCCAGCGACGGCCCGAACATGATTCCACTCGATCGGCTCGAAGCGTTTTTGTTGCGAATATTAAAAATCCGCGAGGCGTTGCGATCGTGAGTGGAACAGCGAACAAATTCCGTGCCATCGTCGGCGGCGAACGCCGGGATTGCGTTGCGTCGGCAATGCGGGCCGGATTGCGAACCCTCGAAATTCCGTACGCTTCCGTCGTCGGCGTTCGAAATTTTTTGTACGACAACGGTTTCTCCCGAACGGTTCGGCTCCCGATTCCGATCGTCTCGGTCGGCAACCTGACGCTCGGCGGAACCGGCAAGACGCCGATGGTCGCTTGGCTCGCCGAGTACTTTTTGAAGCGGAATACTCGTCCAGGAATCATCAGCCGCGGTTATGGTAAAGGGAAAAACGGCGTCAACGACGAGTATCTCGAATTGGCCTTTCGACTCCCGACGGTCCCGCATCGCCAGAATCCGGACCGGGTTGCCGCCGCCGAAGAATTTTTGTGGCAAAAAGAAGTGGACGTTTTGATTCTCGACGACGCTTTCCAGCACCGCCGAATCGAACGCGATCTCGATATCGTGCTCCTCGACGCCTCGGAGCCGTTCGGGTTCGACCATGTTTTTCCCGGGGGAACGCTTCGAGAATCGGTTGCGTCGCTTCGCCGCGCCGACGCCGTACTTCTTTCCCGCGCTGATCGGTTGCCGGAACCGGAACGGCTTCGGATTCGGGATCGTGTTCGAAAAATCGCTCCCGAAATCGTTTGGGGAGAGGTCGCTCACATTCCGGAATCGCTCGTTTCCGTTGCTAGAAATAGATACGAGCTGGCGGGTCTTCACGGCAAACGGGTACTCGGTTTCTGCGGTATCGGGAATCCGGCGGCGTTTCGGAACACATTGGAAAGCTGCGGCGCCGACGTCGTGCGGTTGATTCCGTTTCCCGATCACCACCGGTTCACGTTACAGGAAATAGAAACTCTTGAAAAAACCGCGTCAAAGCTGCGGGTCGACGCCGTCGTTTGCACGATGAAAGACCTCGTCAAAATCGAATCGGCAACGGATGAAATCCCGATTTTGGCAATTTCCGTGCAAATTCAATTCCTGGACGGCGAGAACTTGTTGCGCAACGAACTGAATCGCTTGCGGTGCTCACCTCCTGAATAATGTTTTGCCGAGTTGCACAGCCTCGGCGAAAATCACGATTCGGCAAACAAACGATCAATCATGTTCGACCTTCAAGCACCGTTCCAGCCGTCCGGCGACCAGCCGCAGGCGATTGCCGCCCTCATCAGGGGAATCGAAACCGGAAAGAAAGTCCAAACGCTCAAAGGCGTGACCGGCTCCGGCAAGACCTTTACCATGGCCAATGTGATTGCGCACTTTAATCGCCCCACCTTGGTGATGTCGCACAACAAGACGCTCGCGGCCCAACTTTACAGCGAGTTCAAGGAGTTCTTTCCGAACAACGCCGTTGCGTACTTTGTTTCCTATTACGATTATTACCAGCCGGAAGCGTACATTCCGCAGCGGGACATTTACATCGAGAAGGACGCTTCGATCAACGAGGAGATCGACCGTTTGCGACTGAGCGCAACAAGCTCCCTGGTAACCCGGCGGGACGTCATCATCGTCGCCAGCGTTTCGTGCATTTACGGTTTGGGGTCGCCGGAAGATTACAAAAACATGATGGTCTCGCTGGTCGTCGGCACTGAAGTGATCCGCGACAAGATGCTCGCCCGGCTGATCGATATCCAGTACGACCGCAACGACGTCGCTTTCGAGCGGGGACAGTTTCGGGTCCGCGGCGATTCCGTCGAGATTTGGCCCTCTTACGAAGAGTACGCCGTCCGTGTCGAATTCTGGGGAGATGAAATTGAACAAATATCGATCATCAATCCGTTGACCGGCGAAACGATCCGGCGGCAACCGGAGTTTTACGTTTATCCGGCGAAGCATTTCGTGATGCCGGAAGACCGGATTCAAGCCGCCGTTTTGCGTATCGAAAAAGAACTCGCCGATCGTTTGAAGATTTTCAAGGATCAAGGCAAACTTCTTGAAGCTCAACGACTTGCGGCTCGTACAAAATACGACATCGAATTGATGCAGGAAATCGGATATTGTCCCGGCATCGAAAATTATTCGGCCCCGTTGACGGGCCGGCCGCCGGGAAGTCCGCCGGAAACGTTGTTCGATTTTTTTCCGGACGATTATCTCCTTTTCGTCGACGAATCCCATGTCACGATCCCGCAAATCCGGGCGATGTTTCACGGCGACCAGGCGAGAAAACGGAATTTGGTGGAACACGGTTTCCGCTTGCCGAGCGCATTGGATAATCGTCCGTTAAAGTTCGATGAATGGGAAGGGCTGATCAACAAGGCGGTGCTCGTTTCCGCGACGCCGGGGCCGTATGAACAGGAAAAGTGCGACGGAAAGTTCGTCGACCAGGTGATCCGTCCCACGGGGCTGCTCGATCCGGTGGTCGAAGTCGCTCCGGCATCGAAGCAAATTCCGCATCTCATCGAAGAAATCAAACAACGGACGGCGGTCGGCGAGCGGGTGCTCGTTACCGCTCTGACCAAACGTCTCGCCGAGGACATCGCGGCCTATTTCGAGAAGCAGAATATTCGTTGCAAATGGTTGCACAGCGAACTGGACGCCTTCGAACGAGTCGAACTGCTTCGGGATTTGCGCGCCGGACATTTCGACGTCTTGGTCGGCGTGAACCTGTTGCGTGAAGGTCTCGACCTGCCGGAAGTCTCGCTGGTTGCAATACTTGACGCCGATAAGGAAGGTTTTCTCCGCAGCGAAACGTCGTTGATCCAGACGATCGGCCGCAGCGCTCGAAACGTGAATGCCAAGGTGATTCTGTACGCCGACAAGGTCACGGAGTCGATGCAGAAAGCGATCGACGAAACGGAACGCCGCCGCAAAAAACAACAATCGTACAATAAAGAACACGGTATCACGCCGGAAACGATCAAGAAGAACATTTCCCGTGGGATCGAGGAACAGGGCCGCGCCCGTGAGGAAGCGGAGAAAGCGATCGGCGTCGACGACGAACTGTTCATCACGCAGGAATACATCAACGAGCTGGAAATCGAAATGCTCGCTGCCGCCGAGAAACTGGAGTTCGAACGAGCCGCGATTTTGCGTGACAGAATCGAAGAAATGAAAAAGCACATCGGCAAGAACTCGCGGTTGATCGAGTTCCCGAAGAAACAGAAAGGCAGCCGAGGAAAACGGGGACGGGGCGGGCGAGGCCGCGAGGTTCCGAAACCGGAAAGGTAATATGTATCCAGTCCCAAGCGTAATATTCGGAGAGATCATGTTCGTTCCCTATCCGATGAACGCTCCATTAATCTTTCCGGCAGCAATTTATCGGAACGAAAATCACCATCCGGATCGCTCCATCGCATGATTGCGGCGACGGTGATAACTCTCCTATTTCACTCGATCGACAGGTTTCATCATTGCAGCGATTCAACCGGAATGCGGGCGAGGATGCAATGACGTTTATTCATTGAAAACACGACATATAGGATTCCGTCTTTTTCCACCGCTTCGGGATAAGCCCAAGCGTTGGTTTCCGAGGTTTCGCCGATTGTCTCCAGCTCCGGTTTCATGGTCGCCGGAAGCCCTTCGACGACCTTGAAAACTTTTCGAAACGGATAGAGTTCGTTCGTTCCGGTGACTGCGACGACCAAAGTGTTTCGGTAAGGGCTGTCCGGGGCGTTGTTGTAAATCAGGTAATGCCGTCCGTTGGAAAGTGTTCCCCCGAACGGTTTGCTTTGCGCCATCGGCAGATTGCTTTCGACAAGCGGTGAAAAGTGTTCGGCGAAATCCGTACTCAATGAAACAAGTGCTTTTTGGGCGGGGCATCCTCTGGTCACGGCCAGGATTTTTTCACCTTGCAGGAGCAGGGCCGTTTCCGGATAGTCGCTACAGGACGGCGTGTCGACGCGGACTTCTTTCCATGACGTCAAGTCGTTGCCGCGACTGATTGCCACGGCAGCGTGACGAACTTTTTCCGTATGTCCGCCGATCACCCAATTGCCGTTTGACATACGCTGCGGCAGGACGAACGGAACAAAATGTTTCAACGATAAATCAGAACCCACCGGTTCGAATTTGATTCCGTCATCTGTGAGACGGAACAATTCCATGCCGAGCGAGTTCTTACTTCCGCGATCATACCTCCCCACGAAAGCCCAAAGACGACCGTTGTGCGAAAGCATCGGGGCGGTTTCATGACGGCGACCGTCCGTAAAACCCGGCGCAACGATTTCGACGCTTCCCCATGTTTTACCGCCATCCCGGCTCCTGTATCCCCGCATGTGCTGGTCCGGGTCGCTTTCCCGTTCACGAGCGCTACTGAAATTCACGAACAACGTATCGCCATGAAACGTCAACCGGGGCTCGTGGAGAAAAATATGATCAGGCGTTTGTCGGTGGACGACCGAGTACTCCGTTCCGGAAACGAACGAAATTTCCGTAACGGCCGGATAGGGTGTTTGCTCATCCCAGAGTTTGAAAGGCGTATCCTGCTCCCCTCCTGCAATTTCAACGAGAAACGCCGCCGATAAAAAAATAATGACGCAACCGCCAAACCGTCCGATCGTATTCATTTTGCCGAATCAATTCATGTGTTGATACTTTCAGAAAACGATCACGGCCCATTGACCGAGTTTGATCGTTTCACCATCCTTGACTTCTTTTTGGTACAACGTCACGAGACCGTCCGGCAGCAGTTCGTAAAGCAGCGTTTCCGGTTGAGCGACTTTTTCAAAACCATTTTTCAGCAACATCGGACTTTGATCGTCCCGGTTGCGATCTTTCATCGGTGTCAAGACGTAAAGCATTCCGTCGCCGTGACATACAACCTCGACGCCGCGGATGCTGCCGCGGACGAATTTCTTTCCGTTGAGCGACTTCGGGCACTGGATCACTTCGTAACCGCGATCACTGAAAATCTTCGCCGTTTCTTTGAAAACGCCCTGTTCGGCCCCGTTTTTGAGTTCGAGTTTCGGCGATGCGCCGGCACGAAGCGGCTTGCCGTCGACATGTTCCCGGATCGAATATTGGGACAGGTCCAAATCGCCGGGCTTGTACAACTCGACATCCGGCTTGCCGTCGAAATATTCGTCACCGATTATTTTACCGAGCAGGTAGAATTTCTGGTCGGGGTACCACAGCACGGTTTTACCGTCCAAAACGGTCAGGCTGGTATAAAACGAATTCCCGCTGGGGCGGTCGATGAATCGTTTCGGTCCGTCGAACCAAACCGGCTGCTCGGCTTCTTTTTGGAACCGTCCGGCAAAGAGAAACAGCGGTCCACGATTTTGCCAGGGATTCTTGTTCCATTGGTGGAATTTATTGTGCGCAAGGAGGAAATACAGGCCGCTGGCTGCTTCGTTTCCCTTGGCGTCGTAAATCGGACACGGCGACATCGGATGCGGGATCGGGTCGCCGCCGTCCTTCATCAGCAGCGTTTTCGGTTCGCTCCATGTTTCGCCGTCGTCCTTGCTCTGCGTCCAACAAGGCGTGCCGATACCGGTCCGCATCACGCAAAACAAACGGTTGTCAGGCAGTTTGACAATTGCCGGTTCTTCGCAGTGGACGCCGATGTGAAGCGCTTTGTCGTTCGTCTGCACCCAACGGACGACGAGATCCTTGATCGGCGGGTCTTTGTCGACGTTGTCGAAATGGATGAACTCCGTTAACGTCCGATATTTGCCGTGCTTCGACGGATGAGCGTACCGACTGACGCCGACGATGTAATTTCCGTTGTTACCCAAGCGCAACGGTTTTTGCCAGACGACCCATTCCGACGGCGTCGCGACGTCCGGCGAATCGTTGATCGAACGTGGCATCGCGATTTCCTCCGGCTTTGTCCAGTTCGCTCCGTCGTCGTCGCTGTAAATCCCGAGCATGATCCCGGTGTGCTGCCGAAGCGTCGAGACCTTGCCGGGAATGAATTGATTGTACAGCATGTAAATTCGACCCGTTTTCGAAACGAGTGGAAAGGCCCAACTTGCGATCGCGCCACCGTTGGCGAGCCCTTCGGCGATCGTCCGATTTCCAGCAAGAACACGCGGCGGCTCCCAGGTTTTTCCTTTGTCGAAACTCCGTGAAAATGCAATGTGCTGGTCGAGAGCCCCTTCGCAAGTCGCTTGACACCAAACGGCGAAGAGTTTACCGTTCGGTTTATCGAAAACCTGAAAGTGATCGTCGTAAGTATCGCCGAGCTTGTCCGCCTCAACACTCGGAACGAAAACGACATAATCCGGTTTCGTGAACTGGAGATCCTTCGAAAACTCCGGTTTTTGCGTAAGACGCCGCTCCAGCGTCGATTGGATTCGATCCGCGTATTCCTTCTGCCAGATTTCGACGTCCGCTTTCTGTTGCGCCGAGGTGGCAAGCGGGAAAACGACAAAAAGAATGATGAATACAATGGCGTTTTTCATGTTACTCTTCCTGTTGGCGACGGGGAAAACGTTTTCAGGCGGTACGACTCCGAGCCGATGTGCGGTGCCGATCGTTCGTCAATCATAGACATCACGTCGATGAATGTCAACCTTCTCCAGGAAAACGGCCGGACGTTCTGTAACCTTTTTTTGTTGTCATGACAAAACACCGACCGCGTGTTCCCGTTGACTTTTTCGACGACCGGTGCATAATGAGAACGGTTGCCGTCTCCAGCACGACGAAAATCGGCATCGTTTCCCATGAACACAGTATTAGTTACAAAAAAAGAATACGACAAAGCGGTTGCCGTTTTGTCCGGGGCGACCGGCTTTTACGTCGTTCCCGTAGCCGCGGACGAACATTCGCTGGCGGACGCCGTCCGAAAACATTCGGCGCGGGGGGTGATCGTCGGCGTCGAATCTTACGTTGGGCCGCTTTACGAAGCTCTCGGCGAAACCGGTCGCGAATATCGAAACGAAAACATGCCCGGCGCAATCATCGTCCGATTCGGCGTCGGACACGACAATATCGACAAAACGGCGGCCACGGGGATGGGAATCGTCGTTGCGAACACCCCCGGAGTCCTCGACCGAAGCGTTGCGGAACACACGTTTTGGCTTCTCGGTGCGTTGTTACGAAAAGTTTCCGTCGGCGACGCCGCCATGAGAAACGAATTGTTCCCGACATTAACGGGCTCGGAACTGCATGGAAAAACATTTCTCGCCGTCGGCTTCGGTTCCATCGGCCGGGAAGTTACGAAAATCGCCCGATTCGGTTTCGGAATGCGCGTGCTCGCTTCGGGACGTTCGCCCCGATCGGAGGAATTCCTCCGGGAACACGGCGTCGAGCAATACTCCGCCGACATCGATTCCCTGCTCCCGGAAGCGGATGTCGTGTCGATTCATTTGGCGTCGACGCCGGAGACGTTTCATTTTTTTTCGAAATCCCGTTTCGAAAAGATGAAACGCTCCGCCGTCCTGGTGAATACGGCCCGGGGAGCTGTTCTGGACGAACGGGAACTGATCCCCTTCCTGAACGCCGGTCGCATTGCCGGAGCGGCATTGGACGTCTTCGAGGCAGAGCCCTACATTCCTCAAGGGGGCGTCGAATTCGATCTGCGGAGGTTCTCCAACGTCGTTCTGACGCCGCATCTCGGCTCCAGCAGCGTCGAGGCGAACCGTCGCATGGCGGAAGCCGCATTGCGCAATGTGTCTTTGTTTTTCGAGCGCCGATTCGACGAATTGAACCGCTGTTGAAAGGTTCCCGTTTTTTCAGATTCCGGGCGGCGTTTGACGACTTATCGATTCTTGACCGCCAAAACATTCGAATAGTACCCTTTTTCGTCTTTTCTGACGTCAACGATCGTAAATCCGATTTCTTCCACCCACGAATTGATCAAAGCGGCGTCCCATGTCACCATCTCAAGCGGCTTGTCATTGAAGTCCTTGAAGAGGTAGTTCGTCATCTCCAACGCCACATGACCGGACTGATTGGTGAAAACGAAATATCCGTTCTCCGGCAGGGATTCGTGGATCAGACGCATCGATTTTTTGATCATCTCCGCATCGTTGAACCAGTCGTAAAAGCCGGATGCGACAAAAATGTCCGGAGTCGTATCGAACACGAAATCGTTCTTTTCCAGCGCATTGGCGACCTTGTGGGTCAGTTTCAGTCCTATTGCATCGGCCCGTTTTTGTGCTTCTTCGAGCCACCGTGCGTCGATGTCCCTGATCTCGGCGGAAACATTTTTGTCCCGATATTTTTCGAGAACATCCGTCATATACAAAGCGGGACCGGCGGCGACGTCGCAGAGACGAACGCTCTCTTTCGATTGCAGCGTCAAGTCGATCGCTTTTTCCAGATTCGCGCACAGGTTGTCTTTTCGTTGTCGGACGGCACGCCAACCTTCGTGTTCCAGAAAAATTTTGTCGATCATCTTGCCGACAACAAACTTTCCGCTCGGCTTGTTTTTATAGATGTAGTCGAGCATGATTCCGGACGTAAATCCTTCCTTCATCGCAAGGCGGATGCCGTCGCTCCATGGACCGACCGTGCGGATCGCCAACTTGGTGAAAAAGAGTTTCAAGGATTTCATTTGAGTTTCTCCAGTGTATTAACGGCAAACAAATAAGAATCGAGCAAATCAACCTCATCGGGATGGTTCTTGTATGTCTTGGCTCGGGCATGAAAACCTTTGACGTTAACCGTATTGAGCGGTTTTTTGTGCAATCGTTCTTCAAAGTAATCGATCGTTCTTTTATTGGACCGAAAAGTTCTTACCAAGGGCATGCCGGACGTCGTCGCGATCGCGTAGTTCTTCACCGTAATGCCTTTGCTCAACAGTTCTATCATTTTGGGCGGTAATATCCGGCGACCAAAATGGGGAACCGCGAAGACGACCAGGTCGTATTGCGAAAGGTCCATGTCCATTGCGGCACCGACTTCCGTGGCTTCAATGCCGTAGGCCTTGGCAATTTCCTCGGCGACCTTTTTCGTGTTTCCCGTTTGCGATTCGTAAACGATCGCGATTTTTTTGTCCGCGTACAAATCTTTCCGGGAATACTTGATCCAATCCAACTTGCGGCACTCTTTCAATTGGGCGCAAAGTCTTCTCAGGACGGTGATTTGACCTAAAACGATAAACACCAACATCAACCACTCGAAGTACGAAAAACTCCCGACATTGCCGATCCTGCCCGTCAGGTGGAAATATTCGAGCAACGAAAATACCATGATGAGAATCAGCCGCTCGACTTTGCCCAAGGGACCGTGATGCTGCCAATTGGTTGCGATCGCTTTGGAGAGCATGCCGGTGTAACTGACGAGGAACATCGACGCCATGCCCGCCATGCCGAGCCACGGTGCGCACATCGGCGAGAGCCCGATTCCCATGAGGATGAAAATATCGGAATATCTGTCCGGCAAGGCGTTGACGATTTCCCCTTTGAGTCTCAGGTTTCCTCGCTCGATGGCGATCACGCCGTCGATCGTGTTGAGCGTCATCCGCACGAACGTCAACAGAATCGACAACAAAAGCAGCAGGGGCGTCTGGACCGCGTAGAGATAGCAAAACATGGTGCCAAACGCCACGACCGTTGCAAGATAGCTTAACAGGTCAGGATCGATGAACTTCAGCTTCTTCGCCAAAGGGAGCAATATTTTTCGGTACGGGAACTTCAGCATGTACAAATTCATCGGTTTCTCCCTTCGAAATGCATTTGTTTCAATCGTAAGACTTCCTGGAATATCTTCTCGGTGAATTCCTTTTTACTGTCGTCACCAAGGTGCATCGGCTCTCCGATGTACACGTCGCAGATGAACGGCACCGGCAGAAAATCGTATTTCGGCATCACCTTGTCGGGACCGTTGATGAAGATCGGAATCACCGGAACGTCGGGGTTCGCCTTCGCCAAATGGGCGGCCCCTGTTTTGAATTCCCGAATTTCGCCGTCCGGGCTTCGTGTTCCTTCCGGATAAATGATCAGGATGTGCCCGTCCTTGAGATGTTGATTCGCTTCGGCAAAGACATCTTCTTTGGAATTCTTCGCTCTCTGCCTATTGACGGCGATCGCGCCGATCAGGTTTTTGAACAGGAATGCACGGAGCTTGGTGTTGAAGAAGTAATCCATTGCCGCGACGGGATGGACTTTCAGCAATTGCGACGTGGTAAACAGGCACATCAAGACAAGCGTATCGATGTGCGAATTATGGTTGGCGATCAGGATGACGGGCCCTTTTCGTGGAAGGTTTTGAGGATTCTTGACGCTGATCCCCAAAACGACATGGACGAACGGCTTCACGCAGAAAAAGAAAAACAGGTATTTCAGCAGGCTATTCATTTTATCACACGTCCATTTTAAAATAGAAGCCGGAAAGGAGCGAAGCGCATTGACGAAACACGCGGCGAACGCCGCTGATCCGCACATTCCGTCATTACGGCGAGTACGCCTTCATTCCGGCTTTTATTTCCAGCTCAAAACGGTATGTACACGTCGATTTTGTTGAGAAAAACGGTGTAATGGAAAAACAAGGGGGCGGTGAACACGAGGCTGTCGAGTCGGTCCAAGATTCCACCGTGGCCGGGGAGGAGCGAGCCGCTGTCCTTGACGCCGATGTCCCGCTTGATCGCGGACATGGTCACATCCCCTAAAAAGCCCGCAACGGCGATGACGAAACCGGCTCCCGCACCCAGTCCGATCCCCGAAGGGGTCAAATACGGCACTAAAAACATCGCCATGAGCATCGTTGCAACCACGCCGCCGATAAATCCTTCCCAGGTTTTATTCGGGCTGACTTTCGGAATGATTTTATGCCTGCCGAACGACTTCCCAAAGAAAAATTGGGCGAAATCGTTGAATACGGTCAGGACAAGAATACACAACAGCATTCCCAGCGTTCCACCGGCGGGATTTTTCTCCACGGGGATCGCCAAATACACGGCCAAGTAACCGAGCGAATAAACCGTCGTCATGAGCCCCCAATGAATGGTTCCGCACGATTTCAGGAAACCGTCGTTGTCGCCGATCAGCACCATGCGTACGGGAATGATCAAAAACATGTAAAGCGGAACAAACAGGTAGAACACCACGATCCAATGGATGTAAATGAAAAAAAACTGGACCGGAATCGCCAAGTAAGCCCATAAAAGCACCCGTCTGTCGGCGCGACGTGTCGGTATGAGCGACAAAAACTCCTTGAGCGCCAGGTAATTGATGAACGCCAGGAAAAAAAAGGCGAACAACTTGTTAAAGGAGAACGCCACCGTGAAAAGGATCACGATCAGCCAAAACGACTTCAATCGCAATTTGAAGTTCGTCATCTCTTTCTTAAGCAACCATCCGGCGGCATAGACGAACAACGTCGTGACAAGCATGACCGCATACACGGCGTAGGCGCAGTTCTTGACGTTTTCAGTGATGACAAGTTGCTCCATAAGATTTTCCTTCACCGCATTGTTGTGGGCAGATCGTTCGGTTCGCGTTTTTCCAAGCAGCCCCCTGATCCGAAGAGCGGAAGAATGCACGGTTCGCACGATTATTCCTCGACGGGCTCCATCAGGTAAAGTCGGGCCCCGTTTTAGGGGGTAAGAATCCCGTTGTCATTTTACTTGAACGGCAAACCGTCGTCAATCATCAAGCCCGGTGCGGAAATTGTTGAGCAGGTGATAAAATTTGATCCGTTGCTTGACCGACTGTTTGGATGGTCCGCCGCGTTTTGAACTCCGCTACGCTCCGTACAAAACACGACTCCGTTCATTTTTTATTGCCACCACATTAATGGTCGACGGAATCGTTGACCATTTTACGGCAGATTTCCCATGAGACGGCAGTTTTGCCGATGGCTTTCTCGAAGATGCCCCTCTCCGCGTTTATCCCGTACAGACGCTTCGGGCAATTTTTTCAGAAAGGTGTTGTTACCGACGTTTTTTCCGGAAGACGAGCAAACCGGCAACACCCGACATCGTGAAGCAGACAAGCCAAAACAGAACCAGAGTGAGAACGACACGGTCCGAGTGCCAATGCGGTCCGGCGTGAAAATCATTTGCGGGGATTGACAAAATAGTTCGCGCAAATTCCGCCTTGGAGCATGCAGAGCCCGACACCGACGAGAAAAGATCGCTCAGCAGATTCGTTCGAAAGCGAAGCTCCGATTGCGGTTTTTTCTCGCCGGTTAGCACTTGAAGGAAAAGTGTAAATCGAAAGTCCCATCATCGCTTGGAAAACCGTCGCTTTGAGCATGAACCGTCGGCGTTCACGCGGCAGCCTTGCGTGCGGCAGCCTCCTTTGCGGTTTCCGGCAACTTGACGACGTCCCGTTTTTCTTCGTGGTATTCTTCCTCGGTGTTGACGTCCCAGATGTCGTGAACCGCGCGACCTGCCAGGATGTTTTGTGAGGCGTACAATCCGGTAAGGATCGAGTGATCCATGTTATTGTACTTGAACATTCCGTAGCGTCCGATCGGCTGCAGGTTCGAGAACCCGTCGAGGTACGCGCGAATCGTCGCCAAGTGCTTCGGATACTCCATATCGTAAACCGGATAGGCCTTGGGAACGCGAACGATCACGTAATCTTCAATACGGCCTCGTTCGCAAATTCTGATCTTCGAGACTTCGTCGGCTGCGAGTTCGAACATTTTTTGATCGTCCATGTTCCAGAAATCGTCTCCTTCGTCGCAGAAATACTCAAGTCCCAATGTGGTTTTCGACGGGTCGGCGATCATCGACGGACTCCAATTCTTGAAGTTTTGAATCCGTCCGAGTTTGACTTCCGGCGAATGGACGTAAATCCAGTTGTCGGGAAAAAGATCATTTTGATTGACCGTAATGTCGACCGTCACCAAGCTGCGATATTTGAGGCGGTCAGCTGCGTGGAGGACTTCTTCCGGCGCTGCCGGGGACATGATCCGGACCAATTCCGTAATGGGGATGCTCGAAAGAAAGTCCGTTCCTTGTCGAAGTTGCCGTTCCTCTTTTTCGTTTTCGAATTCGACGGCGATGACTTTCTTGTCGGCGTGCCGGACTCCGACAATCCGTTGTCGCACTTGGACGGTCCCGCCCATTTGTTCGATGCGTGATTGCATTTCGGTGTACATCATGCCAGGGCCGAACTCCGGATAGTCGAATTCGTCGATCAGCGTTTTGATCTTGTTCCCCTTCGGCTTGAAAAGGGCGTTGATGATGG
>JAVBPI010000029.1:0-14859 GCA_031549705.1 Thermoguttaceae bacterium
CCGTGACGCCCAACAAAACCCGGCCGACCCGGAAAAGTCGAAGTGCATCAGCGAATTGATGGACGCTCTCGACAGCTTCATTCCGGAACCGCCGCGTGAACAAGACAAGCCGTTCCTCATGGCGGTCGAAGACGTGTTCTCGATTGAAGGTCGTGGAACCGTGGCGACTGGTCGTATCGAACGCGGCGTCGTCAAGGTCGGCGAAGAAGTTGAAATCGTCGGTTTCTCCGACGAAAAACGTAAAGTCGTCTGCACCGGCGTCGAAATGTTCAACAAGACGCTCGACACCGGTATGGCCGGCGACAACGTCGGACTTCTGCTCCGTGGCGTCAAGCGTGAAGATATCCAGCGGGGTCAGGTTTTGGCCAAGCCGGGGAGCATCACGCCGCATACCGATTTCGAAGCTGAAGTTTACGTCCTTTCGAAGGAAGAAGGTGGTCGCGCGACTCCGTTCTTCTCCGGTTACCGTCCGCAGTTCTACTTCCGCACGACCGACGTCACCGGTGCCCTCAATCTGATGGGCGATGCAGAAATGTGCATGCCCGGCGATAACGTGAAACTCAAAGTCGAGCTCATCTCACCGATCGCGATGCAGGAAAACGTCCGTTTCGCCATCCGCGAAGGCGGTCGCACCGTCGGTTCCGGTGTCGTGACGAAGATCCTGAAGTAGTGAATAACGAATAACGAATAGTGTATAGTGAAATGCTGGAAATTACGCTTGCGTCTTCACTAT
The DNA here is from genome assembly GCA_031549705.1 of Thermoguttaceae bacterium. GTDB lineage: Bacteria > Planctomycetota > Planctomycetia > Pirellulales > Thermoguttaceae > WRKP01. The sequence continues at coordinate 734 of JAVBPI010000029.1, forward strand.
TCACTATTCTCTATTCTTTGTTCACTCCCTGTAGGGGAGTAGTTTAGTGGCAGAACTGCGGTCTCCAAAACCGCTGGTGGGGGTTCGATTCCCTCCTCCCCTGTTTGTAACCGAGAATGGGCAATTGAGAATTGATGTTATTTTAGAATCAAATTTTTTCGGAGATTCCGCTGCCCACCTTGGCAGAACTGTCTCACCGTTTATAATTTTTAATTCTTCACTCTCAATTCTCCACTCGAAGCTGAGGTTTAAGTGACCGAACTGTTCAAAGAGCTGCTGAGTTATCGTCTTTATAAAAACTCGCAAGGACGCTTGGTTCGACGATTGACGATGATCGCCATTGTCGTCTTGTTCGCCAGTGGAGCGTACAAATTCACGACGTTGCCGCTTGACAACATTCCCGTTCTCGGCGATGCAAGTGTGCTTTGGATGATCGCCGGACTTTTGACGTTGTTCGGATGGTGGATCGGATTTCGTGCGATCAACTATCCGCCGTTTGCCGACTTTTTAATATCGGTCGAAGCGGAAATGGTCAAAGTTTCTTGGCCGTCCTATGCGGAACTGTATTCCTCGACGCTCGTCGTTATCGTCATGTTTTTAATCCTCAGTGCTTTGATTTTCGCGTTCGACTTGGTTTGGTTTTTCATCTTTCACAAGATCGGTATCATCGCATAAGCGGATGGTTGAGGTTCGAGAATTATCGGGGAAGCCACCATGTCAGACTCGGATTTGAATACAGAAGACGTCGTCGAGCTCAACACTGCTCCGGAAAGCGAAACGGAGAATTCGGAACTTGCCAAAGTCAGGAGGACTAAGGCTGCCAAGGATGTAAAGCCGGAATCGGATGATGTCGAGAAGAAAAAATGGTATATCCTTAAGGTTCAAGTCAATCGTGAGGATGCGATCAAATTGTCGCTGAAACGCCGAATCGCTCAAGCCGGTTTGGATGATTACTTCGGTGATATTCTGGTCCCGACTGAAAAAGTTACGGAAATTCGAGGCGACAAGAAAAAGGTTGTCAAAAAGAAGTTGTATCCCGGCTATATCATGATCTTCATGGAGATCAACGATACGACATGGTTTCTTGTTCGAGAAACCCAGGGAATTGGTGATTTCACCGGTGCTGCCGGTAAGCCGACCCCGATGTTGCCGCACGAGGTTCAGCGCATTCTGGCCTCGGAAAAAGAAGACCCGGCCGAAGCGCCCAAATTGAAAGTCGCTTATCAAGTCGGCGATAGTATTAAAGTCAAGGACGGAACCTTCGAAAGTTTCGAAGGTGTCGTCGACGCAATCGATTTTACGAATGGTCGTGTAACAGTAATTATCAATCTCTTCGGTCGCAGCACACCGGTCGAATTGGAGTATTGGCAAATCGAACAAAACCTGAATTAGTGAATAACAAATAGTGAAGAATGAATACCGGAAGAAGTTCAAATCTAAATTCATTCGGTCACGTCTCGTGTTTGTCCTCAGCTATTCACTATTCGTTATTTACTATTCACTAATATCATGGCAAAGCAATTAACGGCAACGGTTCGGTTTCATGCAAAGGGTGGCCAAGCGACGGCGGCTCCGCCGGTCGGTACCGCATTGGGTAAATACGGCCTCAACCTCGGTCAATTCGTGCAACAGTTCAACGAACGAACGAAGCCGGATCTTGGCATGCGAATCCCGGTCGTCGTCCGGGTCTTTAGCGATCGAACATTCGAACTTGAAACCAAAAGTCCGCACAGTTGCGACCTTTTGAAACAAGCCGCCGGTATTGTCAGTGGTAGCGGTAATGCTCCACGCGTCAAAGTCGGACAAGTTACCGAAAAACAGCTTGCCGACATCGCCGCGAAAAAAATGAAAGACTTGAATGCCCGTACTGTCGACGCCGCCAAAAATATTCTTAAGGGAACGGCACGAAGCATGGGAATCGAAGTTGTGAGTTGAGAACTCAGAATTGAGAAACACTGAATCTGTGTTTTTTCTGATTATCAATTATTTAACGGGAGAGGATTTTCGCTGTTGGAAATCTTCATTAGGACCGAGCCTTTAACAGGTGGATTATTCAAATGGCTAAAAAGTCGAAGCGTTACCGAGCTGACGCGAAAAAAATCAAAAATCCGAATCCGTTGCCGCTTGTTGAAGCGGTCAATGTTCTTAAACAATTCGACGACACGAAATTCAACCAGTCGGTTGAAGTCGCGATCCGTCTTGGAGTCGATCCCAAGCAGGCCGATCAAATCGTTCGCGGTTCGATCGTGTTGCCGCACGGCATCGGTAAGTCGCTTCGGGTTCTCGTCCTCACCAAGGGGGACAAAGTCGCCGAAGCAAATGAAGCTGGTGCCGATCATGTCGGTGACGCCGACCTCGTTGCCAAGATCAAGGAAGGTTGGACCGACTTCGATGTCTGTATCGCGACCCCCGATATGATGGGGCTCGTCGGTCCGCTCGGTAAAATCCTCGGCCCCCGTGGGTTGATGCCTTCGCCCCGTGCCGGTACCGTGACGTTGGAAGTCGCCAAGACGATCAAGGAATACAAGGCGGGTAAAGTCGAGTTCCGCACCGACAAAGCCGGTATCGTTCACGCCGTTACTGGAAAGATCAAGTTTGAGAAGCAGCAACTTATCGAAAACATCGAAGCGTTCATTACTTATGTCAATCAGTTGAAGCCGGCTTCGGTCAAAGGTCAGTACGTCAAGTCCATCACGATTTCCGCAACCATGTCCCCAGGTGTCAAAGTCACAACGTGAGAGAGGAATTTGGAGAGAGGAGTCATGAGCTTGAATTTCGGACTCTTGGTTGCTAATCTCCGCTTGCCGTTCTGAAACATAACAAAAAACAACGTTCTATTTTTAGGGGTTGGAACAGGAGTTAACTAACTCCTAACTCCTAACTCCTAACTCCTACACAATGAGCAAATTCGTCAAACAATTGATTATCGACAGCGTCAAGAAACGGCTTGACGGTGTCCCGTATCTGATGCTCGTCAGTCTTTCCGGTGTCGACGGCAACAAAAACAAGGCCCTTCGCGCAAATCTTGCCGAGAAGGGAATCAGCCTGATGGTGATCAAAAACAGCTTGGCGCGGCGGGCGACAGAGGGAACCCTCTTGTCTCCGGCATTTGACAAGATGGACGGCTCCTACGCTCTTTGCTGGGGCGCAACGGATGTTGTCGCTCTAGCCAAAGAACTTGTCAACCTGACTAAAGACAAGGCGTATACCGGTTTTGCGATCAAAGGTGCCGTCATGGACGGTGAAGCCCTCTCTTCGGAACAGGCATTCGAAGTCAGCAAATGGCCGACCCGCCAAGAGCAAATTGCACTGGTCCTCGGTCAGATTGTCGGCGTTGGCAGCAAACTTTCCGGCCAGCTTATTGCGATGGGGGGCGCTTTGGCGAGCCAAATCGCGAAACTCGGCGAAGACAAAGAAGAAAAAACCGAATCCACGGAAGCTCCGGCTGCCGCCGAGTAGTTCTCCGAATTATCGTCTATATCATTTCACCCTTGCGCATTTTGCGCGTCCAACGAAAGGAACATTTCCATGAGCGAAGAAACACGCGAATTTTCCGCCGACATCAAGGCGATGGGCGATCAGATCGTCAACCTGACGCTGAAGCAAGCGAAGGAACTCAGCGATTATCTCAAGGAAGTCCACGGAATCGAACCCGCTTCCGGTGGTGCCGTCATGATGGCCGCTCCGGCCGGTGGTGACGCCGGTGCCGCGAAAGCCGAAGAAAAAACCGAATTCGACGTGATTCTTGAAAGCTACGCGGCTGACAAGAAGGTCGGAGTCATTAAGGTCGTCCGCGCCGCCACCGGTGCAAGCCTTGGTGATGCCAAGACGATGGTCGAAAGTGCGGGCCCCGCTTGCAAAGTCAAATCCGGCGTCTCGAAAGAGGAGGCCGAGAAATTGAAGAAAGAGCTTGAAGAGAACGGCGCCAAAGCGTCCGTTAAATAGTGCCGCGAAATCTCGCCCGCTTTCGCTCTTCGTTAGCATTTTAGCCGCGAAGCGCGTTTCGGGGCGGCATCGTTGCGAAAATTTATTTTTCTCACGAAGGGACAAAGGACACAAAGATCCTTGGGCTTCCAACTTTGCGGACTTTGTCCCTTCGTGAGAGAAATCGAATTTTCGAACAGAATCATATCTCGTAATAGGCGAAATGTGTTTCTGTGGTCGTGTGTGATTCGATGGGAATCATGCGCGAAATTCCGAGGATTACAGACGAAAGGCGAATAATGTCCCCTCTCCCCCAACGTAAACTGCTCTTCGACGAAAGTCTTTTTTCGCTCTCTTCCCGGTTTCGTATTCCACGTTTTTCCGAATATTCCAACGCCTGATTCCCGGCAGGCTTTCTTTTTCGACCGTTTCCCCGCGTAATCCGTCCGACGACGTTTTACGGCCCGTGCACCCCGAATATTCCGCTCCGGTGACGTTTATTCAAACGCCCGGACTCCGATCATACCGAAGGACTAAATTCTATGGCTACCCCGTCGCAGCGACGCATTGATTTTCATGAAATTCGTAAATTTGGCAGCCAAAACTCAGCTCACGAAATCCCGGACCTGACGGTCCTGCAGACGCAAAGTTACAAAAATTTCCTCCAAGAGGATGTCTCCCCGCGCAAACGCAAAAATCAGGGTCTTGAATCCGTGCTTCGGGAAATCTTCCCAATTGAAACGTACGATAAATCGACCCGCTTGGAATATTTGTATTACGAGCTCGAAAAGCCGCGTTACGAGCCGGATGAGTGTCGCCAGCTCCGCCTGACCTACGGCAAGCCGTTCAAGGTCCGTTTACGGCTCGTCCGCGACAAGGAATCCGTCGAAGAAGACGTCTATCTCGGTGACATTCCGATCATGCTCGGCGGCGGCGAGTTCATCATCAACGGAGCGGAGCGCGTCGTCGTCAGCCAGCTCCACCGCAGCCCCGGTATCGATTTCGTTTCGGAAATGGACACCGAGCGTCGAACCTACGCCTGTCGCGTGATTCCCGAACGCGGAAGCTGGATCGAATTGAACATCACACGCAAGGAAACGATTTCGGCGAAAATCGATCAAAGCAGCAAGTTGCCGATCATGATGTTGCTGCGGGCCATGTCCGAAGACTACAGCACCGACACGCAAATTCTGCGAGCGTTTTACACGACGACCGAAATCGCGATCACTGCGCCGTCGAAAAAGGAAAAAGACAAGGAATACGAAGGAAAAATCGCCGTCGGCGATATCGTGTATCCCCCCAACAGCGACAAGGCGGGTGAAATCATCGCCAAGTCCGGCGAGATGATCGACAAAGCCAAGGCGGAGTTCATCTGTACTTCCGGCCTGAAGAAAATCGAGGTGATGGACGATCCGAAGAACAAGCTCATCCTCAAGTCGCTTGACGAAGATAAAACGAAATCACACGAAGAGGCGCTTTTGCGGATTTACCAGCGTTTGCGTCCCGGAAATCCGGCGCAGCTCGACAAAGCCAAGGTTCTCTTCCGTGAAAAGTTTTACGACACCAACCGTTATCGGCTCGGTCGGGTCGGTCGCTTCCGCATCAACCGGAAGTTGAACACGGACATCACCGACGCCAACCTGACCAATTTCACCGGCCTGTGGGATTGGAAAGAATGGAAAAAAAACCGCGAGAACGATAAGTGGGATGCCAAGGAATGGAAGGAATGGAACGAAGTTGCCGGCTTCTGGGAAAAATTCCATCGGATGCCCCGAAAACAGGACGAAGGTAAAAAACAGGACGATAAAGAACCGCCCAAATACCTTGAAGACAAGGAGTTGCCGCAGCCGTGCGACATGCACCTCCTGCCGGACGACATTGTCCATGCCGTGATTTATTTGAGTCGCCTTTGGGCGGGAGACGGCAGCAAGACGCAAGCCAGATATTCGCCGGCGACGATGAAAGCGTTCAAAAAGAATCCCAAAGGGGAGCCGTTGCCGCCGGAAACCGCGGAAATCGACGATATCGACCATCTCGGCAATCGACGGTTGCGGACCATCGACGAGTTGGCGGGAGAGGAGTTACGCAAGGGCTTCCTTAAACTCCGCCGCACCGTTCAAGAACGGCTTGCCAATCGCGGAGACCGCAGTGACGATGTTACGCCGCGACAGGTTATCAACCAGAAAAGCATTTCCGCCGCTATCGAATACTTTTTCGGGCGTGGTGAGCTTTCACAGGTCGTCGACCAGACGAATCCGCTTTCAATGTTGACGCATGAACGACGTCTCTCCGCGCTCGGTCCCGGCGGCTTGAACCGTAAACGGGCGGGGTTCGATGTTCGTGACGTTCACTCGTCGCACTACGGACGTATTTGTCCGATTGAAACGCCGGAAGGTACGAACATCGGTCTTATTTCGAGTCTCAGTATTTATGCGGCGGTCGACGAATTCGGATTCCTGATCTCGCCGTATTGTAAATTGGACGGCGGCAAAGTGACGGAACAAATCGATTGGCTTCGTGCAGACGAGGAACACGAAGTTCGGGTCGCGCCGGCCGACATTTCCATCGTTTCGTGGGAAAAAATATCGACGAAAGTCGACACCCTCGAATGGTCATATGATCGGTTCATCAAGGCCAAAAATTGTTTCGACGCCTTCAATATCAGCACGATCGGCGACTATCTCGGTTTCTCCGACGACGAAATCAAGCGGAAAATCCTGAAACACTACCCCATCACCACTTGGCAGGAAATCAAAGACAAAGCGTTGGACAAACTCGGCGTGACCGTGTTGTTGGAGAAAAAGCTCGCCGAAATCGATCTTGCAAAACTCTCTCCTCAGCTCAAGGTATTGGACGGTGCCGGCATTAAAACGGTGCGCGACCTCTTGATCCGAACGAGTCCGTTGCGCCAAGGCGTTTTGGTCCGCGACATTCCCAGCATCGACGAATCCCAGTTGAACGACATCAAAGACAAGGTCGTGGACAAGGTCGGTCTGACGTCGATTCTGGCCATTCCCGTGGCAAAACTGGAGCTCTGCTTCCCGATCAAGCAATTCCTCGAAGAAGCGAAAATCGTGACGCTCGGCAACCTGATCGTCAAAACGGAAGACTCGCTCCGCAAGGGAACCTGTCCGAGTGAAACGGAATTGAAAAAGACGTTCCATCTCACGGAAAGTGTCGCGAAAAAGACGATGGAAGACATCGTCCAGGAAATCAACGCCCAGTTGCGCAAATCGCGACTCCGTCTTGGAATTGACCCGGAACACATCCAGTCGTCGGCGAAGAACTCGCATTCTTGGGCCATTCCCGAAGCGATTTCCGAAACGCTTATCGTCCGATACGACGGCGACTACGAGCCGGTAATGGTTGACGAAGCGGAATACATCGACGTTTCGCCGAGTCAGATGGTCGGCGTTTCCGCCGGGTTGATTCCGTTCCTGGAACACGACGACGCGAACCGCGCCCTCATGGGGTCGAACATGCAACGACAAGCGGTGCCGCTCCTCGTTTCCGAACCGGCGCTGGTCGCAACCGGGCTGGAAGGGCGTGCGGCGTTCAACTCCAGTCTCCTGATCCACGCCAAACGGGGCGGAACGATCAAGTATGTCGACTCGCAGCGGATCGTTATTGCCGGTGAAAACAAGACCGATGGAAAATACGAAGACGAATATGTGTTGCGTAAATTCGTCGGGCTCAACGAACGAACCTGCCAGAACCAGATCCCGGTCGTGAAGCCGGACGTAAAAATCGCCGACGGCCAGATCATCGCCGACGGAGCGAGTATGCACAAGGGGGAGCTCTGTCTCGGTCGCAACGTGCTCGTCGCCTTCATGGTGTGGGACGGATACAACTTCGAAGACGCGATCATCATTAGCGAGGATCTCGTCAAGAAGGACACCTACACGTCGATCCACATCGAGGAATTCGACATTGAAATCCGCGATACCAAGCTCGGCCGGGAGGAATTCACGAACGATATTCCGAACGTCGGCGAAAAAGCGTTGCGCAATCTCGACGAAAACGGCATCGTCCGTGTCGGAACCTACGTCAAGCAGGGAGACATCCTCGTCGGGAAGGTGACGCCGAAATCGAAAACCGAACTGACGCCGGAAGAAAAACTGCTCCACGCGATTTTCGGCCGCGCCGGTGAGGAAGTCAAGAACGAATCGCTCGAGGTTCCGTCGGGTATCGAAGGAATCGTGATCAGCACGCAGAAATTCTCGTGCCGCATGAGCCTCTCCGAAAGTGAACGCAAAGCGTTCGATGCCGAAGTCAACCGTATCGAAAAAGAAGAAGACGCGAAAATCTCTGCGGTCTTCGATCCGATGATCCATGAGCTGGAAAAAGCGCTCGGCAAGTCGTTGGACGGCCAATTGGAGCAACCGAAATTGTTCCGTTTGGAACACCTCAATCTCGACGACGACGATCCGAAACGGAGCCAGGCCGAAACGATTTTCCGCAAACACTGGCCGGGAATCGAATCCGCCGTCGACGCCAAGGACCGCAAAATCAACTCGATGAAGCGGGGTGACGAACTCCGTCGCGGTGTGCTCCAAATGGTCAAGGTTTATGTCGCCGCCAAACGGGTGATCTCCGTCGGCGACAAGATGGCCGGTCGTCACGGAAACAAGGGGGTGATCGCCAAGATCCTGCCGCGTGAAGACATGCCGTTCCTCGAAGACGGCACACCGGTGGAAATCATGCTCAATCCGCTCGGCGTTCCGAGTCGTATGAACGTCGGTCAGATTCTCGAAACGCATCTCGGCTGGGCGGCCGCGAAACTCGGATATCAGGCGGTGACGCCGGTGTTCGATGGAGCGACCGAAGCGGACATCAACGAATGTCTCGAAGAAGCCGGCCTGCCGAAGCACGGCAAGGTCAAATTGTACGACGGTCGAACCGGCGAACCGTTCGACCAGGAAACAACGGTCGGTTACATTTATATGCTCAAGTTGCACCACCTTGTCGACGACAAGGTCCACGCACGAAGTACCGGCCCTTACTCGCTCATCACGCAGCAGCCGCTCGGTGGAAAGGCCCGGTCCGGCGGTCAACGGTTCGGCGAAATGGAAGTCTGGGCTCTCGAAGCCTACGGTGCGGCGTACACGTTACAGGAATTGCTCACCGTCAAGAGCGACGACGTCGAAGGCCGTACGAAAATTTACGAGTCGATGGTCAAAGGGGAAAACACCTTGGAAGCCGGAACCCCCGCGAGCTTCGACGTGCTCACGAACGAAATTCGCGGCCTCGCCCTGAACATGCAGTTGGAAAAAAGAGGAGGCGTGTAAAACGAGCTGCGACCTTCCGGTCGCAGAGAACGGCAACCTCATCACTCCGCGACCACAGGTCACGGCTCGTCCAATCCGCCCCTAACGCCTAACGCCCATTAATATGAGTAACGAATTTACCTACGATCGGATCAACGATTACGCCGCCGTCAAGATCAGCCTTGCGAAGCCGAACGACATTCGGAGCTGGTCCTACGGCGAAGTCAAGAAACCGGAAACGATTAATTACCGTACCTATCGACCGGAACGCGACGGTCTGTTCTGCGAAAAGATTTTCGGACCGGAAAAAGACTGGGAATGCAACTGCGGTAAATATCGCGGCATGAAATACAAAGGGATGACCTGCGACCGTTGCGGCGTGAAAATCACCCACAGCCGCGTTCGCCGCAAACGGATGGGACACATCGATCTCGCCGCGCCGGTCGTCCATATTTGGTTCTTCAAAGCGGCGTCGAGTCGACTTGCGACTCTCCTTGCGATGAAGGCGACCAGCCTCGAAAAGGTGATTTATTTCCAGGATTACGTCGTTACGGATCCGGGAGACACGCCGCTGAAACTGAATCAATTGCTCAACGAAGAGGAATATCGTACTGCCCGCGAAGAGTATCCGACCGGCTCGTTCCAGGCGGAAATGGGCGCCGAAGCGATCCGTAAGCTGTTGATGCAACTCGACCTCGTCAAGTTGTCGGAAGAGCTGCGCGTCGAGCTTGATGAAACGAAATCGAAACAGAAAAAGAAGGATCTCATCAATCGGCTCAAGCTCGTCGAATCGCTCCGCGACAGCGACAACAAGCCGGAATGGATGGTCCTCGACGCGATTCCCGTCATCCCGCCGGATTTGCGGCCGCTCGTCCTGCTCGAATCCGGAACGTTTGCGACCAGCGACTTGAACGATTTGTATCGCCGGATCATCAACCGGAATAATCGTCTCAAAAAACTCGTCGACCTGAACGCGCCGGAAGTGATTATCCGCAACGAAAAACGGATGCTCCAGCAGTCCGTCGACGCGCTGTTCGACAACGGACGCTGCAAACGCCCCGTGCTCGGCTCCAGCAATCGTCCGCTCAAGTCGCTCACCGACATGATCAAAGGAAAGCAGGGCCGATTCCGTGAAAACCTGCTCGGAAAACGCGTCGACTACTCCGCGCGAAGCGTGATCGTGGTCGGTCCGCATCTTCGCCTGCATCAATGTGGTCTGCCGAAAAAGATCGCTCTTGAACTCTTCCAGCCGTTCATCATCCGCCGCTTGAAGGAACTCGGACACGCCGATACGATCAAGAGCGCCAAGAAGATGATCGAGCGCAAGGACGAGGAAGTCTGGGACATTCTCGAAGAGGTGATCCAGAACCATCCGGTCCTGTTAAATCGTGCTCCGACGCTTCACCGAATGGGTATCCAAGCGTTCGAACCGACTCTCGTCGAGGGAAACGCGATCAAGCTCCATCCGCTCGTCTGCCGCGGCTTCAACGCCGACTTCGACGGCGACCAGATGGCCGTTCACCTTCCGCTGTCGCTGGAAGCGCAAGTCGAAGCGCATACGTTGATGCTTTCGACGAACAACATTTTCAGTCCTGCCAACGGGGCGCCGATCATTTCGCCGTCGCAGGACGTCGTTATGGGATGCTATTACATCACCATGTCGCAGCCGGGCATGAAAGGTGAGGGGATGTCCTTCGCCAACCGTGAAGAAGTGTTGCTTGCGTTCTCGCACAAAGTCGTCGACCTTCACGCGATCATCAAGGTACGGATGCCCAACGACCGTTGGCTCAAAAACAATCCGAACGTCGCCACCGGCACGATTTTCGATACGACTCCCGGTCGTATCATCTTCAACAACATCCTGCCGGAAGGGATGCCGTACTACAACGAACCGCTCAAGTCCGGCGGTCTCCAAACGGTCATCAGCGACTGTCACGAATACAAGGGACGCCGCGATACGATCGACCTGCTCGACAATCTGATGCGGCTTGGTTTCCAGGAGAGTACGCATAGCGGCCTGTCGTTCGCCACGGACGACTTGATCACGCCGGAATCGAAGCTCAAGATCATTGAAGCGGCGGAGAAAAAAGTTTCGCAAAAGCACCAGCAGTACATGGACGGTGTCATCACGGAAGTCGAACGGTACAACCAGGTGCTTGACGCCTGGACTCACGCCCGTGAAGAAATCACGAAGCAGATGATGATCGAACTCGAAAACGATACCCGTCAATCGTGGTATGTGAATCCCATCTTCCTCATGGCGAACTCCGGTGCTCGTGGTGGCGTCGAACAGATTCGACAGCTCGCCGGTATGCGTGGTTTGATGGCGAAACCGTCCGGCAAAATCATCGAAACGCCGATCAAGGCGAACTTCCGCGAAGGGTTGACGGTGCTCGAATACTTCAGCTCGACGCACGGTGCCCGTAAGGGGTTGGCGGATACGGCCCTCAAAACGGCGGACTCCGGATATTTGACACGTAAACTCGCGGACGTCGCGCAGAACGTCGTCGTGACCGCGGACGACTGTGGAACGACACAGGGAATCACCAAGGGAACCATTTATCGTGGCGAAAAAGTCGAGGTGAGTCTCGCTGAATCGATTCGCGGCCGTGTTTCCCGTGCGAATATCGCCAACCCGATCACCGACGAAGTGATCGTCCAGGAAAACGAACTGATTACGCGAGAAATTGCACGAAAAATCGAGGAACTCGGTCTCGAAAAGATCCAAATTCGCAGCCCGATGACTTGCGAAGCGGAACTCGGCGTCTGCCGTAAGTGTTACGGAATGGACCTCTCGACGAGCAACGAAGTCGAGGAAGGACTCGCCGTCGGAATTATCGCCGCGCAAAGTATCGGCGAGCCGGGCACGCAGCTCACGATGCGGACGTTCCACATCGGCGGTGTAGCGGCCCGTGACGTCGAAGAAAGCGAAATCAAAACGAAATATCCCGGCAAGGTCAAATTCGTCCAACTCGAAATCATCGAGACGAAAGACGGCCAGCGAATCGCGCTTTCCCGAAACGGGGCGGTCGCGATTCTCGACCCCCGAGGCCGTGAACGGGACAAGTACAACATCCCGATCGGTGCGAACCTGCACGTCAAGGAAGACCAGGAACTCAAGGCGGGCGAAGTCGTTTGCAGTTGGGATCCGCACAGTGTTCCGATTCTCGCCAAGGTTGCCGGTACGGTGCATTACGTCGATATCGTCGACGGTGAAACGGTTCGTTCGGAAAAGGACCCGCATACGGGCAAGACCCGGCGGACCGTGACGGAGCTCAAAGGGGACCGGCATCCGCAGATCGACTTGAAGAGCGAAGACGGCAAAGACATGCTCGACTTCTATTATCTGCCGGGCAAGGCGATCATCGAAGTCGAAAACGGCACGAAGGTCGAACGGGGCGTTCTTCTCGCCAAGACGGCCCGCGACGTCAGCGGTACGCAGGACATCACCGGCGGTCTGCCTCGTGTTACGGAAATTTTCGAAGCCCGCAAACCGAAAGACCCGGCGGTCATCGCGGAAATCGACGGTACCGTCGAACTCGGCGATAAACGTCACGGAAAGCGGACGATCGTAATTCGAAATACCGACACCGGCGCGGAACGGATCCACGAAATTTCGCACGGCAAGCACATGCGTGTCCATGCGGGCGACCCCGTCAAGGCGGGACAGTCGATCACCGACGGCCCGCTCGTCCCGCACGATATCCTGCGTATTTCCGGCGAGGAAGCGGTCCAGGAATATCTCGTCCGTGAAATTCAAAACGTGTACCGCAGCCAGCGGGTGAAGATCAACGACAAGCATATCGAGATTATTGTTTCGCAAATGCTCCGCAAAGTCCGTGTCGAGTCGTCCGGCGACACGAAACTGCTCGAGGGGGTCCAGATCGACAAATTCCAGTTCAAAAAAGCGAACAAGGATACCGCGGCTTGCGTGAAGATCGTCGAACAAGGGGACACCCCGTTCGAGCCGGGCGCGATCGTCCAACGCGATGTTTTCGAACAACGCAACGAAGAGACGGCCGCCGCCGGTGGTAAGGAAGCGACCGCGAAGAAAACCGAGTTGGCGCACGCATCGACGCAACTCCTCGGAATCACGAAAGCCGCCGTTCAAAGCTCCAGCTTCATCTCGGCAGCCTCGTTCCAGGAGACGACCAAGGTGCTCACCGAAGCGGCTCTCGCCAGCAAGACGGACAACTTGATCGGCTTGAAGGAAAACGTGATTCTCGGTCACCTCGTTCCGGCAGGAACCGGTTTCCGGTTATACCAAAACGCCCAGTGGAAGTTCCACGAAGACGCCGCAAGGGAAATCGCCGGACGGGATTCCATTCCGTCGTTGATGAAACACACGTTGTTGAACGATATTCCCGATGCACCGACAGGGGCGAAAAAACGTCCCTCGCTCGATCTGACGTCGTTCGACAACGAAGCGACCACCGATTTCGGCGACGGCACAGACGATGTCGAAGTCGAATAAACGAAAAGCGTCAAGCCTTATGATGCGTTGATTTCCCTCCCCTCTCCCTCGGGTTAGGGTGAGGGGTTTTGACCTTGAAAGCAAGCCCAGATCGGAAAACCGTCTGGTTGACCAACGGGATCGAACAACCATTCTTCTTTATTTCAAGCACAGAGCCCCTCACCCTCACCCTCTCCCGGGGGGAGAGGGGACGGTCGATTCGGGCTTGTATTGCAACATATGAGCGAACCGTTTCTGCCGGACGAGGAAGGATTGAGCCCGGAATCGTTCCTTCCTGAAGCCCCCGCAACGCCGGGCGACGTGTTTTTTCGTACGGTCGAACACACGGAAGCCGGTTGGCGGCTTGATCTCTTTCTCGCTCACCATTATGCGTCGTACAGCCGCACGCTGATCCGAAACGGGATCATGAACGGCGGCGTGTTGATCGATCCCGACGGGGAAAAACCGAGCGCCGGAAAACC
>JAVBPI010000070.1:0-27141 GCA_031549705.1 Thermoguttaceae bacterium
AGCCTTGTGCCAGCGTTCCATGACGGCGTCCTCGTTCCTTGTTGGGAGATGCAAACGCCGTAAATTACCACAAATCGTCCCAACAAGGCAATGTCAATTTACCTGATTTCGCTATTTTGACGTTTCCGAACAAGTCTAATGTATTGCCTGCGGAGTACCGCACCTGCCGCGGGGACGTCAGCAGCTACCGGTTTCCGAACAAGTCTATTGCTTTTCAACAGTATCATGAATAATGCAACTACTGTGAAAACGGCAAGCGGAGCCGGAACCTGCGGTTCCGGAGAGCAAGGTTTCAACCGCTCACTCCGGGACCGTAGGTCACGGCTCTGTTGTTTTTTGCCTCGTGGTTTTTTATCTGTTGAAACGATGAAACATGCAATTTCTCGTCGTGCTTTTCTCACGACAACGGCGGTTGCGGCCCCGTTGTTGATTCCCGGTCCAGCGCTCGGATTGGGGCGTTCCATCGCACCGAGTAATCGAATCACGCTTGGTTTTTGCGGCGTCGGCATGATGAATCAGGGGCATCTGCGGCATACACTGTCGTTCCCGGACGCTCAGGTTCTCGCCGTCAGCGATCCGGACCAGTGGAGGCGTGAAACGCATCGGGACGTCGTCAACCGTGAATACGCCAAACGAAAAGAGAGCGGCGAGTTCAACGGTTGCGCTATTTACAACGGCTTCCACGAAATGCTGCCGCGAGCCGACATTGACGGCCTCGTGATGGCTCTGGGGGAACAATGGCACGGTCCGGCCGTGATCATGGCGTCGAAAGCGGGCAAAGACGTTTACGTCGAGAAACCGAACGCCTATACGGTCCATGAAGCGTTGGCCGAAATCGATGCGGTTCGACGCCACGGAACCGTCTGCCAGGTCGGCTACCAACAACGGAGTTGGGAGAACTTCCAATTCGCCTGCCAACTGGTTCGGGACGGCGTGCTCGGCAAGATCGACCGGATTTATATGGTCCACAACGGAGCAAGCGTTGAATCCGATCTCCCGGCGGAGCCGACGCCGCCGACGCTTGACTGGGATCTTTGGCTCGGTCCGGCACCGTGGCGACCGTTCAACCATCGGTTGCATTATCTCGGCAACCCGTTAAACGTCGTTCCGTGGTCGTTCTGCCGTGATTTGGGACTCGGCGGCATCGGCAGCGGCGGTTCTCACGCCTTCGACGTCGTTCATTGGGGGCTCGGCCTCGACGAATCGGGCCCGCTGGAAATCCATCCGCCGAACAACGACAACATTCCCTACTTGACGTTCAAATATCCGAACGATATCACGCTGCATGTCTGCCGCGGCCGCCTGGAATCGAAGTACACGGAGCTTCCCCAAGGGTTCGATCCGAACACGTCGGTGCAGGCGTTCGGAGCAGTCTTCGTCGGCGAAAACGGTTGGATTCACGTCGGACGTCGCGGTTATCTGAAATCGTATCCGGCGGCCCTCGCCAAGGACCGCCCCTCGCGGCACGAGGGACACAATTCACATATTCGCAACTGGCTCGACTGCGTTCGGTTACGAAAACGGCCGCTTTGCGATATCGCGATCGGCTCCCATTCGACAATCGCCGCGGTGCTCGGCAACATCGCCTGCTGGTTGAACCGGCCGCTGAAATGGGACCCCGTGAAAAACGAGTTCCCCGGCGACGAAGAAGCCAACCGCCTGCGAGCAAGGGCGTTGCGGCAACCTTGGGTGATTTGAGCAACGATAAAAGCCGGGACCTGCGGTCCCGGAGTGAGCGGGTCAACCTTTACTCTCCGGGACCGCAGGTCCCGGCCCTTGTCATTGTCATGAAACGAATATTTTGTTTTTTTGTTCTTATTGCGGCAACGCTTTTCGCTTCCGAGGAGAGCGATAGACTCGCCGCCGTGATGAACGACGCCAACGCGTCAATCTTCGCCAAAACATTGGCCTGCAAACAAGCGGCGCAAAATGGAACAAGGGATTCCGCAGCGGTACTCGCTCCATTCCTTGACGACGAAACGCTGTCACATCCGGCGAGGATCGCCTTGGAACGGATCCCCGATCCGGCGGCCGGTGTCGCACTACGGGACTCGCTTTCCAAGGTTCAAGGCAAACTTTTGGTCGGCGTTCTCGAATCGCTCGGTGAACGAAAAGAACCGGAAGCCGCCGCCGGCATCGCTCCCATGTTGGAGAGCACCGACAAGCAAGTCGTGTACGCCGCCGCCGTCGCTTTGGGGAAAATCGGAACGCCGGACGCCTTGGTGTCGCTTCAAACCGCTTTCGGAAAATCGCCCGCGGACCGCAAAGCCCTGCTCGTCGACGGCCTGTACGGTTGCGCCGAATCATTGAACGTCGCAGGTAAATCGGCAGACGCCCAAAAGGTTTACGCTTCGGTCCGTTCGCAAGCCGATCTGTCCGGAATCGTCCGCAGCGGAGCCGTACGGGGTGAAGTCCTCACTGCCGGTACGGAAACTCCCATGCAACTCAACACGCTCCTTGCCGATCCCGACGACACGATCTTCGCCGCCGCTCTGGAAGCGAGTCGGGAAATTACCGTTACGACAGCGACGCAAGCACTGCTTGCCGTGTTGCCCCGGCTTTCCGAGGAGCGGCAGGTTCCGACACTTGCGGCGCTCGGCGACCGGGCGGATGCCGCCGCCAGACCGCTGTTGCTCGATTGGGCGAACAACAAAACGGCGATTCCGGTCAAAAACGCCGCCATTCAAGCGTTGTTCAGCGTTCCGGACAACACGGTGATCGATGCGTTGTTCGAGCTCCTCCATTCAACCGATCCGAGCGTGGTCAACGCAACCGTCGACGCTTTTAAACGGATGCAATACCCTGATCTGGATGCGATGATCGTCCAACGATTAACCCAAGCTCAAGGGAAGAAAATCATTCCGTTGGCCGCCGTTTGCCGTAAACGCAAAATCGGTCCCGCAACACCGGTTCTTCTACCGTTGCTCAAGGATCCCGACATCGAAGTCCGCCGCGCCACGCTCGACGCCTTGGGGTACACCGTCTCCGGTGAGGACGTCAACATTCTCGTCGATCGACTGCTGCATCCGGATTCGAAAATCGAGTTCGACACGGTTCTCGGCTCCTTGCAAGTCGTCTGCGCTCGAACGGTCGATCAGGACGCCGTCGCCTCGCTGCTTGCCAAGGATTACGAATCCGCCCCACTCGACACGCAGTGCGAAATTCTCAAACTGCTCCGTTTTCTCGGCGGCGGAGTCGCCATCGAAACGGTCCGAAAAGGGACCGAAAACCCGACGGAGAAAATTCAAGACGTCGCCACGCAGGTCCTCGGCGATTGGCCGGATACCGAAGCCGCTCCGGTGTTGCTCGACGTCGTCAAGAAAGAAGGCGGGAATCCGAAATTCCAGATTCGGGCACTGCGGGGCTATATCCGAATCGTCCGCCAAATGGACACGTCCCCCCAACATCGGTACAAGATGACACTCGACGCCTTGGCCGTCGCCCAACGGGAAGAGGAAAAACTTCTCTTGATCGACGCCCTTGGTCGGATTCCCTTGGCGGAATCGCTGAAAAAACTGGCCGAAATGATCGAAACGCCGCCGTTCACCGAGCCGGTTTGCAGCAGCCTGGTCAATGCGGCGAAGCCGATCGTGACGCAACAGCGTGAGGCCGTCCTTCAAGCGATGCAGCTCGTCGAAGAGAAGTCGAAAAACGCCGACACCGTCCGGGTTGCCAAGGAAACGGCGGCGGCCGTGAAACAATAAGGTTCGGCCCGAAGCGTCGTCGGGCCCGCAGGTCCCGGCTCGCGGAGGAATCAACCTTTCTTTTCGACCTTCGCCCAGGAATCGCGGAGCGAAACCGTACGGTTAAAGACCGGTTTCCCCGGCGTCGAGTCGACGGAATCCGCACAGAAATATCCGATCCGCTCGAACTGGAACCGTTCGGACGGCTTCGCTTCGGCAAGGCTCGGCTCCAGTTTGGCGTCGGCGACGATTTCCAACGAATTCTTGTTCAAATACTCTTTGTAATCGGTCGGGTCCTGCGGGTCGTCCGGGTTTTCGCGGGTGAAAAGCCGATCGTACAGTCGAACCTCGGCATGGAGAGCGTGTTCCGCGCTGACCCAGTGAATCGTCCCCTGCACCTTGCGACCGTCCGGCGAGGAACCGCCGCGAGTCTCGGGATCTTAGTTGCAACGAACTTCAACCACGTTTCCGGCATCATCCTTCACGCAACCGGTACACTTGACATAATAAGCGTAACGCAATCGAACTTCCTGTCCCGGCGTGAGACGAAAATACTTCTTCGGCGCGATTTCCATGAAGTCGTCCTGTTCGATGAAGAGGACTTTCGAGAACGGGATTTGCCGGGTTCCATCCGCCTCGTTTTCCGGATTATTCACCGCGTCGAGCATTTCGGACTTTTCGTCCGGATAATTCTCGATCACGAGCTTGACCGGTTTCAGCACGCCCATCCGTCTTAATGCACGTTTATTAAGATCTTCCCGAATCGCGTTTTCGAGTTTCACGACGTCGATCATGCTGTTCATGCGGGCGACGCCGATCTCCTTGCAGAACGCGCGGATCGATTCCGGCGTGTACCCGCGACGCCGCAGGCCGCAAATCGTCGGCATCCGGGGATCGCTCCAGCCGGAAACGAATTTTCCTTTGACGAGTTCGAGCAGTTTGCGTTTGCTCATCACGGTGTACGATAAATTCAGCCTGGCGAATTCGAATTGGCGGGGACGGTACGCTCCCGGTTTCGAAAATTCGTCGATCTGGTCGAGAAACCAATCGTACAGCGGACGATGGTGTTCGAATTCCAGCGTACAGATCGAATGGGTGATTCGTTCGATGGCGTCTTCGAGGCCGTGCGCCCAGTCGTACATCGGATAGATGATCCACTTCGCGCCGGTGCGGTGGTGTTCCGCCTTGACGATCCGGTACATCACGGGATCGCGCATGTTGAAGTTCGGCGACGCCAAATCGATTTTTGCACGCAATGTCCGTTCCCCCTCGGCGAATTTTCCGTCGCGCATTTGACGGAACAGTTCGAGATTCTTTTCCGGCGAAAACTCCCGACCGGCGCTCGGCGTCATCGGTTCCGACGGCGTGCCGCGGTTTTCCTTCATCTGTTCCGGCGTCTGGTCGCAAACGTACGCTTTTCCTTTGCGGATGAGCTCCTCGGCCCAATCGTACATTTGTTGGAAGTAATCCGAAGCGAAGAAAATCCGATCCTTGAGATCGTCGCCGGACAACCATTTCACGTCGTCGATGATCGATTCGACGTACTCGGTTTCCTCCTTCGCGGGATTCGTGTCGTCGAAACGGAGAAAAAACGTACCTTTATATTCCTTGGCGAGCCCCGAATTGAGACAGATGCTCTTGGCGTGACCGATATGGAGATATCCGTTCGGCTCCGGCGGAAAACGTGTTCCGACGCGCCCGCCGTGCTTCCCGGCGGCAATGTCCGCTTCGATAATCTGTTCCAAAAAATTCAAGGTCCGCGGCTCGGTGGTTTCGCTCATGATATATCCTTAAACAGTTCCTTCGTAACAAATTTTGTTGATCGTGTGCGTAAAGTCGGCGACGTCGAGAAAATAGCTCGGATAGGCTTCCCGCAAGTCCTTGAAACTCCGTGCGACACGAGAACGACCTGCACGTCGCCTCGCAAACAGGCGGGAGTCGGTTCCAGCGCCGATTCCAACGGTTCCGCATGGAGCGACCTCCAATAGTCGAGGACTTCGAGCGCTTCCTCGTTTTGCGGATCGTCGATCAGCATGCGGCCGGCGCGGTCGACGGCGGTTTTGCTGAAACGAAGTGAGGTGTCGCTCATAATTACATGGGAAAACAGTGCTTTCAGAACACGGACAGTGCCGCTCGGGCAACGCGACGAAATAGGAGTGTTTCCGTAGTATATCCCCAAACGCATCGATTGCGAGAGGGTCGACGGCGTCCGAGCCGGTTCCGGTCGAATTTCACGTTTCGAATCTTGCCGAATTGCTCCATCTTTCCGAAAAACCAAAAAAAACGGAGAAATCCGCAAGTTTCCTACCGTCGCGGAACGATAAGTACACGGTAGGAAAGGATTTCATCCGTAGGGAACCCCGTTTTGTCGAGGGATGACATGAAAAAAACCGTGTTTCTCGGCGTCGCAAGTCTGACGCTGCTTTTCGCTTTAGCGTCAACCGGCTGCCTGACTTTCGGACCGACTCTCGGTATCGCCAGTATTCCGGTTCCGATCAGTCCGTATTTTCAGCAGGGATACGAAGACCTCGCTTGGGAAAAGGAACGCTACGGAAAAGTCGCGATTCTCGATCGAATCTGCAGCGAATGCAAAGCGATGGACCCGCCGTCGGACGACCAAATCGTGCGGCAACTCGAAAAAATCCGACCGGTTTCCGGTGCTGTCCCCGGTTTGGAAACGACCTACCGAAACATCAAAGGGATCACCAAAGATCTCATCGCCGACTACATTGATCCGCCGCGTCAATTCCCGTTGGTCGGACCGGCGCAATTGCATCACGCTCACTACAAAATCACGATCTACTTCGAGGAAACCACCAACGTCGGTTGGCCGATTCCCTACACGATTAAGAATCAGGACGCCGTCGAAGTCTTCTACATCGACCTCGACCACCTCCACCGCGTCGGCGGCGGAAATGTCGACGCCCCGATGATGTAAGAGCCGCGAGCCGGAAACGGAGCGATCAGACCCCGCCGCGATGGAGAATCGTGAGCGGGGTTTTTCGTGTCCGGCTGGAGGACAATATTTCGAATACTCGCTGCGTTCCTCCCCTCTTCCGAGGGAGAGGGGACGGTAAATTTTCCTCTTCACCATGGACGCCACCGCTTTCTCACGCCAACCCGATTCGAACTCGCCGACGCCGCTCGAACCGGTCGTCGTCTCGGACGATCCGAAACGGAAAAAGAAGAAAACGCCCAAGAAACCGGTCGAACCGCCGAAAAATCTCTTCGACGACGAAACCGCTCGTTGGCTCCTGAAACTGGTCAAGGGGAAAAAAGAGCTCCCCCAAGTCATCCTGCCGAACGTCTCACCGCTGAAGACGAAAACGAAACCGGACGACGTTCAGGAAGAACTCGCCGCCGCGATTCGGGAACGGCTGCTCCCGTGGATTTGGAGCATTCTTTTGCACGCCTGTTTTCTACTTCCCCTGGCGCTGATGTTCCTGCCGTACCTTGGAGACGACGACTTGACCGTGATTTCCGGAATCGGCGACGAGTTGACGGAATTCGTGCGGGACGAAAATCTCGGCCTCAGCGCGATTCCGATCGAAAAACCGATCTTCGTCGACGTGAACCTCCCGGAAGTTGTCAATCCACTCGCCGACCTGCCGAAAATCGAAAAAGCCGACGTCGGCGAATCGGCTCCGACAAGCGAACGCGAAACGAAAAACATCTCCGGACTCAGTCCGAACGGTCGGGATCCAGGGCGTCGGGTCGACATGCTCGGCAGGGGAGGGGGAAACGGCGAAACGGAACAAGCGGTGATCGACGGGCTTCGCTGGCTCGTCAAGGTTCAGCAAACGAACGGGAGATGGAGTTTGTCGCAACCGTATAATTTCGGGGCGGCGAAGGACCAGGACGACCAGGCTGCGGCGACCGCGATGGCGTTGCTGGCGTTCCAAGGATTCGGTGTGACACCATCCTCACGGCATCCGATGCTGGTTGAATTCGCGCTCCCCGTCGCCAAGGGATGGGATTGGCTCCTGCGACAACAGGACGACAACGGCTGCTTCTTCCGGAGCGGGATCGCGGCGGTGCACACGAACAACCATCGGTTTTACACGCATGGACTCTGCACGATCGCGATTTGCGAGCTGTACGGCATGACGAAAGACGAAACGCTTCGGGAACCGGCCCAAAAGGCGGTCGACTATTGCGTCAGAACGCAGAACGTCGCCGGCGGTTGGCGGTATGTTGCGGATCAATTCAGCACCGACGCCGACGTTTCCGTGACCGGTTGGATCGTCATGGCACTCAAGAGCGCTCAAGGAAACGGCCTGAAAGTTCCGGAACGGACGTTCCAACGAATTGCGGCGTTTCTTGACGAAACGAGCCGAGACGGTGGGAGCCAATATGTTTACCGTTCGCTCCAGGGGGAACTTCCGAAGATTTCGATGACCGCCGAGGGGTTGCTTTGCCGTCAGTTGCTCGGCTGGGAAAAGGACGATCCCCGACTCGTTCGCGGCATTGAGCTTTTAGCCGATCCGGAGCATCAAATCGATTTTGAGTCGGAAACCAAACGGGACGTTTACTCTTGGTATTACGCCACACAGGTGATTCATCATGTCGGCGGTGAGCCGTGGAAACAGTGGAACGCCCGGATGCGGACGGAATTGCCGAAGTTCCAGGAGAAAAAGGGAGCGTCCGCCGGAAGTTGGCACCCGAGGGAGCCGCAACCCGATGAATGGGGAAAGTATTACGGCCGGCTCTACACGACTTGCCTGTCGATCTTCATGCTCGAAGTCTATTACCGACATCTGAGCGTTTACGAATAGAATCCGCCCGTTGCCAACAATGGGGGTTTCCATTATATTCAGAGAGTTCCGTTGAGATCTGATTATCCCTTTCGTTTTCGGTAGAATCATGTCGACCACCCCTCTGAAATTCGCGTATGTGCTCAGCGTCATGTCGAACGACCATCCGGGCATCGTTTCCGGCGTCAGTTCGGCGTTGGAGCGATTCGGCGGTAACATCGATTCGTGCAGTCAGACCGTTCTCGACGGGTTTTTCACGCTGATCATGACCGTCTCGCTGCCGATGGAGATTCCTTCGCAGGAACTCGTCGACAAGTTACGGTCGTCGGAAGAACTCGGCCCCGATTACCAGATTCTCGTTCGCCGAATCGACGAAAAACTGAAACGGGAGCAGATTTCGCGGAACACGACGTCGTCCGAAACGTTTGTCATTACAGCGACCGGCAAGGATCGGCCGGGAATCGTTCGAGAGTTCAGTCGCCATCTCGCCGGACACGACATCAACATCAACGATTTGTTCGGGCACCGTAGCGGCGACGACTTCGTCCTGATCGGCCAGCTCCAGGTTCCGTTGAGCGTCGACACCGGAAACTTGCAGGAAGACTTGCGCGACATGGGCCGCGACCTCGGATTCACGGTCTCGTTGCAGCACAACAATATTTTCGTCGCCACGAACCGGATTCAACTCGATTAAGACGCGCTGCGCGGCTAAAACGCAAGCGATATGTTGACACGAACCACAAACCACGAATCACGAATCACGTCTCGCTCTGCTTACACGCTGATCGAAGTCATGATTTCGGTCTTTTTGATGACGGTAGTGCTCCTGTTCATCGGCATGGCGATCGAGTCGCATCTCCGAATGCTCACGATCAACCGCGAGGAAGTCGAGGAAGCGCAACTGGCGCGAGCCGTCTTGGACCGCATTGCCCGCGATATTCGTTCCACCGTCGTCGCCGTGAAAGAGGAAACGCTGGAAGTCGATACCACGGCGCTCTCCGAACTGTTCGGTTTAACTTCTTACGACGCCGAGATCGCTTCGCTGATGGAACCGTCGACCACGGAAACGACCGAGGAGGAATCGTCGGCAGACACCACCGTTCTCGGCGTGATGCCGGGAATCTACGGCGACGTCGAATGGTTGCAGATCGACACCGCTCAACTCCCACGCGGTGAAATGTTCGGCTCGAAACAGATTCGTTCCGGTTCCTCCGTGCAGCCGGACCGATTGAGCCCGTCGAAAACGATTTTCTATTATCTCGGCAAAGACACCGGAACGATCGCAAACACCGACGATCCGCGGTACCAACCGGAGAAGTTGATCGGTTCGCTCGGACGGTCTCTCGACCAAACGGCGTTGCAATACGGCCTGTTTCGTCGCCAACTCGACCGTCTCGTTTCGCAGTACATGGTCAACGAAGGACTGGAAACGGAATACGAACAGTACGACGAACCGCTTGCGCCGGAAGTCGAGTCGATTCAGTTTGCGTACTTCGATCCCGAAGCGGGCCAAGAGGGAACGACCGGCGAATGGGTCGATTATTGGGACATGGACGAACGGCAAATTCTCCCGAAAGCGATCCAAATCACGGTTTCCATTCGTCGGCAGCGGTTCGGCAACTCAACGCTCGGACAATGGACCGGAGCGACGACCGATGATCGGAAAACGATCGACTATTCACTGGTCGTCCCGCTCCCGATCACGATTGAAGCTCCGCCGAGCGATGAAGAATCCGAAACGACGGAGTGATTTCAACGTACCAGCCCCAAGCGTCAGCGCGGGGTGATACGATTACGTCAATTCCGGCAACTCGTATCCTTTGCGACGAGGACGGGAAAGCATTGCGTTCCCCTTGTCGTTGTTCGTGAACCGTTCCTTGACGGGGTCCCAGCCGATCTTTTCGCCGACGGGAGCCGTTGCGCGGACGATGTTCACCAACTCGCAGAGCGTCGTCGACCGTTGGCCGTATTCGATGTCGGCGTTGCACTTCTTGCCGGTCTTGATGCAGTCGACCCAATTTTCAACGTGATAAAGCGATTCCGAACGTTTATTCTTCGCTTCTTCGGGAATGTTTGCGGTGAGCTCTTTCGGATTCGACGAAATTTTGTGACGGTTGATTTCCATTTTTCCTTTTTCGCCGATCACGATGCAACCCAAGCCCGGGCCGCGGTCGCCGTCAAGATTCAAACGGAGTTCGACACCGTTGGCGAACCACATTTTCATCTTGCCTCGCGGTCCCTTGACCTTCGCCATACGGTAGTACTCGGCGCCGGTTTCCTCGTCGTCCGGCTTCCGTGTCACGAATTTTCCGGAGTCCTGAATCGTGCACGGCTCTTCCAACAGAATTTCAACCGGTCCGGTCTCGTTCATGCCGAGAACCATGTTGGCCTGATCGTATGAGTGAGTTCCCCAACCGCTGACACCGAAGCAGAGGCCGCCGGCGTCGTAGTCCCACCAATTCGACCAACCGAAGTGCAGCGACGGATGATATGGTCGCAACACGGCTTGATTGGTCCAGAGATCCCAGATTTCGTCGTTCATCCCCTCGGGGTACTTTTGTCCCGGTTGATCCGTCCATTGATTCGGACCGACGAAGTTCGGCGCCTCGACGACCTTGATCTTGCCGAGCGCTCCGTCTTGAACTTGCTTGCAAGCCCACATGCAGAGCGGCAGCGAACGCTGTTGCGTTCCGACCTGCGTGACCCGATTGTACTTTTTGGCGGCGTTGACGAGATATCGGCCTTCTTCGATCGTCAGGCACATCGGCTTTTCGATGTAAAGATGGGCGCCCATTTGCATGGAAATCGCGGAGGTCCAAGCCCGTTGATGCGTCGTCGTTTCCGCCATGACGCCGTCCGGCTTTTCCTTTTCGATCATCTTGCGGAAGTCGGTGTAACCCTGCTCCGGCTTGAAGTCGCCGTCGAATTTCTTCATGAACGAGTCGATGCGGTTCGGCCAAAAGTCGCAGACGGCAACGACCTTCAGCCCGGCGACCGGCTTGACGTCGGGCTTATAAATGCCGGTGCAGCGACCGCCAAGTCCAATCATCGCCACCTTGACGGTATCGTTGGCGCCGGGTTTGCCGTCTTGAGCGAGCACGTTTCGGGGAATCACCAGTGGGGAAGCGACCGCCAAACCGGCAGCCGCCAAAAAACGTCGACGAGTGGATTTCATCTCGGATTCCTTTGCAATAGATGGGTAATAACATCGTCATCCCCGCGCAGGCGGGGACAAGCAACATCATTCAGTATACGGAAACCGAATCGTCGAATCAATCATTTTTGGGAAAAAAGGGCGGTTTTTGATTGCCACCGTTCGAGATTCCGGCTATAATATTTGCCACTCTATTCCAATATTCTTTTCTTTCTGAACGAACGCTCAACTATGCCGCCCAAGATTATTCTTGTCGTCGACGACAATGTCGGCAACCTCCGATTGGTCGATCAGGCGTTAAAAAACGATTACAAGCCGGTGTTGATGACATCGGGGGAGCAGGCGTTGAAGTACCTGCAGGGCAACAAGCCGGAGTTGATCATTTTGGACGTCAACATGCCGGGAATCGATGGTTACGAGACGATCAAGCGGATCAAGGCGAATCCGGAGACGGAACGGATTCCGGTGATCTTTTTCACGGAGCAAGCGGACAACGAAAGCGAACTGGAAGGGCTCGGTCACGGTGCGGCGGATTACGTTTCCAAGCCGGTCACGCCGAAACTGCTGCTCCACAGGATTCGAATGTTGCTGGAATTGTACGACCATCGTTACCATTTGGAGCGAATGGTCGATCAAAAGACGCAGCAGCTCCTGGCGATGAAACGGACGACGATCAATGCGTTGGCGAGTCTTGCGGAGTGTCGGGACCCCAATACGGGGGGACACATTAAGCGGACAAGTCTTTACGTCGAGGTTTTGGCGCGAGCCTTGGCGGGTCATCACCGATTCCAGCATTTTTTGACGGAAGAGCGGATCGAGAACATCATTTCGGCGGCGCCGATGCACGACATCGGCAAAATGGGAATTCCGGACGCCATTCTTTTGAAGGAAGACCGCCTGACGCTGGCGGAATTCGCGGTGATGAAGGAACACGTTTTTGTCGGCGAGCAGACATTACGCGCGGCGACGCTTGAACTCGGCTTCCCCAGTTTTCTCGACGAAGGGCTGGAAATGTGTGCTGCGCATCACGAACGCTGGGACGGTTCCGGATATCCCCGTCAATTAAAGGAAGAAGAGATTCCTTTGGGGGGTCGGATCATGGCCGTCGCGGATGTTTTCGACGCCTTGGTAACACGGCGACCCTACAAGGAACCGGTTCCGTTGGACACCGCCATCCGCATCATCACGGAAGGAGCGGGAACACATTTCGATCCGAACATCGTCGACGTGTTCTCAACGCAAACCGAGTCGTTCCGGCACATTTTGGAACACTGCCGCGATTGAGCAATGTCGAGCCCGCGAATCGAAGGTTCCGGTACCGGTTCCGATCGGAGACGCGGAGTATCGGCTATATTTACTTCAAGTCGATCTTGAACTCTCTGTCCGCCTTCGTAACGTCCACGGGGAAGCCTTCCGACGCGCTGCCGTATTTCTTGATGATCTCCCCGATTTCCGGCGGCGGCGTCTCTCCTTCCGCACCCGCACCGGTCCAAGCGACTCT
This sequence comes from Thermoguttaceae bacterium, assembly GCA_031549705.1. GTDB lineage: Bacteria > Planctomycetota > Planctomycetia > Pirellulales > Thermoguttaceae > WRKP01. The sequence continues at coordinate 13,093 of JAVBPI010000070.1, forward strand.
CATCAGCATTTTGCCGACTTGAATGCCATCCGTGCGGCGTGTGTAGACCGCTTTGAATTTCCCTTCGTCCTTTACCACGGCTTCGCTGGGGCGTCCTTCACCGTCGGCCGGGATAAATTGCAAAAACATCCCTTTGGGAAGCGGTTTTCCTTGATAGGTAACCGTTCCTTGGATACCGGCGACCGGATAAGGAAGTTTTTCACCGCAACCGACCAACGCGATCAGCAGCGTCAACGCAACGGAAACAAAAACGGAGTGGAGTTTCATGATCGACAAACAAAAAAAGGTCCGGGTTCATCTTCCGCTTACATTTTCGCACGGCAAGTTCGGGTTTATTTCAGCGTTTCCGCCGTTCTCATTCCGCCGCCTGCCCGGAAACCGGTGAAGCTGGACGTACTGGCATCGTACTGGGCGCTGGAGCGGGTGAATGTCGCGCACCAGATGCTCATGCTGACCGTATCCCGAACAAACTTAACCGAACCATCTCCAAGAACGGTGTTCAGACCGCCGGGATGAAAACTGCGTGCCGTTCGTGTCGGGGAATTGTGAGACAATGTATTCGGCGGAAAAACGTTAACGCCCGACGGTGCTCCGGAATTCAGTGTGAAGCATACAAATCCTTGTCCGCCATGATTCACGAAGAAGAAAGGATTCGCTCCAAAAACCCGATGGACGCCCGGATTAAACTCGAGGGCTTCCGGAAGGACCATCGCCGACTGTTCAAGGAAGAGGAACGTGTGTGATGACCCATCCTTGATGTCCGTCAGAGCCGTCCCACTGTTTCGGTAGAACACGCCTAAAAGAACGGATCGGTTCGAATTAAAAACCGTGCTGGCGACACTGGCACTGATGGTGGAAGACTTATAAAGCGAGGTATTGACCCGTTCAGCGAAGTCTGCTCCGCAGTTCGCGGCGTAGTCTTTCATTCCTTTCATCGATTGGGAATTATGAGGAGTCGATCCGCAACGGAACACCGCCGGACAGTTCCGGGAAGCGTTTGCGTTGACTGAGGTGCTCACCAACGGAGCGCCACACGGCCCTTCATTGGTGTCAGGAGAAGAACCGGCGATACCGATGTAATCGGCGTAACCGGGTGCGGAAAAATTAATGTCTTTGTAAACCGTCTCTCCCGCCTCGATGAATGGGAGAATAAACGCCGCCCAACCGATCATTCCACAAGGAACATTCACGGAATCCGGTAAACTTCCGCTGCTACCGCCGATTGCATGAGCATTGAATCCCGGTTGGTGCAAACATCCCGGCGGAAAAACCTTATAGTTTTCCTGATAATTGATCGTGGCAAAAGCGATTTGGCGCATATTGCTCGCGCAAACGGCACGGCGGCCCGCTTCACGCGCTTGCTGCACCGCCGGAAAAATCAATGCGATCACGATTCCGATGATCGCAATGACGACCAAAAGTTCCGCCAACGTAAAGGCTTGCCGATTCATCTTCATGCCGGTTTCTCCGTTTTCCGCGAACAGGGTTCGCGGCTCGTTTGGGATTTCTTGAAACACCACAATATCTTAAACCCCAAACCACTGAAAAGCAAGGAGAATCCCCGAAAAACTCTGAAATCCGATGCGACAAATTTCTTGTGCGCTTTTCTTTTCAAAACGAGTTGCTACAATTAAACCATGCCGTCAAGCCGAGCGACGTAGACGCCGGTACACGGCTGTTCACCGTTTTTTCATTAAAGGAGGCAACCATGAACAAAACGTTTTTGAAAAGATTGTCATGCCTGATCGGCATGTTGGTGATCTTCGCCGGAACGACGTTCGAGTCGCAACAGGTTCAAGGAGCGTTTCGAGGCGGCGGAGGAGGTGGGTTCCGCGGCGGCGGTGGATTCGGCGGTGGCGGTGGATTTCATCCCGGCGGTTTCGGCGGCGGTGGAATGCCCAATTTCGGCGCCATGCACTCCAATTTCGGCGGCGGCTCCGTGATCCATCACGATTTCTCCCCACCGATGGGAGGCGGCGGTTTTGAACGTCCCAACATTCCGCAAAATGTCGGACCGCGAAATTTCGCTCCCGGCAACATCGGACGCAACATCCCCGGTGAAACGCGGAATCTTCCGGGAAATATCGATCGCAACATCCCCGGTGAAACGCGGAATCTTCCGGGGAACATTGATCGCAACATCCCCGGTGAAACACGAAAGCTTCCGGGGAACATCGATCGCAACATCCCCGGCGAAACGCGGGATCTTCCCGGTAACATCGGACGCAACATTCCCGGCGAAACACGGCATATCGGGCCGGATCAGCGCGCCGACCACAATATTGTCGATCGGGACAATGTATTTCGACGCGGCGACACGAATATCGTGAATCGGGACGGACCGGATTGGAAAAGCTGGAACAATTTCCATCCGACGCAGATCAACAATACGGTGATCAACAAAGCGAACATCAATCACCAGACGATCAACGACGTTCGAAACAATTTCAACCACAGCTTCAACCGGAACGATTTCTGGACGGACAAATGGTTCGATAATCACCCGAACGCCTGGCGACCCGGTTGGGGTCCCGGTCCGCATCCTGGTCCCGGACCATGGCCCGGCCCTGGCCCGCATCCGGGACCGCCGATTCCGCCGCCGGCATGGTGGGGACGTCCCACATGGGACCACGCTTGGGGTTGGTTCGCCGCGGGATTCTTCACCGGAGCGGTTGTTGACGCCGCTTTGCAGCCGATCCCTTATGTTTACGGCAGCAACATCGTTTATGACGGTGAAATGGTGTACGTGAACAGCGTTCCGTATGTCAGCGCCGACGAGTACTACGAACAGGCCGTCGAACTGGCAGCGATGGGTGCTCCGACTGCGGTCGAATCGCAACCGAGTGCGACGAACATCACGATTAACAACGCCGGCTCCTCGTCGGAATCGACGCAAGCGACCACCGAACAGCCGAAGGAATCGGGACCGATCGCCTTGGAACAAGGCGGAGCGTCTCTGAAAGACGACGCCAAGTCGACGAAAATTGCCGGTCAGGAACCGACGGAATGGCTGCCGATGGGAACCTTCGCCGTGGTCGCCGACGGAAACCAAAAAAGATCGAGCCGGGTTCTCCAATTGGCAACGAGCAAGGACGGTCAGGTTCGCGGCAATTTCGTGAATCAGGAAACCGACAAGGCGACCGAACTGTACGGAGCCGTCGATCCGAAGACGCAGCGTGTTGCGTTCACGACACCGGAACACGAAGGGATCGTCGCCGAATGCGGTTTGTGGAACCTGACGCAGGACACCGTTCCCATGCTGGTCCATTTAAGCAAGGACCATACCGAAGAACGAACCCTGATCCGGTTGACCGACGGCAAAGAAGCGGATGCGAAAGCCGACTCGAAGGCCGACGACAAGAAGTAATCGTTCGATTACGGTTTTTTCCCGGCGGCGAACTGGATCGATTCAAATCCGGCGAGCCGCGACCAATCGTAGGCGTCGATGACATGTTCCATCGGAACATTGGCGGCGGCGTCGATGATCACGGGAATATCACGTCGGAGATCCGACAGACGCCGTAGGAGTTGCAAGACTTCTTGCGGCGTTTGGCATTGATTACCTTCGACATGCCAGATCGGTTTCGTGTCGAAGCCGATTTTCATGCGAACGACGTCGAGCTGCTTCGGCGGCGGCAGCGGAACATCGACTTCCGAGCTCCCCGGCAGCGAGAGATCGGTCGGAAGGAGTTCTTCGAGCGCCTGAAAATTCGCGGTGCAAACGAAAAAGATGAGCAGCAGGAAAATGACGTCGATCATCGACGTCATCTTCAGTTCCAAACCCGCTTTTTTCGACGGTATCGGCGGTTTCATTGACGAATGCTTCGTTCTGTTTTTCTTACTGCGGCAACTCCAGCGGCCCGGTCCATTGGGCGAGCTTGCGGGAACAGAGTTGCTTGAGCTCTTCCGGCAATATCGTACCGTAACCGCGATACTCCATTTCAAGGAGGATGCGTTTCAGGATCACGGAGTCGACTTTCGGCGTTTCCTTGCCGAGCGGATCCGGCGAGTAGAGCGTCAGCAACGACGTTACGATATTTTCGGCGTCCGGCGTCGCGGGTCCCCAGCCGGGAAACTCGTAATTCCAATTCAGTTCCCAGACGTTGACCGTTGCGTCGTCGCAACCGGTAATCACCCGACGGCCCGAAATATCCGCCGTCAACGCCAGGATCGGCGAGGCGTGCCCTTCGATCACCCGGCTGTTCGAACGGTCTTGAATCCCCTCGACCCGCAATTTCATGTCTTTGCCGGTCGAGAGGAAACCCCGTTCGTCGCCGAGGAAACAGAGTCCCGTCACGTCGCCGAAATGTCCCTGCACGTCGAGTTCTTTTTTGTTCTCCACCAGGTTCCAGCAGACGATGCGTCCTTCCCGGTCGCCGGAAACGATGCGGGTCAAGTCGGTCGAAAGCATCGCTTCCGTCACCGGCGATTTGTGGACTTTGACCGTGCGAATCGGATCGTCTTTGCCGACCCTCCAAACCGAAACGACGTTGTCGTCGCCGCCTGTAACGAAAAATCGACCGTCCCGGTTGAACCGGATCGAGTTGACGCTCCCCTGGTGCGCAAGGAATCGCCCGCAGGTTTCGTTGGAGAGGACGTCCCAAAGGATCACGGCGCCGCTTCCGTTGGCGATCGCAACGGTTCGCCCTTGCGGATTCAATGCGATTTTGTTGAGCGATTTGACTTTCTCGTCGAAACGGCGCACGACTTGGCCGCCGGCGATATTCCAGACCCGGACGCTCATGTCCCAACTTCCCGAAACGATAAATTTCGCGTCGGACGTGATCGCCAAACTGCGGACCCAATCGTAATGCCCTTCAAGAACGGCGACCGGTCGTTGTTCGGTGATGTTCCAGACACGGATCGTCTGGTCCCGTCCCGTCGAGGCGGCCAATTGACCATCCGGCGACAGCACGACGGACGAGACCGTGTCGTGAGGTCCGACAAACGTTCGGAGGCAAAGCGCATCGGCGAGATCTTTCCGTACGCAATGTCGTGAAATCGATTCCCAAACGCCGTCCGTTTCCAATCCTTTTCGGGCCGCTTCCCAACCGTTCAGTTTTTTGGCCCGTTCCACGGCGGTCATCGCCGCTCCGTAATCCGCCGCATCGACGGCGTCCTTGATTTCCGTGCAGCGTTCGTTCATTTCGAGCTGCTGTTTCGTGACCTGTTCCGCGCTGGCAACGAGAGAGAGCATCAACGGCGCCCGGAAGGTTCCCTTGGAGTTGCAGAGAAGCGAAACGTCCCAAATCCGGAGCGCCCCGCCCGCCATGAGCGACAGCGCGAACTGTCCGTTTTTATCGAGATAAACCGCGTCGACGCCGGCACCGAGCGACGTAAACGTCCGCAAACATCGGGTCGAGGGAAGCTCCCAAATCCGCATGGTCCGATCCGCGCTGCCGGTGATCGCAAAGCGGCCGTCGTCGCTGAGCATCGCCGTCGTCACGGTATCTTCGTGCCCGAAGAGGTCGCCGATTTTCGCCTTCGTTTCCCGGTCGTAAATGTCGACACGGTTCTCCACCAGGACGCCGGCCCATTTGCTCCCTTTTGACGTAACGATATTTTCCTTGGCGGTCGTCGCTTTGCCGAAATACCGCTTCCACGGAACTTTCGTGAACGATGCCGCCGGCGCCGGTGCGCCGATCCGCCGCAACGTGATCGGAAGATCCGGAATCGCGACGAGTTCCCACAAAATATCGTCGCTGATGGCGAGTCGGTTCGGAAATTGCCGCCGCTGCTCTTCTTTGGGCTGTTTGAACGTGTTCCGAATCCGACCGGTCGCCGTTTCCCGAAGCGCGAACGTGATCGAATCGACGACCGTCAGGAGGAGCTCCCCTTTATCGTCGACGTAAACGTCGTCCTCGGTTTCCTGTCCCAATTGAAACCGTTCCAGGCAGCGGGTGCTTTTCGCGGCAATCTGTTCGGTCGCAGCGTGGGCTCCTTTGATGTCGTCCCGCGGTTCCAGCACCATCGCCTGTTCGAAGGCATCGACCGCTGTTTGCAGGTTTCCCCGTTCCCGTTGCACCAAACCGAGCGCATAGAGCGGCACCGCCGACTGGGCGCGCGTTTTCGCCAGTGTTTCGAGCTTTTCGACCGCTTCCAGATCGGTCATCCGACCGGACCGCCAAGTGAGGAGCGATTGGTTGTACGTCACCTCGGGATGCCACGGTTGCATTTCGGCCGCTTGGTTCAGCAGTTGGGCGGCGTCGTTCGGTTTCCCCAAGTCGAGCATCGAGGCGGCTCGATTGTTGATGCTTTCCGGCGTCCAGGTTGCGCTGACCGGCCGAAGTCGTGGGAACGGCATTCCGGAGATTTCGCGGTAGATTTCGACCATGGAATCGGCGACCTGCTCCATCGATTCCGGTCGGGCAGCCGGGTCCTCTTCGAAACAGCGGAAAAGGAGATCGACGACCGGCTGCGGCATGGCGGGGCGTCCGTCTTCCGGCGTTCCCTTCAGAAAAACCTCGAAGACGCGGCGGGCGGTCTGCCCTCCCCGTTTGCACGGCGGACGTCCGTGAAACATCGACAGAACGCTCACTCCCCACGACCAGATATCCGATTGGAGCGTGATCGGTGGAATCTTGTCGAACTCCATTTTTTGGGCGAAATGGAATGCTTCGAACTGTTCCGGCGAACAGTATCCCGGCGTCATGCCGCTGTTCGACGAACCGGCAGCGGCAACGGCGGGCGCCGCGGTTTGATCCGTCATTTGCTCCGAGATTCCCTGGGCGAGTCCGAAGTCCGTCACCTTGGCGGTTTGGCCGGCCATCATCACGTTGGCGGGTTTGACGTCCAGATGCAGCAATTTCTGCCGATGGGCGTGTTCCAATCCCCAGGCGAATTGGGTCCCGATGTCGAGAATCCGCAACAGCGACGCCTCGGGGCCTCCTTCGTAAAGACGTCCGTCCCGAATCCAATCCCGGAGGCTGCCGTCCGGCACGAATTCCGAGAAAAGCCGCGGAATATCGCCGATCCGGCGCACCAGATAGCAGGTCACGATGTTCGGATGGAGTCCCAACTCGATCCAGGTTTGCGCTTCTTTTTCGTAGCTGATCTTTCCGTTTTCCGTGCGGAAAACATGCGGTTTCGGACTTTTCACGGCGAGATCGATGTTCCATTCGCGGTGGAAAATCCGGTTCACGACGCCGACGCCCCCTTCGGCGAACGGCATATCGGGAGCAAGCGGTTTGACCTCGTAGATACCGAGAACGACGTCGCCGACGTTCCACATGCCGGATTCCTTGGAGAACCGTTTTTCCAGCGCCGGATCGGGAATTTGCCGTTTGACCTGGCCCCTCTTGTGGCTTTTCGACGAACGCGGCTTCAGTTCGAAACCGGAATCGTGCTTGGAATCGTCGAGAGCCGGTGAGGGGACGGCGATGTGTGTTGCCGTGTTCTCTTCAAGCACGAATTGTTGACGACACTGCCGACAGTTCGCCGTTTTTCCCAACAGCGAATCGTCGAGTGTGTAATCTTTCGAGCAATGAGGGCAAATCGCCTTGAACATACCTGATTTAGCCGGTACTCCGCGTCCCGGTACTACGCATATAGATTTAGCCGGTACTCCGTGTACGCCGCTAGTTCATTTGGGGGCCATTATATCCGATTTCGTCGCAAATTTCCAGTCGAAAACGTCGAAGCGGCACCGAATTTTGATAAATCGTTCAGCTCAGTGGCGGTTTGGATCAATTTCGGGTACAATTGTGAAAAATCGGCCCATTTTGAAATCCGAACGAAACCATGCGGCAATACCTGTTTTTCGCCTTCCTCGTTGCACTTCTGATACCGTTTTCGGGAAGCGTTGCAACGTCCCAAACGCCGTCCCGTGAAGAATCGCGGCAAAAATTGTTGGCCGAAGCGGCCCCCTTTGAACGCTTGGGGAAAGTGTTCCGTGCCGCAGTCGATTTTGCCGGGCCGTCGATCGTTCACATCGAATCGAAGCGGTTGCGACAGGTTTCGCCGACCAAAGCCGCCGGACGGCAGGTCCAGATGCAGATCGAGGAATCCGGCTGCGGAATCATCGCGGAAATCGACGGCAAACGGGTCGTGTTAACGAATCGGCACGTCGTCGAGGGAATCCCGCTGGAGTCGATCAAGATTCAGGCGGAGGACCGTTCGCTCCTCACACCGGTCGAGGTGCTCACGAACACCGACTTCGACGTCGCGGCGGTCGTTGTTGCGGAAACGACGCTTGTTCCCGCCCTGTTTGCGGAGAGCGCGGAGGTCGGCGACCTGATTTTGACGATCGGCAGCCCGTTCGGCTTGGACCGAAGCGTTTCCATGGGAATCGTCAGCGCAACGAATCGGCGGCGTGTTCCGGCGTCGGTCGGTCCGACGCCGCGCGTCGGATTCTACCAAATCGACGCTTCGGTCAATCCGGGAAGCAGCGGCGGCCCCATGCTGAATTTACGCGGCGAAGTCGTCGGAATTGTTACGGCAATTGCGACCCAAGGGGGGGGGAGCGAAGGGGTTGCGTTTGCGATGCCGACGAAAATCGTGCTGAAAATCGTCCGGCAACTCGTCAAGAGCGGCACCGTGATGCGACCATATATCGGCCTCGGTTTCGACGCCGCGTTCGGCGTCGAGGAGCGAAAAAAGCTCGGCGTGACCCGCATGGTCGGAGCGCGAATCAATTCGGTGCAGCCGGACTCACCCACCGCGAAAGCCGGGTTGCAAAAGGACGATATCATCCTCTTTGTCAACCGTACGGAAATCGAGGACGACATGCACTGCGTCGATGTCGTCGCCCAATCGGAAATCGGCGAAACGCTGACATTCACGGTGCTGCGCGACGGGGCGAAAATCAGCGTTCCCGTCACGGTTTCCGAACAGATCAGCCGTTAGCCGGGTAGGTTGCCTACCTCACCCGTTGACAGCTTTTCGCTCCGTGTTAGGATGGTACACAGTCGGAATTGGTGCACGTCCGCGAATTCGTCGCGGACGCCAACAGGGAATCCGGTGACGTCGCTTCGTTCGAATCGACCATTCCGGAACGGTCCTCGCCGCTGTAATCGGCCGAGAAACGTCGTTTCTTTTTGACCATTGACGCTTGGCGTCGAGAAGGTCGGACGTTTCGCCGAAAGTCAGAAGACCTACCAATTTCTTTCACGGTTTCTTGAGCGAAGGACAAGGGAAATCGTCAACGAACGCCGAAAATCGGCGTCTCCAGGAAAGGACGGTCTCTCCATGTCCCGTGTTTCACGTTTAGGCGGCTTTACGTTGGTCGAACTTCTCGTTGTGATTGCGATTGTCGGCGTTTTGATTGCGTTGCTTCTCCCCGCCGTCCAAGCCGCTCGGGAATCGGCCCGACGAATGAGTTGCGCGAACAATCTGCGCCAGATCGGCATCGCTGTTCACAATTACCACGATACGCTCGGCGAGTTGCCCCCCGGCAAAATCGACGGAACCCAGTTCGGTTGGGCGGCGCTCATCCTGCCGTACGTCGAACAGGGAAACGTCCGCTCTCTCCTTGATTTCAACGAGAAAATGTACGTCGAACCGAACCGATCGGCCGGGCTGACGCTGTTGACCCTTTTTCTTTGCCCGAGCGACCAGGACCACGCCGTGCGAAACACGGTGTTTTACAATCCGGACAACGGTTGGGCGGCGGAAGACCTCCCGCTGGCGCCGAGTCATTACGCCGGAATCGTTACGGAAAAGATCACCGAAATGGGGGGCGAACTGGAAGCCGACGGCTGGACGTTGAAGAACGACGAACTCGGTTGCGTCCTGCTCACGAAACGTCTCGATTTGGCGGGAATTACGGACGGGACGAGCAACACGATGATGGTCGCCGAAGCTTCCTCTTACGAACTCGGCGATCCGAAAACGTACGACAACGGGAGTTGGATCAGCGGAACGAATGTCTTCCGCAAGACCGCCGCCGCGATCAATTACCGCCCGAAATGTGAACACTTCGCCGCCGGAACGTTCGATTACGGTCCGCCGGCGTGTTCGCAGTGCAGCGCTTATCAATACGAAATACGCAGTTGGCATCCGGTCGGCGCCCACGGCCTTTACGGCGACGCCTCGGTTCATTTCATCCCGGAAACGACTTCCATGACGGTGCTCGGTTTCCTCTGCAACCGCATGGACGGCCAAGCGTTTATCGTGCCGTAACACGAATCTCGCTAATTCTCCAAGACGTCTTTTTCACGATTTTTGGCGAGTTCGTTGGCGGCGTCTTCGAATTTTTTCGTGAGGGTTTGAATCTCCTCTTTCGTTTCGTCGCGAACGTCTTCGGAGAAGACTTTGTCCTTTTCCGAGTTCTCGGCCTGTTTGTTCCCGTCCCGACGGACGTTCCGGATCGCGACTTTCGAGTCCTCGCAAAGTTCCTTGATCCGTTTGACCATCGTTTGACGAACCTGCGTCGAGAGCGGCGGAATGTTGATCCGAACGACACGGCCATCGTTGTTCGGCGTGTATCCGAGATCGGACGCGATGATCGCTTTTTCGATATCCTTGAGTGTTCCGGCGTCGAACGGCCGAATCACGATCTGGTTCGGCTCCGGACAGGCGACCGTCGCAACCTGTTTGAGCGGACAGAACGCCCCGTAGACTTCGACCTTGATCGAGTCGACGAGCCCCGGATTGGCCCGGCCCGTTCGGATGCCGGTCAGATCCCGTTTCAGTTTTTCGACCGCTTTTTCCATACGGTCTTCAACGTCCAATAGAATTTCGTCTGCTTGCATGGTTTCCCCGTTGTTGGATGGTTCCAAGGACATTGTACCGGAAAATTTGGATTTATCGAGGCACCCCCGCTTGCATTTTAGTCGCATCTTCAGCCAAGAGCTACGCCTACCCTGTTTGTTGCGCCCGGGCTCCAAATTCGAGAAATGCTCAAAAAACGAGGCGGGAACAATTGACGTGCCTCGTGAAATTCGGCTCGGTTTCCATCTTTTGAAAAACTTTTCAATAATTCCAAGAAATAGGTTGACCGGGGGGGAGTAGAATGATCTCGGTTTGAATTTCGTGTCAATTCAAACCTTGCCGTCTTCCCTTGCCTCGGAAGGAAAATGCCATGAAAACGTTCGGAAATGTCGCCTATGTGTTTGGAATCGTCGTTGCTATCGGAATCGGTTTATTGTCAAACAATACAAAGCCGATTGATAACTACGGTGGTGTACCGTGTACCATAAAAGTGAATAAGAATGGCGGAAATTGCGTGAAAAAAGATTATGTCCAAGGCGTTTGCACTGGGACATACTGGACTACCAATACGGATCCCTATAATGTATTTTTAAGGAATGCCAAAGCTCAAGGGACCGGTGTTGCCAATACAGATCACTGTGATGCGGCAACTACTCCATGTAAGGTCTATTGGGCCCAACATCTGGATTATGCTCCTGACGGTTGCGACTCAATAACTGCCGGATAACCAGCGATTACCGCTCAGGCGTGAGCGACTCTTTTTTTGCTGCGAGATCTTAAGCCTGTCATATTCATGCTGATCGCGTTTTCAAAATTCCGGCGTGGATTGCTTTTTCCATGTATCGTTTTTGTTCTTCTCTTGCCGAAGTGCTTATTTTCAGAAGACTCCGTGGAAGTGTCCCTGAAAAGCACAAAGATCGACATCCTCGAAAAGCAATTGCTTCGCATGACGTCATTGCGTTATATTGCCAATGTGACATCATCGGGATCTTCACCATCCTTCTCTTACGAGCAAAAGTTTCACTCACAAATAATTGTGGATCAAGCAGGTGATCGCTCCTGTTTTTTCGCCGATATTGACAATGTATCCGACATTCAGCGATCTTCAATATCGCGAAAAGAAGAGTATTATAAAGATGGCCAAGGTTTATCGTTGCGATACAATGTGTCCGATAAACAAATCCTGAACATCTGGTCGAAAAAAAACGGCGTTCGTGACGCCCCGGAAAATCTGGGATGGAGAAGTGTCTACCACGATTCGACTTTATTGGCGCCTCTCGGACTTTTTCGTTACAAAAGAAAACAGTGCTCGATATTCGACCTGTTGTCTGAAATGCCGCCTGAAACACGGACCGTTACTCAGGACAATGATGTTTTGCGTATTGAAGCCAGTTCGGAAAATGAGCGTGTCTGCGCAGAATTCCTGCCCGGGATGGGGGGAGCAATCAAAATGTTTTCGATCGAAGTTCTGCATGATTTCGATAAGACCTTTGGATTGAAGAGAATGGAATATCGAGGGGAAAATTTTGTCATGGAAGGAGAATTCTCTTTTCCTCGCCGTTTTGCTGTTAGCATTAAAGCCATTGATGACGATGGAAACCAATCGCCGACAGAAGCTCGACCGCAGGCCGCCGGTATGCCAGAACTTAAAAGCGACATGACTGTTGACATCGACGAAATTTATATCAATCCTAAGTTGGTCGACAACGACTTCACTTTCAAAACGAGCATCGAGAATGGAACAGATGTGTTCGTTGAGGAAATACCGCAGATCAAACACGTTTGGTGGGATGGCAAGGTGGTTCCTTGGACGGACGAGTTGGCGTTGGCCCGTGCTCGGGGACACGGTTTCGTTCCGGGGGTTCGGGAGCCGCGATTTTGGATGATGGCTCTGGGAATCGGCTTGATCCTCTTCGCGCTCGGCGTCAAAATCCGCGAAATGCTCAAAAAACGTAGCGGGAATAACTGACATGTGGTGGCTTGTCCTCTTCCTTTTTGCGTTGTGCGGATCAATCGCTCCGGTTTGCGCCGATGAAGCGAAAACCGATGCTCCGCTCCCCGACTTGAAAAACATCGTCGTTGCCGGCCCATATTGTGGCGTTTATTCCCTCTACGCCTGCCTCGACGCCTTGGACATCCATCCGCCGATGAACGAATTGCTGCTTCCGGAATACGTCGGCTCGTTTCGCGGAAGCACGGATAAGGAATTGATCGCGGCGGCCCAAAAATACGGCATTCACGGAAAATGTTACGGAAACATGACTTGGCGTCAGTTGGTCGGCGGCAAGAAACCGATGATTCTCCATTTTCGAGGAGGAAACGACAGGGATTTCAATCATTGGGTCGCCTTTCTCGGCGGTGAAGGCAAACATGTACGCATTCTCGACATGCCGCACGAAATGGCGTATCTTTCCGTCGCGGAATTGCTCGCCCACTGGGACGGTACCGCCGTCGTGCTGTCGAAAGATCCGATTCAAGACGATTTCGTTCGAAAGGCACGGCTCGATTATTTGTCCGTTGCGTTATGTCTTCTCGGAGGCGTTTTCGTGTTGCGGTCGCTCATCCATCCGGAACGCATGGAGCCGTCGATCGCCCCGATACGGCGGCTGCTATTCCAGAGGCTTTTTATTCAGGTCGTTTCCATCGTCGGGTTCGTCGGGTTCGTCGCGATTCTTTTTCATTCCGTTTCGGAAACGGGATTCCTGAAAAATCCGACCGCCGTCGCCGAAGTCACCCGCCGTTATCATTCCGTCGACGTTCCCGAGGTCTCTTTCCGGGAAATGAAGCGAATCATCGAACAAAACGCCGTCACCGTCTTCGACGCTCGTTATCGCCGGGATTTCGAGCGAGGGGCGATTCCCAATGCCGTGAATCTTCCGATTAATTCCGATCTTTCCGAACGTAAAACCGTGTTGCGGGGACTCGACAAATCGAGAAAAATCGTTCTTTACTGCCAGAGTTCCGGATGCGGTTTCGCCGACGATATCGCTTCGTTTTTGAAATTCAACGATTATCGCAACGTTTCCATTTTTCGGGGAGGATATCGTGAGTGGTCTGCCGACAACTCCAAGCAGTAGCGAAAAACCGACCGTCCCGGTTCTTCTCGATGCGCTTCTTTCGTGGGTGTTCGGAATCGTCATGCTCTTGGCGGCGATGGCACATCTGGAGAATCCGTACTATTTTCTTGGAAGCGTGTACGCCTACAAACTCGTCGATCCCGGCCTCGGTCAGGCGGTCGCCATGATCCTGCCCCTTCTCCAATTACTGATCTGAAGAAATAATTTGAACAGTGAAGTGGGTTTGATCGTATGATCTTATATGAGTACCAAACACGGAAGTTTATCGGATCAGGCACGTCGCCGTTTGGCGGCGGGCGATCTCATTCTACGCGGGTTCGAC
>JAVBPI010000238.1:0-12166 GCA_031549705.1 Thermoguttaceae bacterium
TCCTAACTCCTAACTCCTAACTCCTAACTCCTAACTCCTAACTCCTAACTCCTAACTCCTAACTCCTAACTCCTTCCATGCTACGCCCCGATTTCGCGAAATGCGGCGGAATGGTCCCGACCATCGCCCAAGACGTCAAAACCGGCGATGTCCTGATGCTCGCCTATATGAACGAAGAATCGTACGACGAAACACTCAAAACAGGTCGTGCGGTCTACTACAGTCGCAGCCGAAACAAGCTCTGGCGCAAAGGTGAAGAGAGCGGCAACGTCCAAAAGTTGCACGGCGTTTTCCTCGATTGCGACGCCGACACGATCCTGATCAAAGTCGAGCAGATCGGCGACGCCGCCTGTCACGAAGGATACAAAAGCTGCTTCTTCCGCGAAATCACGCCGGAAGGAGAAAAAATCGTCGGCGACCGAGTTTTCGACCCCGAAAAGGTCTACGGAAAGAAATAATTCGCTCCCATCGGACACATCCGAAACGCCATGGCGAAGAACGACACCACCGCGGAGGTTTCCGACCTTTCCCTTGGAAAGGCATCGTTGATTTTCTGGACCATCGCGGTTCTCTATGGGATCGTCTGGACGTTGTTTCCCTACTTTTTGGAGAGAAACTTTCGATACGACACCATCGAAATGTTTCTCATCGGTCGGGAAGGGGTCGTCAGCACACCCAAGCACCCGGCGTTGAATTCGGCGATCCTGGAAATCACCTGGCACCTCCTGGGACGCAACGCAATCGCTCCGTATCTGCTCTCCCAGCTTTTCTTCCTCCTGACGGCGTGGAGTGTTTGGCGGCTGGGACGTGAGTTTCTTTCACCGCGTTGGGCACTGTTCGGAGCGCTCGCTTTCTACGGCTATTGGGGATATTTCTACCAATCGTTCCACTACAACCACAACGTCCTCCTGTTTCCGATGTGGGGATTCGTGACCCTTTTCGGCTTTCTGGCGTTGAAGTACGGTCGGCTGCGCGACTGGATCGTCTTGGGAGTCGCCATTGGAATCGGAGTCCATTGCAAGTACACGATTCTGGTTCTCGTTGCCGCGATTTTGCTCTTCATGGCCGTCAATCCGAGAGCCAGAAGGTACTGGCGCGGCATCGGACCTTATTTGACCTTCGTCGTCTCTTTTACCCTTGCGTTGCCGCAGTTCGTTTGGTTGATTCAAAGCGACTTTTCCTGCCTCAAATATCCGGCGATGGTGTACGGTTTGGAGAAAACGTTTCCCAATCGACTCTATTCCGTCTTTTTCTCGGGAATCACGTCGGTTCCCGTCCTGCTTTCCTCGTTTGCGCTGCTCTTTTGTCCGATCCTCGGATTCCGTTGGCGGCTCCGAACACTGGACGACGACCACCGGTTTGCTCGAAATTACCTGATCTTCGCGGTTTTTGCTCCGTGGTTGATCCAGCTTGCCAGCGCGTTTTCCGCATGTATTCCGATGAATTACATCAATTACATGCAGTTGTTCATCTTCACCGGCCCTCTTTGCCTGCTTGCGCATCAAGCGAAGCAAGAGCGAACGTCGATCCGGATGTTTTGGGTGATTTTCGTGTGCATCATGGGAGGGCTCGGCATCGGATATTGGGGACACGATTACCACACCATTCGCACTCACCGCGAGGCCAGTTATGTTTTTTCGGGGCGGGAGCTCGCTGAAAAAGCGGAGAAAATCTGGCACGAGCATTACGACACGCCTCTCCCCTTCACGACCGGAGGATGGTGGTATGGAGGAAACGTCGCCATCTACGGCAAGGACCGTCCACGGGTCCATTGTTCGAGCAATCCGAGATCGCTGGAACCGGGCTTCATGTTGAGCAATTGGTCGACCGATCGGGACGTTTGGCGGTCCGGCGGACTCGTATTCTGGGGGCTCAAAAAAAACGACCCCGACAAGATGGCCCCCAACGAGCTCCCCGATTGGTTGCGTCAACGATTTCCTTCCGCCAAGCCGCTCCCTCCGATCGTGTTGGACCCCGTCGGCCCCGGATATTCGCCGGTCTCGGTCGGTATTGCGATCGTTCCGCCGGACCCAACGATCACCACGGAACCGGTCAAGCTGGCGCCGTGGCATTATTATCGGGAACGGTAAACGGACGATCAAAAATACGGTTGCGACCAGGCGGATTCCTGTTTCGGCAAATATCCCGTCGGATCGTCGTAATTCGATTCCTTATCGGAAACGACCGTCACGCGGACATACAAATCGTCGTCGGCAAGACGGTAAGCGGCTTCCGTTCCTTCGACTTGGGAAAGCACCTTGCCGATATCAGCCGAATAAACCGGAATCTTGCGTTCCGGTTTATTTTCCGCCGCCGGATCGTCGACGATTTCAGTTTTCCGATCGAATCCTTTTTTCGTTCCGTTAAATCGGATCGAATACTTGACGCCCGGCTCCGGCTTGACCTTCACGGAAAGCGTTTTGCCTGTCCGATCGAAATCGAGCTTTTCCAGCACGACGCCGCTGGAAGCGTAGAAATCCCCCTTGGACATCGCGCGCAGCAGGCTTTCCGACGCCAGCTTGTCGGCACGGACCATGATCCAGTAATTGCCGAGATCACGGGTCTTCGGGCCGGGCTGCATGTAATTGTGCGTGTCGTCTTCGGTAATTCCGTACAGCGGGAGTTTGCCGTCTTCGAGCCGGAAGGAATTGACGACGTCCCAGAATTTCTCCGGGGACCAGAACGCCGCATTCGGCTTGAACACCGGTTGGCAATTGAGCAGTTCGAAGAACCGAACTTCGGGAACGTCGATCAGGTCCTGCGGATAAATGTCGAAATACCGCCAGCAATTGTGATTCGAAATGAACAACGTTTCCCGACCGGTTTCCGCCGAGTATTGCGTCAAAGCGTCGACGTTGTTCCGGATGCTTTCCGCAACGGTTTTACCCCGTCGAAACGGCTGCGAATCGATGACGTTGATGACGCAATTGTGGACATTCATTCCTTGGATTCCGACGTTCTGTTCGTGTCCGGGAATGACGAGAAATTTGTCCGGGACGTTCAGCTTTTCGATGAATTCGCCGAATGGTTTCAAGCGAACCAACATTTTCTCGCCGTCTTGTTTCGTTTCGATCCAATCCTTGCCGTAACGCTTGACGTATTGATCGAAAAGTTCCTGCGTGACTTTCCCGTTGCCGACTTCCTTCCAGTTATCTTTTTTGTCTTGCATGACCGTGTGGTCGGTCAGGGAAACGAAGTTGTATCCGTGATCCTTGTACCAATCGACGGCCTGTTCGGGAAAGACGTTGCCGTCCGACCAAACGGAGTGCATGTGCAGGTTCCCTTTGTACCACTGTTGCGCCGTCAGCATCGGCGTCAGACTGAACAACGTCGCCGTGATCAAACACGACAAAATGAGCGCTCGCTTTTTCATGCGGATCGTCCTTTCGGAAAAGATGGTTTTGCGAATTTTCCATATCTTGCCCATGATACCTTGTTGCGGTTTTTCTCACAATCCGTCTGGCAAATCGGGGGAGTGGGGATTACAATGAACATTTGAAAACCCGAGCGCGCTTCGCGGCTAAAACGCAAGCGGAGTAACATCGGAGCCGTAAGGTCCCGATCCGTTGTCGTCTTGTCGCTCACCATCTGCAGCGACCAACGGGAGCGGTTAATATTCACCGGAGCGGAAGCTCCCAGACGCCTGGACGGCAGGTCCATGTTCGCTTTGGTCGATTGCAACAGCTTTTTCGCGTCGTGTGAAAAGGTCTTCCGACCGAAGCTCGCGGAGCGCCCCGTCGTCGTGCTCTCGAACAACGACGGAATCGTCGTCGCCCGGTCTCCGGAAGCGAAAAAACTCGGAATCCCAATGGGTGAGGCGTTCTTCAAGATTAAACGGCTCGTTCAGCAGCACCGGGTTCATGTTTTCTCGTCGAATTTCGAGCTTTACGCCGACATGAGCCGACGTGTGATGCAGACGCTCCGACAATGGACCCCCCTGCTCGAAATCTATTCGATCGATGAGGCGTTTCTCCATTTCGACGGCGTGCGAATCGACGACATCGACGCCTTGGGACGGGAAATCACCCGAATCGTCAAACAGTGGACCGGAATTCCGGTTTCCGTCGGGTTTGCGGAGACGAAAACCTTGGCGAAGCTCGCCAACGAAACGGCGAAGTCCCGTGCTTGCGGCCATTGCGTGCTGCTCGACGCCGCCGTGCGGGACGCCACGATGCAAGAATTCGACATCGGCGACGTTTGGGGAGTCGGACGGCGGCTCGTCGTTCCGTTCCGAAAGCTCGGCCTGCGGACAGCGTTCGATCTGAGCCAAGTCGACCCGATCTGGATGCGGCGGAATTACTCGATCGTTCAGGAACAGCTCGTTCGGGAACTCCGCGGCGAACGGTGTTGGGAAATCGACGATCAACCGCAACCGAAGAAAAGCATCCAATATTCCCGATCGTTCGGCGAAACGACGTCGTCCTGGGAAGACCTCGAACAGGCGGTTGCGACGTTTGCAGCGAGAGCGGCGGAAAAGTCGCGGGAGCAAGGAACCGTGGCGTCGGCGGTTTACGTTCACGTCAACACCAGTCCGTTCCGCAAAGACAGGGAACAATATCGCTCCGAAGGAACGGTTGTCGGGTTTCCGAGTCCAACGGCGTCGACGCCGGAAATCGTGAACGCCGCGCTGCGGGGTCTGCGCAAGATTTTCGTCCCCGGCTTGGCGTACAAAAAAGCGACCGTGATCCTTCTGCAACTGATCGACGCCGACGTCGCCGGACAGCAAAAATTCCTGTTCGACAAAGGGGACCGCTCCGAAGAGCAACGGGAAACGGAACGGACGCTCATGGAGTCTGTCGACGAGATCAACCGCCGGTTCGGGCGCGGAGCAGTGTTTTTCGGCGTCGAGGGGGTTGAACACGATTGGAAACCACATCGGGACTTTCACGGTTCCTGTTTCACGACCCGGGCGCCCGATTTCCCTGTTGCCCGTTGACGCTTGGCAACCGACCGCACCCTCCGCCGATTCTCCTTCACCGGCTGGGCTTGAATCCGGTCGCGCAACCGATAAAATAAGAGTGATTGTTTGACCCCACTCTTTCGATAAACCCCCACAGGAAAGGCTTACCATGGCGAAAAAGACGATTGCCAATGTTGACGTTAAGGGAAAAAGCGTATTGATTCGCGTCGATTTCAATGTTCCGCTCGACGACAATGGAAATATCACCGACGACAACCGCATCGTCCAAGCCCTGCCGACGATCCAAAAGGTTCTCGACGGCGGCGCCAAGGTGATCCTGATGTCCCACCTCGGTCGTCCGAAAGACGCGCCGGATGCCAAGTATTCGATGAAACCGGCCGCCGTCCGCTTGGGCGAACTCCTGAAGAAGCCGGTCCAATTCGCAACGGACACCGTCGGCCCCGACGCCAAGGCGAAAGTCGCCGCCCTGAAGCCGGGAGACGTCCTCGTTCTGGAGAACCTCCGTTTCCAACCGGGCGAAAAGCACGGCGATGAAACATTTGCCAAGGAACTCGCCTCGTTCGCCGACATTTACGTCAACGACGCTTTCGGAACCTGTCACCGAACCGACGCCTCGATGTACGCCGTTCCGAAAGCGATGGGCTCCAAGCCGAAAGTCTGTGGATTCCTCGTCGAAAAGGAAATCAAATACCTGAGCAATGCGATCGCTCATCCGGAACGTCCGTTCGTCGCAATCATCGGCGGCAAAAAGGTTTCCGACAAGATCATGGTGATCAAGAACCTGCTCGGAATCTGCGACAAAGTGCTCATCGGCGGTGCGATGGCGTACACATTCAGCCTCGCCAAGGGGGAAAAGGTCGGAAAAAGTCTCGTCGAAGCCGATAAAGTCGACCTCGCCAAGGAATTGATGCAACTCGGCGGCGACAAGTTGGTCCTCCCGGTCGACACGCATTGCGGCGACGATTTCAAGGCCGACTGCAACAAGCAAGTCGTCAAGGCAGGCCAGGTTCCGGACGGTTGGGAAGGTCTCGACATCGGCCCGGAAACGGCGAAGCTTTACGCAGGAATCGTGAAGTCGGCCAAGACGGTCGTCTGGAACGGTCCGATGGGTGTCTGCGAAATGCCGCCGTTCGACGAAGGAACGAAGATCGTCGCCCAAGCGATTGCCGAGAGCGGTTCGATCAGCATCATCGGCGGCGGCGACAGCGCGGCGGCGATTCAACAGCTCGGTTTCGCCGACAAGGTCTCCCACGTCAGCACCGGCGGCGGCGCGAGCCTCGAAATGCTCGAAGGTAAGAAGTTCGAAGCCGTCGAAGCGCTCGACAACGCTTGATTCATCTCAAGGAACCGGGACCTGCGGTCCCGGTGTGTTGGGACTACTCCTGCTCTCCGGGACCGCAGGTCCCGGCTCGGCAGGAGTTGTTTACGCCAATCTCACCCAATGCCGCGCAGTCGTACCATGGACCGTCGTGAATTCAACGCTCTTTTGCTTTCTCTCGGCTTGGCGTCGACATTCCGAATGGGATGCGCCCAGGAATCGAAACCGACCTCCCGCATGGTTGCCGCGTGCAAAAAACCGGGACAAAAATGGATCGATTATCCGACGCGGATCATCGCCGATCTGGAAGGGTTTCAACCGAAAAAACGGACGCTCAACCGATTCGGCGGAATTTCGTCCGACAACACGAAAAAGACCGGTTTCTGGCACGTCGAAACGCACGGCGGCCGGTTTTGGCTGGTCGATCCCGAAGGGGGCCTGAACGTGTTTCGCGGCGTCTGTTCGGTCGGACCGGGAAACGGCGAGCGTAATAAAAAGGCGTTCGCCGAAAAATTCGGTAACAAGAAATCGAAGTGGGCCGAAGCGACCGCCGAATTATTGCACGACAACGGATTCAACGGAACCGGTTCATGGAGCAGCGTCGAACCGTTTCGGGAAATTCCGTCGCAGCAGTCGTCTCCGCTTGCCTTTACCGTCAACCTCAATTTGATGAGCCGTTACGGAAAAAAGCGGGGCGGGACGTTCCAGAAGCCGGGACACACCGGTTATCCGAACGACTGTATCTTTGCGTTCGATCCGGAGTTCGCGAAATTTTGTGACGAGGCGGTCGCCGAACAGGTCGCGAAACTCAAGGACGATCCGAACGTGCTTGGTTATTTCACCGACAACGAGATGCCGCTCGGTAAAAAAATGCTCGACAATTATTGGAGCATCGAAAAAACCGACGATCCGGGGCGTCTTGCCGCGGAAAAATGGCTCGCCGACAAAGGGCGGACCAAGGAGTCGATCGACGATCCGTTGCGGTGTGAATTCATTCGATTCGCTCTCGACCAATACATGCAAGCGACGTCGGCGGCGATTCGGAAGCACGCCCCGAACCAATTGAATCTCGGACCGCGTCTGCACGGCGGCGACCGGAACATCAAGGAAATTTTCGAGGCGGTCGGCCGATTCGCCGACGTTATTTCGTTCAATTATTACGGCGTTTGGACCCCGCTGAAAGCGCAGACGCAAAGCTGGACCGACTGGAGCGGCAAGCCGTTCATGGTGACGGAATGGTACACCAAAGGAATGGACAGCGGCCTCGCCAACACGACCGGCGCCGGTTGGACCGTCAAAACGCAGGCGGATCGCGGATTGTTCTACCAGAACTACACGCTCGGTCTGCTGGAAGGCAAAAACTGCGTCGGCTGGCATTGGTTCAAATACTTGGACAACGATCCGACGGCGAAGGGGGTCGACCCGTCCAACATCGACGCCAACAAAGGGATCGTCGACAACGAATACGAGCCGTACGGACCGCTTGTGTCGATGATGAAACCGCTCAACGAACAGGTGTTCGACCTGATCGATTATTTCGACGGAAAATAAAAAACAAATGCTCCCTGCGACTGACGCGCCACGATTTCACGCACATGTGAATCGGTGAACGCATCACCCAAATCGAACGAGGCAAAGCCATGGGACTCGTACACGCCGACATTTTGTTAGTGAATCCCTTCGACGCCGTTTCTGCGGAGAGTGGTATTCTTCCGCAGGAAGACGTTCGAAAAATCGAAGTCAGGGCTTTGGTCGACAGCGGGGCGATGCCCCTGACGATCAATGAGGAAATTGCCCTGCAACTTGATTTGAAAGTCAGGGATCAGGTCGACGTCGCTTTAGCCGATGGAACGCATCATAAATGCGATCTCGTCGGCCACGTCGATATTCGTTTCAAGAACAGGAGCACGTCCTGCCGCGCTCTCGTTCTTCCCGGAGCGGATGAGGTATTGCTCGGCGTGATTCCCATGGAGGGCATGGACGTGATGATCGACCCCGTCACGCAACAGTTGGTGCTTCCGCCAGGGAGGCCCTACCTCGCTCAAATGAAGCTCAAGGGACACTCCGTGACAATGTCGCCCGAGACGTAAAGTGGTGTTGGGCTTTGGGAAGACGCAAAAGAAATTCAGCCAACACATAACACCCAATATCCAGCACCTATTTTTATGCACCACGATTTCACGCAACACGCCTGGTCTCACGAAACCGAAACGGAACTGAAGAAGCTGCTCGCCATCGCCGTTTGGGAGGACAACCAAACACTCGGCGACCTGACGAGTCGAGCGCTGGTTCCGGAATCGGCGCACGGAAAAGCGGCGATCGTGGTGCGGGAAAACGGCGTCGTCGCCGGGTTGGCGGCTGTTCCGACGATTCTTGCGGCGGTCGACCCGAAATTGCATTGGATCCCCCGCTGCCCGGACGGTTCGATGGTCCATCGGGGACATACGGTCGGTGAAATCAGCGGTCCGGCGCGGAGTCTGCTCACGGCGGAGCGGATTGCGTTGAATCTGTTGGGCCGTCTGTCGGGAATCGCAACGCTGACGCATCGGTTTGCCGATGCGATTCTGGGAACCTCGGCAAAGATTTACGACACACGAAAGACGACGCTCGGCTGGCGGCGACTCGAAAAGTTCGCGGTTCACTGCGGCGGCGGCCGGAACCATCGGACCGGTTTGTTCGATGCGGTGTTGATCAAGGACAATCATTTGGCGTTCGGTCAGGAAAACGGCAAGTTCAACCCGGCGGAGGCGGTGCGGAAGGCCCGGCAATTTCTGCACGGTTTAGGGATGATGCACGAAATCGTCGAAGTGGAAGTCGACTCGCTGGACCAGTTGCGGACGGTGCTCCCTGCCGGTCCGGATATCGTGCTGCTCGACAACATGAACGCCGCAACGCTGAAAGAAGCGGTTGAAATTCGCAATGAATTGAAGAACTCGGCGGAATTGGAAGCGTCCGGCGGCGTCAATCTCTCCACGGTCCGAGGAATTGCGGAGAGCGGCGTCGAACGGATCAGCGTCGGGGCGTTGACCCATTCGGCGATCGCCCTGGATATCGGCCTTGATTGGCTCTAAGAGAGAGCGTCGTCATTTACGTCGGCTTGACTGTTTTTTCGACGAGTCGGAGGAGTCTTGTGTTGATTTTGCGAGCGATATTCGATATCGTTTTCTTTTTTGGCCATCTCGGCGACTTTTTTTGAGACCCATGTTGAAAGGGTCTTGTCGGGGGCTTTGGCCTTGGCGACTTGCGAAAACGTCGTACAATTAGAATGTTGGTCAGCTTTGACCGAGACCTTATCGGGATACCGATGGGATGTTGGCCGGAAACGTGCAGCGCCTGCAAGTGATACACGTTCCGGCCTTTTTCATTTCTTGTTCGTCGCTTCGGGCTCCTCGGGCTTCTTTTCCGCTTCTTTCTTTTGAAGCATTTCGGTCTGTTTTTTCTGGATCATTTCCCAAGCCATTTCGGAAACACGTACTTGGGATTGACTCCGAATTTCGATCATGGTGAAAACAGGATTTCTTTGTCCTTGACCTGGATATCGGTCGCCGGGTTCATGTGATGCGTCTTGACGTTCAAACCGGGAACGCCGTCGCCATAACGATTGTTTTCGATCAACACGTTTCGGCAACCGTCGAAAACGAACGTTTCCCGATTCTTGGCGAATGGGGCATACGTCGTCGTTTTCGTCAAGGTATTTCCGACAAACTTCAAGTCGCGAACCGATCGGGCGAAGAGGATCGGATAATCGAACGACTTAAACGTGTTGTTTTCAATACGAATATTCCGATGGAACGGCTCGTCCGTTTCGCTTTGCGGCTGATGCGACGGATGGATCGTGATCACGGCATGTCCCCAATCGCCTGCGTAACCGGAGCTGAAACAATCTTCGAACACATTGTCGCGGATCAGCACGTCGCCGCATGCTCCCGACTCGAACCAATAATTCGTGTCTCCTTCAATCAAAACCGCGGCGCCGGAGCTTCGAAAATAATTCTTCTCGATAACGGTCCGGAGTGGCGTCGTTACGAGAATACCGCGAGCCCGATGTCGCTTTCCGATCACGCAATTCCGAACTTCGAGCTCCGCATTGAACGTCTTGTTTTCCATGACACTGCGTTCCTTGATCCACGCCGGAATATTTTTCGCAAACGAGATTCGATACGTAACGATTTTTTCCGCCTCCTTGACCGGCTCGATTTTTTCGATGGCCGCCGTGTCAGCACGCTGCATCGTCGTGTTGTCGAGGAACCAGATTTCATCTCCGGGCTTGAACGAATACATCGGCGCTTCCTGCGGCTTGCGGGAAACCTCAACGGTTCGGTCGTCGATTCGCGTGGCAATCATCATATTCTTTCCGTGCAGATTGACGAAGTCGTCTCCCATGCCGGAGCATTCGCAGTGTTCGATCTTGACGAGCCCTTTCAAGTTGTTGAGGTGGATCGCGTCCGCCCCGACGCTGAACACCCGGCCTTTGGCGTCGTTTGCCTTGCAGTTGAAGGCGTCGAGCGTCAGCGTGTCCGTCCGCTGGGCGATGATTCCGAGGCCGAGCGCATGGTACATGTCGACGTTCCGGATCGTGATATTCTTGCTCGACTGGACATTGAAACCGTAACGTGAATTCGTGATGTCGAGCCAGATGCCGATCAACGTGCCGGTTGCCGGTTTGTCTTTGAGCGGAAAGTGAATGCGAACCGTATCGTCGGCGGTTTTTTCCGTTTTCCCGTCGTAAAGCCCCCAGCCCATGGCGCAGTCACGGGTTCGGTAAACAAGTTCCTTCGTCTTTGGATCGTACAATAAGTCCCGCTTCGGAACGCCGCGCCAACCTTCGCCGGGAAAAACGAGTTTGTCGTCCTCGATGTCGAAGGGATAATTTTTCGTGTCGAATTTGATGTCGACGCTCCGATCGGTCGTTCCGACGATCTCTCCCTGGACGATCAGCGGTTTGTCCCAGTCGACGCTGAAATTACGGAACGTAATATTCTCGCAATCGCCGAGCGATGCAACTCCCATGATTCCGTGGAACACGAATTCACTTCCGTTGCCGTCGACCGTCAGATTTTTGACGCCGTGAAGTGAAAAACCGTCCGATATATTCTTGTCGACGACGGAAAAGAAATCATAGCGTCCCTTGGGAAACACCAGCGTCGCCGAATCGAGTTTTCGGCAATGCTCCACGGCGGCCCGAATCGCAGGGACGGCATTTGCCTTCGTATCGGGTCGAGCACCGAAATCGGTTACGGAAACAATGGTATTTTCCGCAATGGCAATGAGACTCCAATGAAGGCAAAGCAAAAGAACCGCCGAACAAACAAATATTTTCATCGTGGGTATGAAGTCTCCGTGATTGAAGCCGCGGAATGAAAAACAAACTCGGACCATTTTAGTGTTTTCGTTGCCGGATACAAGTCACGACCTTGTTTTTCCGAGACCCCAAGCGACGGCGGCAGGCGTCGGCGGTAACATCTCCCGTGTTCGACGTCTTGTTTTTTGAAAACCTTTGCTCTATAGTGTGTGTTTGGGAATAATTCTTTCTTCGATAACCCCTCCAACAACGGAAGATATCCAATGAAGCGACGTGATTTTTTCAAAAATAGTGCCATTGTCGGTTCGGCTTTGGCCGCCACCTCGGTTTTGGGTACCCAAACGACATCCGCCGCCGAAGCGGTCTCCATTCCCGGCGATCAACGGGCCAAGGCCAAACTTCGGTTTTGCAGTGGACTCGGTATTATTCCGGGCGGCAATGACGTGGAAAAACTCAAATGGATGAAAGCCAACGGCTTTGAGGCCGTCGAAATCGGTAATCCCGGGAACATGGAATCCGCCAAGAACTGGAAAAAGAAAGCAGACGATGCCGGACTGCAAATTGCTTCAATCTATTTCGGAGGAGCGGAAGGCCCTCTCATGAGCGAAGATCCTGCCGTTCGCCA
>JAVBPI010000090.1:0-20151 GCA_031549705.1 Thermoguttaceae bacterium
CACGGTGAACTGGACGGAATGGTTTTTACTGCACAAAAAATTGTCGCCCGAACAAATTGCTTCGTTGGGGGACGCTCCCTGTTTCGAAGGGATCGAGATTCGCGGCGGAACCAACAAGGAGCCGCGAACGCTTTTCTTCGATAATTTATCGTTCTATAAAGAGGAACTCAAACCGCTGACGTTCGAACCGCGACCGAAACAGCCGTTCCCCAACCGCGAAGAAACGATCCTGCCGACTTCCGGGACGGCAACGTCCAGAAGCAGACATTGCCAATACGATATAGAAAATAAAGATCGGTTCTTCCTCATCTGTGAAGAGGATGATGGAAATCTTACTTGGGAATATACACCGCGAACAGGAACGCTCAGCGATTTGCACGTTTCTTGGCGGAAAAGACCTTTATTGCAAAGAATTCAGCTTCGAGGTGAATGTTTTCGTTTCGTCGACGAACCTAAAGTACCGCCGAAAATGATTTCCACTACTTGGAGCAACGATTGCATCACGGCGTGCTGGAAATTCGGCGACAACGAAGTCGAATATCGTTTCCGAATCAAAGGAAAGACGTTGATGGTTGACGTCCGCTGTCCCGGCGGCAACGTCAAGGAATTCTCGTCCGGCGGTTGGAATTTCGACGACGAATCAAAAGAGCCGGGGACGGAGGCTGTACTCAGCCGTAGTCCCCGGACCAAACTTGTCAAAGTTCCGTATCTCGTCGGGAACGGTCCATTGCGTCCCGCCGTGGTCGTTGCCGAGACGAAACCGAATCCGCTGTTCATTCTCTCAATGCTCGACCACACCCGTTCGAACGCTTCGGAGTTTTTCTTCGAGAACAAGATCGAAAAGGATTACGTCAGCGGCGCGGCGTGCAGTCGGTACAATCCCAAGACGGACGGCAAGCGGAACGATTTTTACGAACGGCTGTTTATTACGGTGTCGCCGACGTTCGAAGAAGTGTTGCCGAACATTCCGAACGATAAATCGCCGTGGAAATCCGTGACGGCGGAACGGGTTTGGCGGGCACACGGAGCGTCGAACCACGATCGGGATTACGAATATTGGAGCCGCGTCAAACGGTACGGCATGGAAAAGATGCTGATCACCGACCACGAAACGCTCTGGCGCGACGGCGGCGAGAGTTTTACCTTCCGGACCTACGCCGCACCCGGCAAGGGGGGCGACGAAGGGCAGAAGGAATACACCCGGAAGATGCACGAACTCGGTTTTATTTACGGCCCGTACAATAATTACACCGACTACGCCCCGGTCAACGCTTTCTGGAACGAGGATTGGGTCACGCGGCTTTCCGACGGCAATTACCAGTCCGCTTGGGCTCGCTGTTACAATCCGAAACCGGCGGCTGCGGTACAGGCGGAGTCGAAGATCGCGGAAATCGTGCAGAAAAAGTTCGGTTTCAACACGGCGTACTGCGACGTCCACACGGCGGTGCAGCCTTGGCGTTACGTCGACTACGACGCCCGGGTTCCGGGAGCGGGAACTTTTGCCGCGACGTTCTACGCTTACGGCGAGATCATGTTGCACCAAAAGAAGACATGGAATGGTCCCGTTTACAGCGAAGGGAACAATCATTGGTTCTACAGTGGTTTAACGGACGGTAATTACGGACAGGACCAATCGTATTTCGTGCACGAAAACGGTCTGCCATGGATCGTCGATTTCGACCTGCTGAAGATGCATCCGCTGGAAAACAATTTCGGGATGGGTAATCTCGGCATGTTCTACGGCAAGGAACAGTTCAAGGACGCAAGGGAAAAGGGTTATGCTCTCGACCGATTCCTTGCAGCAACGCTGGCGTTTGGACACACGGGTTTTCTGGCGATGGAGTTCGGTCTCGATGGCGGCGCTCGGTCGTATTTTACGATACAACAAATCGCCGCCCGCTACGGCACGCAGAACGTCAAGTCGATCCGCTACGCCGACGAATCGGGTAAGCTATTGACAACCTCGGAAGCGATTGCATCCGACGCCGTGAAATTAAATCGGATACGAGTCGAATACGAAGACGGGCTGATGATTTACGTCAACGGAAATCCGACCGAACCGTGGGAAATTGTTAACTCTCACAAAGGCACAAAGGTCACAAAGGAGGAGACCCCAGCTTCATCTCCCTTTGTGCCTTCGTGCCTTTGTGAGAAAAAACTCCCCCCGAATGGTTGGTGTGTCGTCGATCCAAAGAAAGAACTGTCCGCATGGAGTCTCGACATCGACGGTTCCCGTACGGATTACGTCGACTCGCCGTCGTATCTTTTCGCCGACGTCCGCGACAATCCGAAGGGCAAGCCGCGCCGCTTCGACCGTCTGCTCTGTGACCGACAGTTAATCGTCCGAAAAAATATCGACGACAAGGGACGCTGGGAAATGATCGTCGGCGAACCGAATTATCCGGGCCGAAGCACATTGCACGCTGTTCGACTTGACAACGACGCGGACGCCGACGTAATCACGCTGGACTTCCATCGCAAGGAACTCGGTCCGGCGACGACGAAATACAGTCGCGGCATGGTCCACATCGAACCGGTCGACGGCGCGTTTTCGTACATCCTGACGCCGAAAGCGAAACCGACAAATATCGTTACAGCGGATCGAACTCGCGCCGTTTCCGGCGAAACCGTCGAACTGAATCAAGACGGCACGAAAACACAAGGGAGAATCCCCGTCGGCTGGACGGCCAATTCGCTTTATTGGATGGAATTTCCTGACGGTTCCCGAATCGATTTCGATATTGTTCCGCTCTGCGACTTTGCAACCTCGCTCAATGAAGCCGGGAACCAAATCGATATTACGGTGCGTTCCAATATTTTCCGAAAAATGCCGGGGGGCGTTGCGATCCGTCTCGGAGACGAGCCGAAGGAACCCTACCCAGCTCCTTCTCCTTTCGGTACCGAGCAACCCCAAGCAGTCTTTAACAAACCAGTTGATTTCGTTCCCGGAAAGTCGTTTTCCGTTTCATTTTCCATCGACCGACCTGCCAAACCGCAAATTCTTCCGCTGTTGCTCCTTGTCAGTACGCATGATGCTTTTGTCGCAGGCTTTACGAAAAATTACTGGTTGAAAACCGATTTCGCCTTCCCGGAGTTGGCGAGCATCCCCGACCGTTTTGAAACCGGATACTGTTACCGAAAAGGAGAACCGACCGCGATGGACGGCAAGAGCGGGGCTTACGTTCACATCGAAACGGTTTCTTGCGGCGACGGAACACGTAAAGCGTGGGCGATCCATCCGCCGTACATGGGCGGGACAGGCTATGCTTTCATGCTCAGCGAACCGGTCGCCGTTCCGGACCTGCCGGGAATCGCGTTTTTTTCGGAAGTCGGTATTCGTAACGGCGGCGACAAGTCCGACGGCGTGTTGTACCGGGTTTTCGTACTGGAAGACGGCAAGGACGAAAAGCTCGCGGGGGAAATCAATTGGGCCGAACACCGCTGGACGCCGCTCGTTTGCGACCTTTCGCCGTGGCGCGGCAAAACGGTTCGCTTCCGGCTTGTCGCCGACGTGGGACCGAACGATAATTCCAGCGCCGACTGGGCCGCCTGGTCGGAGATCCGGCTTGTTTCCACCGAACCACAACTCCGAACGACTCTCCACGAAACGCCGGTCGAATTGACGTTCGTTTTTCCGACCGATTTCACGCCGCCGATGGAACCGATTCGTTCCGTCGAGGATTTTGTCAAGGCGACGAAAGTCGAATTGGTTTACGACGGCTGCGGCATGGACGCTTCCGACCGGTATCACAGCACGGCAACGCTCAACGGCGTTCCCCTCGGCCGATTGCCGGGAGCGGGGGGCGACGAAACCAAGGGAGTTTGGCAAACCGTTTCGCTGCCGATCCCTCAAGAGACTGCGGCAACGCTGAAATTCGTCAACCGATTGGAAATCGTTTCCGCCGAAGATCATTTCAAAATACGACGGTTCCGGCTTGTCGCAACTTTTTCCGACGGTTCGCAACGAAGCACGGCGATTACAAGCCGTACGACAACTCATCCCGGTTCGTGGAAGTACGCCGAAGGAGAATCCGCCCCGCTCGGCAAACCGATTCCGGTCGATATCATTATCGGGCGATAGCGTTCCCATAAGCACCGGAACCTTCGGTTCGCGGGCAAACGGGAGAGATGTTACGAAATATCGTCAAGGGCGAGAAGCAGTGCTTGCGTACCGGATTTCGCGAATCCCCTATCGATTGCGCAACGATAAAGACGGTCGGCGAGTTCCAAACCGGGGAGCGACAATCCCATCCGGCGTGACTCGGCGAGCGCCATTCCGAGATCCTTGACGAAATGTTCGATCATGAAACCGGGCGCGAAGTCGCCGCGCTGCATTCTCGGTCCGAGATTCGACAGGGACCAACTCCCGGCGGCGCCGCTCGACACCGATTGGAGCACCTTTTCCATGTCGAGCCCCGATTTGCGTGCATAGAGAAACGCTTCACACAGGCCGATCATGTTTCCGGCGATGAGCGTTTGGTTCACCATCTTGGCGTGTTGACCGCTTCCCGGTGGACCGTGATGAACGATCGTCTTGCCGAGTTGGTTCCAAATCGGAGTCAACACATCGGCCGTCGTTTCGTCGCCGCCGATCATGATCGACAACGTTCCGTTTCGAGCACCGACATCGCCGCCGGAGACGGGGGCGTCAAGTGTTACGATATTTCTTTGGAGAGCCGCTTCCGCGATTTCCACGGCAAGCGACGGTGAACTCGTCGTCATATCGACGTAAACGCCGCCCGATTTCAAACCGTTCAGGACGCCGTTGTCGCCGAGCGCGACTTCACGGACATCTTCAGGAAATCCGACCATCGAAAAGACGATCTCGGACGATTGCGCAACGGATTTCGGCGTATCACCCCAAACGGCTCCCTTAGAGAGAAGCGGTTCCGCTTTTGTACGGGTTCGATTGAACACCGTCAAGGGATAACCGGCGTCCATCAACCGGGACGCCATGCTATGCCCCATGATCCCCAAGCCGATCCAACCGAGACGGGGAAGCATGTTTTTATTCATCGTCAGCGAGTTCGACGTCCCATGTTTTGAAGTGCTCGAGGTATTTTTCCTTCGAGTTGTTCACGACGTCGTTGATGTAAAGACCGAGCGGTGGAATCTTCGCCTTTTTGCCCGCCTCCGGCTCCGGCAGCGACGCCAAAAGTTGCAGGTATCCGGCGAGCAGTCGATGCGACTGCGGCGAATGGTGGATCAAAAAATGAACCCAGGCCCACGAGTCACGGTATTCACGCGTTCCCATTTCGTCGATGAATTCGAGCCGCTCCAATCGATTCAACGGAGGGACGGCTCCGAATTTGACGTTCCAACGAACCTGTTTCAAATAGGGATTTTTCGTGGCCCGTTCTTCGGGAGTCGGTTCGAAATATTTGGCCAATCCTTCGTCGAGCCAGATCGGAACGGTCGGGATCGACGCGTGAATGATCGCATGAGTCATTTCGTGACGTAAATCGATCTCGAAATCCTTCGTCCGCTGCACGAGCAGGTTTCCCGGCTGTTTGTCGATTTTCACGTACAAGGCGCGACGGTCCAGCGGCGCTTTCGGGTAAACATCCTTGAGGAAGCGGATATACGACGCTTCGTCCCGGAAGAGGCAAAGCTCGATCTTTTCCTTCGGCGCGGGAACGGCCATGTAAAGGTTCAAATCCCGTTGCAACAATTCGATTTCGCGGAGCAACGGCTTGATTTCCGTGAGCGGGAAGTTCGACTGAACGACCACGACGCCGCAAACATCGGCATATTTGAGATATTTACTGTACTTCGGATTCGGTTGCAGGTCGAGCTTCGGAGCCGGTTCTTTTTTCACCGTGTCGTCGACGATCCGGATGTTGGACGCGACTTTTTGTTCCGTTACGGTATTCGCCGGTTGAGCATTGGACACATGAAGGACCGGCGCCTGGTAGGGAGGGGCGTTCAGCGGAGTCGTGTTTCCTTCGGACGGTGTCACCTGATTGCTCGAAAACGAGTCCAGACCCGCATTTCCGGCGACGGGATATGTGGGATACGTTTCCGCCCATTCACGGGAATCGAACGAATACGTCGAATGCGCGCCCGGCGGTAAATTCTGTCGGGATGCGGAATTGCTCGGGACCGCGCGGTTCAATCCGTGATCGACATGGGCATACGGTTGCTGGATCGGAATCGGTGGATACGAGGACGCGACCGGCGTTTGTTCGCCGGAGGAGAACAATTGGATATCCGTCGGTTCCGCGACTTTCCGCACGACAAATGTCGCGGACGGTTCATCGGCGTTCCATTGGGGCGACGGCGGTGCGAAGGAGACGTTTCCGTCCTGGGCGAAGCCGTCGATTCGACCCAACAGCAACAAGCCGAGGACCAAGGGCCGGCATTGCCACAGAATCGATTGTTTTTTCAGGGTTCGAACAGTCACGGTATCGTTATCGAAAAATGTCGTTGTTCAGGCTCCGTCGGTGTTTCCGCTTTCCGATGGTCGCGGATGGTTTCCGACAAGTCGACGGTAAAACGCTTACTAACGGAACCATCGGTAAAATCGACCCAGCTTAAACATCTTTTTTTGAAAATTATCGGAAAAAAAGTGAAGGGAGTTAGGAGTTAGGAGTTAGGAGTTAGGAGTTAGGAGTTAGGAGTTAGGAGTTAGGAGTTAGGAGTTAGGAGTTAGGAGTTAGGAGTTAGGAGTTAGGAGTTAGGAGTTAGGAACGTCGCTGCGCGACGTTAAGAATTCCTTCCTAACACCTGCCTCCCAACGCCTTTCCTAATACCGATGGATGCGTCGGAGGAACCAGATTCCGGCGATTCCCAAGGCGATGTTTCCGAGCCAGACGGCGCTGGGGGGAAGATCGCCTCCTTTGGCTTCCTGGAGGCCCAAGATAAACAACGGATAATAAAAGAGCAGAATGGGAACGAAACAGGCGAAAAAACTCGCGAAAATGTCGCTTTTTTTCATCCAAATGGCCAAGGGAGCGCCGAGCCAAATGAAAAAGAAACAACTGAATCCGGCGGACCAACGTCGCGGCGATTCGACTTGATACCGGGTGATAAGGTGTTCGGTTGACGTGGTGTCGGTATTGATTCGTTCGACTTCGGCTCCTCCCCATTCGGACAGATTTCCAAGAACCGCGGCGAACGCTTTCCGTGTGGCGGTCCGGCGTTCGAGGCATTCGATTTTTTCCCGTTCTTTCGCCAACAGGAAAGGAATTTCATGCATGCCGGTTTCGGAGGGACCTCGAGCGATGTCGGCGGTATTGAGAACATTGTCCAGGGGAATTTGAAACAGTCGATATTCCGAAACGATCGATCCCTTATTCCCTTCGGCTTTCATTCCCGTCAGTTCGATGGAAAACTCCGAAGCGACAAAGTCGATTTTCAATTGGGCGAAGCGGGCGTTGATCGTCGTCGGCGGGTCTTTCAACGTGATGGTCGGCGAAATGAGCCGTCGGTTTTCGACGGAGTTGACCATGATCGTCAACTTTCCATCCCGAGTCGAAAACGTCCGGTTTTTCTTCAACTCGTTGAGAACAATG
Organism: Thermoguttaceae bacterium; assembly: GCA_031549705.1. GTDB lineage: Bacteria > Planctomycetota > Planctomycetia > Pirellulales > Thermoguttaceae > WRKP01. The sequence goes on from JAVBPI010000090.1 coordinate 7,515, forward strand.
TCTTCGGAGGCGTGGAAAATAATCATCGCAACGCCCGGTCGACCCCAAGTGACGGCGAGGTCGTTCAGCCAAACGGAGAGAAGACTGACGAGAAATCCGAGAAACATGACCGGCCAAAGAATCTTCCACGGCGGAATGCCGAGCGATTTCAAGGCGACGATTTCGTTGGACCCCGACATCCTCGCAAAAAAGGTCGTCACCGCGAGCAACAGCGTCATCGGAAGCGAAATCCGTGACATTTCAACCGTGACATAAGGAATCAGGAAAACGATCTTTTCCAACGGCACGCTTTTCATCAGCATTTGTTGCAGCAAGCCGACGATGATCAACAGCGATGTCATCAGAATCAGGGAGAAGATGAACGTCTTCAGCAGTTCTCCGAGAATGTATCGATTGATCGTTTTCATAAGATGTCTGACTTCCGCACAAAATTCACGTAATACTTCCGCGCCGGCGCCGGAACGCGAATTGTGCCGATTTCCCGCAAAACGGTCAAGAGGAAAAACCTCAACTCGTTGCCCCGGCCGATACGGGGGACGGTTCGACTCAATATTTTCCCCTTGACTCGTTGCCCTGGTTTTCATAGGATTCGCGACCACCCTGTTCCGTCAATCCGTTTTTCGACTTCGGAATCCAACGCCATGCAACGGTCCCCTTTCTTGCCCGGACGAATTCTTTTCGTGTCGCTTTTTGTTGTTGCGCTGATCGGTTTGCCGCTGCTGATCGGTTGCTCGAACATGAAATGGGGGAAAAAAGACGAGAAGATTCCCGGCCAAATCGCGGCGGACGCCGAAAAAGGAAAAACGATGTTGGTCGGCGATTACACGAACATCGGCAACAATCATTACGTTGAAATTCGCGGCGTCGGACTCGTTCGTGGGCTTCCGGATACCGGGGCCGACGACGTCAATTCGCCGCAGCGTCAGTATTTGTACGATGAAATGCTGAAGCGGGGCGAACGGAATGTCAAATCGCTTCTCGCGGATCCCAGCTCCGCCGTCGTTGAAATTTATGGAAAAATTCCGCCGGGATGCCAGGAAAACGACGTCTTCGACATCGAAATCATGGTCCCGGATCAAAGCGAAGTCCGAAGCCTGCGCGGCGGGTGGTTGACGCGATCCTCGATGCAGGAAATGATGGCGTTCGGCGGAAACATCAAAGAAGGGTTTGCACTCGCCTACGCCGAAGGGCCGATCATGGTCGATCCGCTCGCCACGGAAACGAATCGACCGGCCAATCTGAAACGCGGCACGATTCTCGGCGGCGCCCGGGCCAAGGATTCGAGAAAACTGCTCCTGACGATGAAATCCGGGTACGAGTCGGCGTTCATCACCGATCGGATCGCCAAGGAAATCAACCATCGGTTTTATCGGAACGGCACGCAAAAACGAGGCATCGCGACGGCAAAGACGGACGTCCTCATCGAGTTGGAAATTCATCCGGCGTACAAAAAAGACATCTCGCGGTACATCAAAGTCATCCAGTCGATCGGGTGTTACGAAAACCAGGTACAGCAGATCGAACGGATGGCACGACTGAAATTGGAATTGCTCGACCCCGCCAAAGCGCAGAACGCGGCGTTCCAACTTGAAGCGATCGGCAAACCGGCCGTGGAAACGCTCAAGAGCGTCTTGAACAGCCGCAACAGCGAAGTTCGGTTCCATGCCGCGACGTCGCTCGCTTTTCTCGGCGATACCTCCGCCTCGAAAGTCCTTGCGGACCTGGCGAGGGACGAGCCGGCCTTCCGTGTTTATGCGCTCGGCGCGCTGAGAATTCTGACGAACGATATCGAGTCGGAAAGCTGCCTCCGCGAATTGCTGAACGTCTCCAGTGTCGAAACGCGGTACGGAGCGTTCAACGCTCTCTTTCAACGGAACCCGTATGATCGGGTGATCCGGGGGGAAAACCTTGGAAACCAATTCAGCTATCACGGCGTCGCCACCAACGGGCCGCCGTTCGTTCACGTTTCGAATTCGCGACGACCGGAAGTCGTTCTTTTCGGGACGGATATTCGCCTCAAGACGCCGTTCGCCCTCGATGCGGGACCGTTCATTTTCGTCAACGGAAACAATCCGGGGACCGTCATCGTCAGCAAGTTTTCCGGTGCCCGGGGCGTGGACGAAAAACGGACCGTTACGGATAAACTCGACTCGATTATTCGGGCGATCGTCGAATTGGGCGGAACGTATCCCGACGTCGTACAGATGTTGCACTTGGCGCAACAATCGCAAACACTGACGTGTCGTTTGGAAGTCGACAGTCTGCCGGACTACAACCGTGTTTACCGGCGGCAGTTGAACGACGACGAGTTGGCCGAGAAGAATATCGTCGCCGAAAAACCGAAGCCGACGATGATGCAGCGGATGAATCCGACGACGTGGTTCGAGAAAAACCCGGACGGCAGTTCAAGCCGCGACGGTGCCGAACGCAACTGGGCTCCCCGCGAGTAATCATTATCGTACCGAATAAACGACGGTTCCCGATTGCGCGAGTTCCTCCGTGGGGCAATATCGTTCAAGAACGCCGTCGGCGACCAGTTTATCGAAAACGTCCGGTTGAATATTGGACGGGAACCCGTAATTTCCCGGACTGCGGAATCGGCCGATCTCGCTCCAATCGACGAGAACGAAAGCGATATTCCGTTCACGCAAATGTTCCAACGAAACGGCGTTGAAACAGGTCGAGTATTCGACCGGAACATCGTACGGAAACGCCTTCGCTTCGCCGACGAGAAGAATTTTCCGTCCCGATTCCGGCGGGTGCGCATTGAACCACACGGACCACGGCGACGTGACGGCCGGGTCCCGGCGAATCGATTCCAGCGGCGCGACATAGTGATTCAGTTTCCCCGGGGCCGCCGCGCCGCCGACGATGAACGTGAAAACGACGTTCAAGCCGATCAATCCGTACAAAAACATCGGCGGACTTTTCCCGAAACAACGGTCGATTCCGATCGCCGCGAGGAGCGTCAACACGGGAAGCACCGGAATCCAAAACCGGTCGATCCGATGCGTCAGGAACCACCAGCAAACCCAAACGAAAAACGTCCAGCCGAGCAAAACGTACAAAAGACGCTTGTCGTCCCCATGCCGTCTTGTAACGAAAAGAGAAACCGCGAATGGAATCGTCAGCGGAGCGATCCATGGACTCGTCAGCGCAACACGAATCACGTCGGCGAAAAACGTCGCCGCCGAAAAATCGTGCGGTGAATGAATCCGATTCCACCGGGCGTCGACTTCCGGCGTCCATGTTCCCGTCGAGTCGCCGAACACGGAAAAACAGAGCGGATAAACGGGATTTCCGGTGAAACAATAATTCTTGATATACCAACCTCCGCAAGCGACAATCACGCCGGCAAAAAAAATCATCCCCGCTTTGGCCCGCGAACCGCAGGTTCCGGCGCTTTTTCCGAGTAACGCCGCAACACCGAGCGGCAGTACGACGAAAAGCATCGCCGGGTATTTGCATGCGGCAGCGCTCCCGGCGAGGAATCCGACAAGCATCATCCCGCTGAGCCCGCGAACCGCGGGTTCCGGAGCTCCTCTTGTCAAAAACAGTGCATAAATTCCAAAAAAGGCATACATGCCGACGACGCCGTCGATTAATCCCGCCGTCGAAACGTAAATGATCCACGGCGTACCGATATAAAGAATCGCCGCAAGAATCCCGGTCCGCTCCGTGAAGAACCGTTTTCCGAAACAATAAAGCCCGAAACCGGTTAGCAACGCCGTCGCCGAAATCAAGGTTTTCCCGACCATGGCGCCATAAAATCCGTTGCGGAAAAGCGCGATTCCCCAAACAGCGAACATTTCCGCCCCGAACGGCATGTTGGCGTAGACGTTGTGCTCTTGAAATCCGATCCGGCCCGATGTCGCGAAATCCCGCGCAGCGGCCAAATGGTACGATAAAACATCGTAATCCGTCGAGGGAATCATTCCGCCGAGAAGCAGCAGAATGGTCGCCGGAATTCCGAGCAACGTCAGCAAGGGTTGAGCGTCCGATCCCTCGCGGACATTTCGGGCTCTGTTGAATTCGATGATTTCCGACGCGAGAAATCCGAGGACGCCGAGAAGCGTCGCCGTCCAAGCGACCGATGAACTGTTCGCAACGCCGAGAAGGCCCGAACCGAGAAAGAACGTCGAATAGACGCTCAATCCAATGGCGCACGAAAAAAGGCGGAACTCGAAGCGTGTCGTTGCGGTTTTCCATTCATTGAAAAAAGGTAACGATAACATCGCGTTTCCGGCGCCGGTCGCCGCCATGAGGCAAAGGAGCAACGTGATGAAAATCGGAATCCGATCGAACAGGGAGACGACCCCGGAGGAGCCAAGCCAGGTCGAGAAATACTCGTCGGGCAAGAGAAGATAGGTCAGGAACGTTCCGCGCCGAAACTCCCCGTTACCGAGACCGGCATACGGTTCGAACGGCGTTACGAAAAACAGGATCAGGTAAAGGACGACGCCGACGAGAACGAACCATTTTTTCCCTTCTCTCTCGGAGATGGGGGCGGGGTGAGGGGTGTTGGAATTCGGGTTCGGTGATTTTTTCACGGTGTCTTGGTCGCTTTTTCGAATATCCCGAACCCTCACCCTCCCCTCTTCCCCAAGGAGAGGGGACGGAATTCATTATTGCTGTTGCGCGAACCAGCGGCGGAGCAATCGCTGGACGGGTTGGCTCTGCCGAACGATCAGGCAACCGGACGGTTGGTCGATCACGATGTCCCCCAAACCAAGCGTTTCGGGATCGGTCGGGAGAAACCACGACGCCGGTTCCAGCGAAGCGCGAATCGTTTTAACGATTTCGTCGGGGGGCTCGGCGTTCGGATTCGGCGGGTCGCGTTTTTTGTAAACGTGAACGTAGACGCGCATTTTGTCGGGTTGCCGGGAGACTTCCCGTGTCGTGATTTCCAAGATGTTCGCGCCGACGATCCGGTAGGCGAGCGCCGCCGTGTCGACGGAAGCGAGCAGTTTTTCGAGCGCGATGTCGACCGTTCCCTGGCCGGATTGGACGGTCCCCTTCATCGTCGCAAACGGACTCAGGGCACGGTTTAACGACCGGTGATCGATCAGGATGCGGATTTTCGCAACGGATTCCAGCTGCGCGAAAACCTCCGCCAGCAAAACCGGTTCGTAATAATTGAGTGTTAACGGTACGGAAACAGCGTCCCAGCCGAACACTTCGGGAACCAGATCCTCGCCGACGTGTTCCGTTTTTTGCGGCAAACCCCGCAATACCCGGAGCTGTTCCAATATTCGTCCGGTTTCGTCGAGCATGCGTCGACGATGCTTGACGAGCAGCGACTTTCCCACGACTTTCAGCGCCGGCTGGTTTTCGTTCGGTTCGTCGTTGCCGAAGCCTGCCGGATCGACCAGGCGCCGGACGATTTTCGCAACGTCGTCGGCGGTGAACCCCGCTTGAAGCAGATCGGCGATATCGAGCGATAATTCGAGCAGCTTCTCCTTTTCCTCCTTGGGGACCGCGATCAGGACTTGTCGGTCTTCGACGACGGGTTCCAGGTCGAGCGGCTTCAGGAGCTCCATCATCGTTTCGCCAACGGTTTTCGTACCGAAAATTCCCGAGACCGGCGCGTCGATCAAGATTCCCCGGCAGCGAAATTCGTCGATCTCCAGCGTCATCGGAACTTCCGTCAAACGGCTCAGCGTTCGGATGATGTCGATCAACGGCGTTTTTTCGACCTTGAATTCCAGGAGCGGCAACCGCAACTTCGTCGGAACGTCGATCGCCAGCGCCGGGGTCGGCTTGAGCAAGCCCGGCAATTTTTTTTCCATCGCGGATAGCAAGTCGGTCGTCGAACGGACCTCGGGCGGCGGCTCGGTTTTTTCTTCACGACCAGGCGCTTCACGAGCCGGGACCTGCGGTCCCGGTTCTTGCGGTGTGGGCTGGGGAACCGCCGGGGCCACAGGTTCCGGCTCGTGAGGCGGCTCCATCATCGGTTCGTCAGCCGGCTGTATTGGTTCGACGGGGATCGGCCGAGGAACGAACGGATCGGGAGCCGGATCGACTTTCGGTTCTTCGGGAACGACATGTTCGTCCGGCAAGAGGGGCATTTCCGGACGATGATCACGTCCGATCAGGAGACCGAAGCCGACGATCAAAAAGAGGAGCAGGAGAGCGAAGACGCCGAAAAGAATTTTCCGCAACCGTAATTCGGCGTCGGAGGGGCCCGTCTCCGGCAACGGCGGTGGAAGCGGCGTTTCACGAGCCGGGATCGGCGGTCCCGATTCTTGCGGCGGCAGGGAAATCGAGCCCACAGGTCCCGGCTCGTGAGGCGGTTCAGGAGACGTTTCGCGAGGTTGTTCGACCAAGACCATGCTTTCGCATTTCGGACAGGCAAGAATTTGTCCGATCAGCTCGTCGCTCTTGACAACGAGCTTCGCTCCGCAAGTCGTGCATTGGATCGTGAACATCCTTTTTCAGCGCGTCGGAGGCCGACGCGGCTAACGGTGATCATAAAAACAGGAAAACCATCGCAATGAACAACGGCAGCAGGAAGACAAAACTGTAGACCATGTATCCGAAAAAGCTCGGCATCTTGACACCGGACTGTTCCGCGATTGCCTTGACCATGAAGTTCGGACCGTTGCCGATGTACGTCATCGCTCCCATGAAGACCGCCCCGAGTGAGACCGCCGCAAGGAGATGGAATTCGACAAATCCGGTGCCGACGGGAACCATTTGCCCCTTTTTGTGCAACTCGGCGAAATGGGGGTCGGCTTTGAGTTCCTCTGTCGAGTTCGGCGAGAGCGACTTCGCGGTTTCGAAGAACACGACATAAGTCGGCGCATTGTCGAGCACCGAGGAGAGCGCCCCGGTCGCCCAGAAAAAGAGGACGGGCTCTTCGAGTTTCAACTTTTCCTTCGCTTGGGCGACGACGTTCTTTCCTTCGACGTTCAGAATTTGCAGCGGCGCCTGCATGCAGATGAAAATACCGAAAAACAACGCCGCAACCTCGATGATCGCCGCGAAGTTGAACGAATTCGCTTCCCGAATCTTTCGGCTGCCGAACGCCAAGGAAACCATACAAAGACCGAGCTGGATTGCTTCCCGAAGGAAATACCATGGATACCAACCGCCTTCGACGAGCTTTTCGGTTCCGAGCACCGGCTTCGTCGGCGAAAGGAGCGCGACGGCCGCGACGACACCGAGGAGCAACGGCAGGTTGAGTCCGAGCCCGGAAATTTTCAAGCCGGTCTGGTGATTGTTGTCGTTATTCTTGTCTTCCTTCGATTCCTTCGGATAGTACCAAAGGGCGTCCCAGAGGAAGTAAATCACAATCGCGATGCAGTTGACGAACGCCCACTCCTTCCAGAGGTTCATCGTCCAGAAAAAGTCGACCCCTTTCAGATATCCGAGAAACAGCGGCGGATCCCCCAGTGGTGTGAGACAGCCGCCGCAGTTGCAGACGCAGAAGATGAAGAAAACGACGGTGTGGACCTTGAATTTCCGCTCCTTGTTCGTTTCCAACAGGAGTCGGATCAAAAGCATCGCGGCACCGGTTGTTCCGATGAAGCTCGCCAGGATCGCCCCGATGAAAAGGATCGTCGAGTTGACAAACGGCGACGCTTTCAGGTTGCCGCTGATCCGAATACCGCCGGTGATCGTGAAAAGCGAGAAAAGGAGAACAATAAACGGAATGAAATCGCCGATGATCGCGTTGATGAAGATCGTTTGAGCAACGGCAGGACGTCCGTTTTCCGCCGCGGAAACAATCGAGTGGGCCGGCCAATGCCGTTCGACGGGAAAATCGCAAAACAGGGCATAATAGAGAAGCGTGATAAGTCCGAGCCCGGCGGCGACGTAAAAACGGTGCAGATTGCTCTCCCACCAATGAGCGGTTGCGGGGATCAGCGGTAACAGAGCGATGCTCAGGAGAAGCAACGCAAACGGAGCGACCATATAATACGGCGGATGGTGAGGTTTGACCGCTTGTTCCGCTCCTGCTTGTTCGTGTCCCGGATGCGCGGGATGGGCGACGTCGGCGGCATGTTCCGACGCTCCATGACATTCCGCGTCAACGGCGAGTTTCGTCCAATTCTGCGGGATTCCCAGTGTCGCAATGGCTCCGTAACCGCAAAGAATCAGGAAAATCAGCAATGCAACCAGTCCCAAGGGGGGGACGCCGCCGCCGTGACCATGTGCTTGTTCGTGTTGTTGACCGTTCTGCCCGTGTTGCTCCGACATGGTCGATTTTTTGGGGGAGGGTGTGTTCGAAAAGCGAAATTTTCAACCATTAAACCAAATCCCGGCGATTTTGCAAGACGGATGAGGATCGTCCCGTTCGGCGCTCTCCCTTGAAGATCGGGTTGCTTTTCGGTAAACTTGTGGTTTTCAGCGGTTTCCCGTTTAGCCCCCGAACCGAAAGGTTCCGGCGCTCAAGAGGTAATAAAGATGAGTACGTCCAAGACCAACGGCGTTAATCTGACGAAGAAAAATACAAACATGCCCATGATCGAAGCTGTCGGCTTGACGAAGTACTACGGTGATTTCGCGGCGATCGATCATGTTTCGTTCACGATCAACCAAGGAGAAGTCGCGGCGTTTCTCGGCCCGAACGGCGCCGGAAAAAGCACCTCGATGAAGCTTTTGACCGGATACCTCGCCGCAACGCGCGGCACGGCTCGAATCGCCGGACACGACATGAGCTCCGACCGCATCGCCGGATCGCGGAAGCTCGGCTATCTTCCGGAAAACGGACCGCTCTATCCCGATATGACCCCGCGAACGCTGCTCCAGTTCTTCGGCAATGCCCGCGGAATCACCGGAAAACGGCTCCGGGAGCGGATTGCCGCCGTGGTCGAACTCTGTGCGCTGCAGACCGTGTTCGGCAAACCGATCGGCAAGCTTTCCAAAGGATTCCGGCAGCGCGTCGGGATGGCTCAGGCGCTGCTCCACGAGCCGGAAGTCCTGATTCTTGACGAACCGACCGCCGGACTCGATCCGAACCAGATTCACGACGTTCGCGAAACGCTCCGCCGGATCGGCAAAGAAAAGACGGTGCTTCTCTCGACCCACATTTTGCAGGAAGTCGAAGCGGTCGCCTCCCGGGTCCTGTTCATCAACGAAGGCCGCCTCGTTTTTGACGGAACCACCGACGAATTCAAGACATCCGGCAAGGCGAAAGACGAAAGCCTCGACCTGCGTTTCCGCGAACTGACGAACGTTTGATCTCCCCCATTTAGCCGGTACTCCGCGTCTTTTGTATCGTCATCCCCGCGCAGGCGGGGACCTAGACGAACGAGATTGTCAACCGTTTGCATCCGTGAATAACGTGTGCAAGAGCGTATTGAAATTGGCTCTCTGGGTCCCCGCCTTCGCGGGGATGACGGAGTAAAATTTTCCTTCAACCCTTTAATTTTCATGGAACACCCCTTCGATTACGCTTCAGTCAAACTGCCGACTCCGTATTACGTCATTGACCGCGCGTTGCTGCGGAAGAATATGGAAGTTCACGCCGACGTGCAAAACAGGACCGGTTGTAAAATCCTGTTGGCGCTCAAGGCGTTTTCGACATGGGGCGTTTTCAAGGACATGGTTCCGTATCTCGAAGGAATCACCGCGAGCAGCGTCAACGAGGTGCGGCTCGGCAAGGAAGAGTTCGGGAAGTCGATCCACATGTACTCTCCGGCGTACTCCGAAGAGGAACTCGAAGAGGTGATCCCGATGGTCGATTACCTCGTTTTCAACTCCGCGAGCCAATTCGAAAACTTCAAGCCGCTCCTCAAGAAAGCGGAACACAAGATCCACGCCGGTTATCGGATCAATCCGGAGTATTCGGAAGTCCAGATGGAGATTTACAATCCGTGCACGAACCGTTCGCGGTTCGGACTCCGCATGGAGACGCTGCAGGAAGCGTCGCTGAAAGGGATCAGCGGCTTCCATTTTCACACGATGTGCCAGCAGGGCTCCGACGTGCTTGCCCGAACGCTGGAAGTCGTCGTCGATCGGTTCGAAAAATATTTTTCGAAACTGAAATGGATCAACTTCGGCGGCGGACACCACATCACGCGCCGCGGATACGACGTCGACGGGCTTTGCGAACAGATCATCGACTTCCGGAAAAAATATGAGCTCGACGTTTTTCTTGAGCCGGGCGAATCGCATGTGTTGAACACCGGATTTCTCGTGGCGACGGTTTTGGACATCATCGAGAACCCGACGAGCATCGACGTGGTGATTTTGGACACCTCGGCGGCGGCGCACATGCCGGACGTCCTCGAAATGCCGTACACGCCGGAGATGCTGAACGCCCGCCGCGTCTTGGAAACGACGGACACCGACACGCCGCTGGACGAAGGACGTTACAAATATATCGTCGGGAGCAAAACGTGCCTTTCCGGCGACATCATCGGCGAATACCGTTTCAAAAAGCCGCTGAAGATCGGCGACCGCGTCGTCTTCGCCGACATGTCGCAGTACACGATGTGCAAGAACACGATGTTCAACGGACTGCAACTCCCCTCGATCGTCTCTTGCGACAGCGACGTGAAGGGTGGGGACGTCCAGATCATCCGCGAGTTCGGCTACGAGGATTTCAAACGGCATTTGTCGTAACACCATTTAGCCGGTACTCCGCGTTTTTGCATTATTGTCCATGCCAAACGGCGTCGACCCGATCAGCGAAGCGGTGTTCCCCAAGACGGCGGCGTCGTATTGGTCGATTTTTTTTCAGTTGGAGATATTCGGCGTCGCGGTCCTGTCTCCTCTGACGCTGGCAGCCGCATGGCCGTTTATGGGGGAAGCCGTTCTTTTTTCGCTCATTGCCGGGGCGATTATCGCACCGATTTGCTTGATCTTCGCCGGAACGCAAAACGGATATTTGCACAGGAAATTCGGCAAGGTCGACTTCGATGGTGGAATCGTCTCCGTGTTCGATCCGTTCTGCAATCGAACCTATTCCGCGAGACTTGCCGATTGTCGCTGGTTCGCCGGAGATCGAACATGGGCGACCGTCCCCTTTCGGAATAATTTGATCGGCATCGGCGGCGGTAAATCGCTTTTGATCGTTTTTCCGAAATCCGTTCGAACCGACGAAATCTATTCCGGGAGGGCGGCCTACGCCGAAGGGCCGGTTATTGTCGCCGTCGGCCATACTTTCGAAACACGGCTCCAATGGGAAAGCGTTTTTGAGCGATTGGGGCTTGAAAAAGACGAACACCGGGAATCTCTTTATCCGCCGGTTTCTCCGGAGTTTTTCTTGGCGTGGTTCTTTTTGGTGCTGTTCTCGATTTTCATTTTCGGCCACCCCGTTCTGCGGAGCATCGAATCGTCGTTGAGCCAATGGAACGTTCCGATTGATATCGTCAATGGGATCACCTTCGCGCTTTTCATGCCGGGCAGCGTCAATCTTTGCGGGCTTTTGGCGGTCGTTCCGGCTTATTGGCGAACCGATCCGGACGTTCATCAAATCAAACGCGGTGGGAGCATTCAATGGGCGAACGTGATCGGATACGGCTGCGTTCTGGGATATTTTATCTACGTCTATTGGAGTATGGTCGGCATGCGTGGCTGGACGGAAAATTCCGCGATGGCGGCGACCGTCATGAACGTCGTCATGGGAATCGCCGTAATGATTGTCTTCTGGTGCCTCTTGGCAGAACCACGAAAAAAAGATTGATGCGACTCCGAGCGACGGGTTCTCGTTTTGACGAAACGATACTTCGCCCTTGTTTCCGGTCCGCCTGGTGGTAAAATGGACGAAATACTCGCTTCGACATTTTGAACACAACGCCGATATCCCAATTCATGCGAACCGATTCCCGCGCGAACGACGAACTTCGACCGATCACCATCCGCCGCCGATTTTTGGAGGCGTCCCCCGGAAGCGTCCTGATTTCGGCGGGAAAGACGACGCTCCTCTGCACGGCGAGCATCGTCGAAGAGCTTCCCCGCTGGATGCCAAAGGATTCCACGAAAGGTTGGCTCACCGCGGAATATCGAATGCTCCCCGGCAGCACGAATCCCCGTTCGCCGCGCGGCGACAAGCCGGACGGTCGCGCAACGGAAATCCAGCGACTTATCGGTCGTTCGCTCCGTGCCGTGGTCGATTTGGAAAAGCTCGGCCCCCGAACGATTTATCTCGATTGCGACGTTCTCCAGGCGGACGGCGGAACCCGAACTCTCGGCATCACCGGAGCTTACATTGCGCTGCTGGATGCGGTAAAATCAATCCGTGAGAAACTCGCCGCCGATCCGATCGTCGACGCCGTTGCCGCTGTCAGCGTTGGCATCGTCGGCGGAGAGCCGATGCTCGACCTGGCTTATGTCGAAGACGTCGCCGCCGAAGTCGACATGAACCTCGTGATGACCGGAAAAGGACGGTTCATCGAAATCCAGGGGACCGGTGAAGAAGCGACGTTTTCCGAAACGGAACTCGCCCAACTTCTGGACCTCGGCAAAAAGGGAATCCGCGACATATTAGAAATAGTGAAGGAATAGTTTCGTCATTTCGACCGAAGGGAGAAATCACACCCAATTGATTGATGTTAAATTTTCCTCCCCGAACGTGACGGTGAGATTTCTCACTCCACTGCGTTTCGTTCGAAATGACATACCGTACAACATCGAAACCCCATGAAATTTCCATCTCCCCGACGCATCGTGTCAACGGTAACCGTCT
>JAVBPI010000032.1:0-100879 GCA_031549705.1 Thermoguttaceae bacterium
GTCCGGTACTCCGGACTCTATTCACGGAGTACCGGCTAAATGTAATTCAACAGCGTCATCTGGAACATCGCGCTGGTGACTTGCATCGACGCCTGGAGCGCAAGCTGCTGGGCGAGATAGTCCATCGTGACCTGCGTGTAGTCGATCCGAAAGACGTTGTTGAGCGTCTCTTCGTGTTGAATGTATTCCTCCGACAAGCGATTCTGAACGGTGTCGAGACTGTTCTGCCGGACACCGATTTCCGCGCGGGAATTGTCCAAACGACTGACGGCGGTGTCGAGCATTTGGGCCGCTCGCTCGATTTCACGGGAATCGTTCTTTTCCATCGCGGTCTGCAATCGGATCAACGCCGTGTAAAGCGATTCCGCTTCTTTCGGGTTCGGATCGTTGCCGAGCAACTCGCTGTTCTCGCCGCCGGAAAGCGTCGCGGTTTGCATCTGCACGACTCCCGTGCCGTTGCTCGGCTGGCCGTCCGCGTTGACGCCGTTCTGGATGCTGAACATCGACCGTACCGTTTCCGAAGCGTTTTGGTCGAAAAGTTCGACGATTCCCTCCGCCGTCGTCCCCGGCAGCACCGAGAACCGCATCGTTTTCGACTGCGCGTCCCATTGGAACGACGCCTCGCCGGTCGTTGATTCGGCAATCTCGACCTTGACGTCGTTGGCGTATTCCCCGACGTTCTTGGCGATGACCAAGAGCGACGAGTTCGGAACCTGATTCCCGTCGGCGTCGACCGAAGTAATCGTTGCGCTCGCCTGCGTTCCAACGGTCGTCTTGACGCGGTATTCCTCCCCCTGATTCACCAAGCCGAGCTCGATCGCCGCCGTCGAGAGTTTCGCCCGATCGACCCGTGTTACGGAATTGCCGAAACTGTTGTCGATCAGCTCGATTCCGTTTCCATCGGCCGCAAGCCTCGCTTCGAGAAGATGATCCGTGTCGTTCGGCGGACATTCGTTGATGATCCGAAGAATATCCTCAATGGTCGTCGCTTTGTTCGGATCGGACGGAATCGCGTTGTGAATGTCGATCTTCAACTTCGTGCCGTCGTTGCGGGTGATCGTGAAGTCGATGCCGCCGTCCTCGCCGTCGGCGGTGGTCGTGAATCCGTCGTAAACGACGCCGGCGCCGGTGTTCAAGTCCGTTTGGTCGAGCTCGATGTCGAAATACTGTTTCGGACCCGGCTGTTCGTTGAACGCCGCAACGACATCGCACGCCGTCGTGACGCCGGGGTTGATTCCGATCGTGATCGTCTTGGCGTCTTCGTCCATGGAGACGACGACTTTCCCCTGCGGATCGTTGGTCGGTACGAAATTGATGACGTAATCGTTCCACGCTTCCCCTTCGTTGCGGGCGGTGAACTTGAGCGAACTGTTCGGCGCAACCCCGGCATACGTCGCGGTTGCGTTGATTCCCGGTCCCTCGTAATCGTTGACACCGCGTCCGTAATCGAGCTCCGAAAGCGGCGTCGACAAATCGAGCGTTCGAATGCCGAGCTGCGACGCCGTGATGCCGCCGTTTTCGCCGATCATGAAATCGGTGCCGCTGACCCGCGTCCGAACGTCGAAGCCGGTTTTCGTGTCGTTAATGGTTGCCGAAAGACCGTATTGCGGATCGTTCAAGACCGCAAGGAAGTCGCCGACCGTTTGGCACCCCTCGAACGAAACCGTCATGGTTTTGCCGCCGTTTTGGATTTGCAAGCCGGTCATGTCGAGCTGTTCGCCGGTTCCGCCGGTTGTCGTCCCGAAAACAACGGCGCGTCCCGGCAGGAGGGGAACGAGTCCCGTTCCGGCGACGTCGGAACGATCCTGGTCGGTCGTGCTCAGGGCCGCGGTGAACGGCGGAATTGAACCGTCCCCCGAAGCTCTGTTGATCGCCGTGATGATGTCGTTCGCCGTCGAACTGTCCGGATGAATATGAACGAGAATCTGTCGGGTCTCCGCGTCGAAACTTGCCCATTCCTCGCCGGGCAGAAGGTTCGTGTCCGATTGCATCGCCACGGAAACGCCGTTCAATTCGAAGACGTCGTCCGGGCCGGGATACGCAACCGTCGTTCCGTTGACGTTCGCTTTGATCTGAATATCGTTGTTCGAACCGGCGAAACGAAGCGTCGTGTTGGCGTTGAAACCGAGGAGGTGGTTCAGCGACGTCGTCGACGTCAAGACCGGATTGAGATCTTTCCCATGGAGCGGTTTGGCTTCCGTGATCGGCTGCTTCGTCAAGATCCCCAACTGGTCGGCGACGCGCCCCTTGCCGAACTCGGAAATGGAAACCGATCCGACCGACCCGGCGGGGAGCGAAATGTCCAACCCGTTTTGCGTCAGGTCGACCTGGAGCGTAAAATTCGGGTTCCCAAGATGTTCGAGCGTCCGCTTGACGTCGGCCAAGGTTGCGCAGCGACTCAAATCGACGTCGAACGTCGACGTCTTGCCGTCAAGGGTACACGACAATCGGATCGACCCTTTTTCGACCCCCTTGCCGTTGTTGAGGTCGCGGAGCAATGAGTTCTCGTTGATCGCCGGATTGACGTCGACGTTGCCGTGCACCGGATCGGAAATTGCGCCGAAGACGTCGGCGCCGTTCATGTTCGTTTGCGACAACAGATCGGTGTCGCTCCAAGAAAAGACGTTCGATTCCGTACCGGAATAGACGATCGTGTACGAATCGAAGCCGTATTCTTCGTTCCCCCAGCCGAGCGTTTTCACGCCGGTGGTCGATCCGGAAAAAACGTAACGCCCTTCGAACGAGTAGTTGCCGAAATCGTAAATCTGCTGGATCGTCTGCTTTACGGTCTGCGCCAGCGCGTTCCGCTGCGTGTCGCTGGTGATCGTATTGATCGCTTCCGATCCCATCGCCCGCGCTTCGTCGGTCAGGTTGTTGATCTGCGAAAGCGTCGAGTCGGTCGCCGCGAGAAACGACTGCGTCGACTTGATGTTCGAAGCGTTCTGCGCCTTGCGCTCGATTTGCGCCTGAACGGAAAGCGTCGTCGACGCATTGTACGGCGAGTCGCTGCCGAGTCGGTATTGCAACTCGGTCATCATCTGCTCTTCGTATTTCGACATCTGCGCCTGCGTACTGTGAAGGTTCGCCAACGAGCGGTTGGTCTGGAACGGTACGCTGACACGACTATATCCGAGCGGTACGATGGCCATAGGATAACGAAGAGTTGAGCAGGTAGGCGGTCGACCGCCGGGCGACCGCGTGCGGTACTCCGCACAGGAATCAGGGGCAGGTCCGGAGTACCGGACGTTGCCGCCCGGCGGTCGGCAACCTACCTTAAACTTACATATTGATGAGTGTTCTCAGCATTTCGTCGATCATGCTGACGAATTTGGAATTGGCTTGAAACATGCGTTGGTACGTCATCATCGCGATCGTTTCCTCGTCGATGTTGACGCCGCGAATCGCATCCCGTTGCGTGACGAGCGAATCCTGGTACAGGGAGTTCGACGCGGCAGTCGCCTTGACGGTTCCGGCGGCAAGCATCGTTTCGCTGACAATACCGCGGTAGTATTCGACAATGGAACGGTTGCCTAAATCGGGTTCCTGGGCCGTGACCATTCCGGCAAGCCGCACGCCGTTGTCGGAATCGTGTCCGACGCCGCCGAGACTCGCCGCGAACTTGCTCGAATCACTCAGCACGGTTGGGTTGATATTGACGGTTGCGGCCCGATTGCCGGTGAAAAACGTGTTGATGCCCAGCGCCGCCAACACGCCGCTGCTGTCGTTCGAGCCCAAACTGTCCGGCCCAAACGCAAATTCGATATTGCCACCTTCCGACTTGATCTGGAGCTGACCGCTGGAATTGATCGACGCCGTAAGTCCGTCGATATCGCTGATCGCCTTACGAATGTCTTCGAGCGTCGTGCCGTTCGCTTTCGGCGGCGGATTCAGCGAAAACGGATCGACCGTCGGAAGCGGCTCGACCTGGATCGGAATAAAATGGTCGACCGTGACTTTCGTCTGTTTGTTGTAAACCTGAATGGTAAAACCACCGTTCTCGATGGCGAACGGCAGGTTCTCGGCGTTCAGCGGTTGAGTCGAGTCGCTGATTTCGGTCAGCGCCGTCAACTCGGTGTACCCGGTGAGCCCTTGGCCGGACGTGTACATCGCATTGAACTTCGAGACGAGCTGATAGGTGAAATTATCCAATTGATCGGCGTATCCGCCGTAAATCGTGTCGCGTCCCTCGTACATTCCGTAGAGCGCACCGCTCCGAACGTCGAGCCGGTTGCCGGTGTGCTTGACGAATAATTCCGTTTTGATGACGCCGTTCTGCGTGATTCCGCCGTCCCGAACGTCGACTTCGTACCGGATTCCGTTGGCAACGAGAATGTCGGAACCGCAATAAAGCGTCACCGCACCGGACTCGTCTTCCGTCGACTTGATGTTGATAATCTGGGAAAGCTCCTCCAACGCCGCTTCCCGCCGGTCACGCAAGCCGAGCGCTTGGGTTCCCAAGCTCCGTCCCGCTTCGATCCGAACGATATCCTTGTTCAGTTCGTCGATTTCTTTCGTCAGACGGTTGATATCGTCCGCCGTTTTCAGGACATCCTCGTTGATCTCAAGCTGCCGCGTGATGATCGACGTTGCGATTTTGTTGATATCCTGCGTGAGCTTCTCCCCCTGCGTGGCGGCCATCTCGCGGAACGACGTGTTCTCCGGCTGGTTCAGCACGTTGTCGATCGAGTTGAAAAATTCGTCGATCGACGTGCTCAAGTCGTACTCGGTCAACTCGTTGAGCATCGTTTCGAGTTCCGTGTAATACTTTTCCTGCATCGCGGAGCCGTAAAGATCGCTGGTCGCGGATCGAACCCGTTCTTCGAGAAAACGGTCGAGCACCTGCACGACCCCTTGGACCTGCACTCCGGTTCCGAGAACCGTTCCATTGCCGAGCTTGCGCGGTGTCGACGTCTCCAACACGAGCTGCTCCCGAATGTAACCGGGCGTGTTCGCGTTGTTCAAGTTCTGGCCGGCGACCTGCATGCCGATTTGACTGGCATTCATCGCATTCGCCGCCATGTGGAGGGAGTCGAACAGCAGCATCGTGGTTCGTGGTTCGTGGTTCGTGGTTCGTGCCGACTCGAACCACGTCTGATATTCCATTGAAACTTATCGGAATTATCGGTATTCCATGTACAACCGCTCCAATCGATTTTACCGAACGTCTCACCTTGCGCATTTTGCGCATTGTGCAATTTGCTTCATAAAAATTGAAGAAACGCCATCAGCCCCGCGCAGGCGGGACCCAGAGATTCATTTTTCATGGGCTCTTGCACCCGTTGTTCACGGATGCAAACGGAATGTTGGCCTTTTCGTCTGGGTCCCCGCCTGCGCGGGGATGACGAACCGAAACAATGTTGCCGCATTGAGCACAATTCTTCGAAAATTGGTCTTTTCCGATCTGTCGAAATCGTGTATCCTTCCCCACCAAGCGTATGTCCGGGGTCGCCTGATTCCGGGTTCGCTCGTCAGGATGACATTTCCGGAACTGTTATTGTGGTGGGAAGAAGAGTGAACGGAGCGGAGTTCAAAACATCGCGGACCATGCAAAACCGTGGTCCAAGCTCGATTCACCTTTAATCATCCGCTCAAAACGGTTCACCCTTTCAAGGACGATTTCGGATTTCGAACAATGAGACATTCGACACTTGCCATTGCAGGCGCTCTCCTTCTCATCGGCGGTAGCGTCGGAACCTGGTTCTGCTCCCAACAGAATCCCGGCGACTTTTTCGTGCCCAGCCAGCAAGCGCACGCCGCTCAACCCGACGATTCGGCGCCCCTTCCTGCCGATCCGTTCGAAATTCCATCGGCGCCGCAGCCGATTACGTTGGCGAGCGGAAATGTACCGCAACCGTTACCCAAACGGGGCGAGGAGAACCGGCAAAATGGGGGAAATGAAGCCCTGATTTTAGGGCAAAATCCGACGAAGACGCCCAACCAACTCCGACCGGCGGCGGTGCAGCAGATTCCCGCCAATCCGCTCCGTTCGGACGACGAGACGCCGCAACCGATCAATCACCAAGCAGCAGCCTCGGGAAATGTTCAGCTTGCCGGTGGAACTTCACCGTCGCCGTTCGATTTCCCCGCGCCGCCGTCGCCGAACTCGTCGCCGATTCAAGGATTCGGCGATTTGCCCTCCACGCCCAGTTCAGCCCCGGCCAAAACAGCGCAACCCGCCGCTCCTCAGGACGATTTCGGGTTCCCGCCGATTGCGCCGCCGAAACCGCTTCCGACCAAAAATCCGACTGTTCCGGCGCCGCAACCGACGGAAAACCTGCTTACACCGCGCAATAGTTCGATCGAGTCGACTCCGGAACATTCAGTGCGCGGGCCCAACGGATCGACGACGCCCGTCAACGCCGATCCATTTGCGGACGCACTGAGTGCTGCCGTTCCTCCCACAACCGCGAAACCACAACCGGAACCGTTGCAACTCGACCTGCCGGCAATGTCCCCGGTTCCGCCCCCGCGCCAAAACGGATCGCCGACTTACGGACGTTCCGTGGAAAATCCGCCGGTCGCCAGTAATGCCGCCGCGAGAAAAGCACCGCTTCAGACTTCCACCGACAGTATCGAAGGAACCGGAACCCCCGGACCGTCTGCGTTGGAAGGAGCCCAGACCCCCCATATTACGATCGAAAAGATTCTTCCCGCGGAAATCGTGGTCGATCAACCGACGACGATCAAGACGATTCTCAAGAACAGCGGCCGCTCCGCCGCGAAGGATATCGTTCTCCGGGACCGCGTTCCGCAGGGAACCCGCTTGGTTTCAACCTCGCCGGAAGGCTCGATGACCGCCAGCGGCGAAATCGTCTGGACGCTCGGCAACCTGACCGGCGGTGAGCAAGTCGCCATCGAAATGCGCGTTATTCCGTTCCGTGAAGGGGAGATCGGCAGTGTTGCGTCCGTCGGATACACCGCCGAGGCGTCCGCCCGAATTACCGTGACGCGGCCGATGCTCCACGTCGACGTCAAAGCGCCGTCGGAAGTCCAGCTCGGTCAGGTCGCGAATCTCGAAATCACGATCTCGAATCCCGGTTCGGCAACTGCGACCGGCGTTGTTCTCGAAGAACACGTTCCGGACGGGCTCTACCACAAAGACGGTAAAGTGCTCGTCAACAAGAACGTCGACACGCTCAAACCGAAGGAATCAAAACGCCTGACGTTGCCGTTGACTTGCACCGGATCCGGTTCGCTCGTGAACCATTTGATCGTCAAGGCGAACGGGAATTTGTCGGTCGAAGAAAAAACCATGATCCGCGCCGTTTCGCCGATGCTGAATCTTGAAGTCGTCGGTCCGAAACAACGGTTCCTCGAACGGAAGGCAGGATACCGTCTCGTCGTTTCGAATCCGGGCTCCGCGGCGGCGAAGAACGTCGATCTCGTCGTTTATCTCCCGACGGCGTTGCAGTTCGTCAGCACGAACCAGAGCGGCGTGTACGAAAAGTCGACGCACACCGTCCACTGGGCGCTCGAAGAGCTCCCGGCCGAGGAATCCGGCGAAATCGAATTGGTCGTCCTGCCGCTCAAGGCGGGAGAACACTCGATCCGCTTCTCCGGCAACGGCGAGAGCGGTTTGAAGAAAGAAGTCACGCAATCGCTGACCGTCGACGGTTTGGCGGCGTTGTCGTTCGAAGTCGCCTGCCTTTCGAACCTGATCGAAGTCGGTCGTGATACGGTGTACGAAATTCGTGTTTCGAACCGCGGCACGAAAGCGTCCAGTAATGTTACCGTGACGGCAAACCTTTCCGAGGGAATGAACTTCGTCAACGCCGAAGGACCGGTCCGGTTCCAGGCGAACGGCGGGATCGTGACCTTCGAATCGCTTCCGCAACTGGAATCGAAAGGGGAAAAGGTCTACCGTGTCACCGCGAAATGCGTTTCCGACGGCGACCACCGCATCAGCGTGAAGGTCCAGTCCGACGAACTTCGGGCGCCGATCACCAAAGAAGAAAGCACGCGAGTGTTTCAGTAAAACGTAGTTCGTTTCATATGCTCTCTTTTTGGCCGGGTTACGACGGACTCGCACGGTACGGACGATGGACGTTTCTCATCGTCGCGCTGGCGTTCGCGCTGGTTCTCGACCTTTTTATCGTACTGAATTTCTACTGGACGGCGTTCCTGACGCCGATGCAGCGCAACGGATTTCTCGGCGGATTGGTCGTCGTCTGGATCGTGCTCGGACTCGTTGCAGGGACGAAACGCCGGCACCTGGAAGACGAACGAAACTCCGACGCAAGCGGTAACAAGTTCGGCGAAGCGGTGAAATCGTATCTCCAGGGACATTGGCTCGAAACGGAAACCGCTCTCGCCGCATTGCTCAAGTCGAATCCGCGGGATATCGAGGCGACGCTCCTGAAAGCGACACTGTACCGACACACCCAACGGTTCGCCGAAGCGGTTGCCGTGCTCGATCAATTGTCGGGCATGGAAGAATCCGGTCGCTGGTTCGTCGAAATCGAAACGGAAAAGCGGCTCATCCGCGAAGCACTGCAACCGCCTGATATCGAGGAGTAAAATCCCATGCGTTACGGAATTTACGGCGGAGCGTTCGATCCGATCCACCTGGGACACCTGTTGCTGGCGGAAACCGCGCTCCGGCAGGCGGAATTGGATCGCCTCATTTTCGTACCGACCGGCGTCTCACCGCATCGAGGCGGCAAAGGGGGCTATCACGCTTCCGCCGAGGATCGCTTCCAAATGGTCGAGTCGGCGATTCTCGGTTGCGATGAGTTCCTGGTCAGCCGTTACGAAATCGATCGGAAGGAGCCGAGCTTCACCGTGGAAACGTTACGGTATTTCAAGAAAGCGTTCACGCTGACGTATCCGGACCTGTTTTTGATCGTCGGCGCCGACATGTTCAACGACTTGCCGAACTGGCGGGAAGCGGACGAAGTCTGCCGACTCGCAACGCCGCTGGTCGCCTGCCGTCCGGGAACGACGCTGCCGTATTACGAAGGACTTTCCGGAATCATTTCGCAAGAGCTCTACGAAACGATCCGTCGATCGGCGCTCCAGATGCCGCAGATCGACATCTCGTCGACGTCGATTCGAGCAACTGTTGCGGCGGGGGGGAGCGTTCGATTCCAGGTTCCACGGAGCGTCGCCTCGTACATCCGTTCCCATAAGCTCTACGTCGACGAGAAAAACGAGGCGGCCGACGTCATCCTTTCGCACCGGTGGACATGAGGACCAGCAACGTGAAGAGGATTCCCGCCAAAAAAATCGCGGCGGCATAACCGGAGAGAAAGAGCGTCCAAAACCAGACGGGAACCTGGCGGTACCACGGCAGGATCGGCGCGACCGGCTTGACGGTTTTCTCCGCGACCGGCGCCGGTTGCCGGGGTGCATTCGCCGATCTCGGCGTCGCCATCGCCGGGTTCTTTTTCGCCGCTTCACGCCGGACGAGCGACCGTTCCCGTTCGATTTCGTTGAGCGCATGGAGCATCGGATCGTCGAATTCACCCGGCGGCGTTGCGGGCACCAAGGGCCGAACCCCGGCACCGGATTTCGAAATAATGCTCGAACCGGCTGTCGAATCGAGCAGGTCGATCTTGACTTCGCCGCCGAGAATCGCGAAATCCGACTCACTTGCACCGACCCCGGCGTCGCTCCGCTGCGATTCCTGGACATCCATCTGGTGCAGCAGTTGGAGCAACTTCCCTTGTTGGAACGCCTTGACCGTCGCCGAACGGGAGAGCGGCGACGATTGTTCGTGGTGCCGTGAAAGAAGATGAATCGACGAAACCGACAGGTCGGACGGCTCGGCGTAACCATGCTCGATCAACCACATTTCGAGATCATGGGCGACGTCCGCCGCGGTTTGGTGCCGGTCTTCCGGACGTTTCTGCATCATCTTTTTGCAGAGATTGACGAGATCGTCCGGTGTATCGGGGCGGTCGATCCGAATGCTCGGCGGTTCCTTCTGCTGATGGGCGAGAAGCCGTTTCGAGACGGACCCTTCCGGGAACGGCGGGTGCCCCGTCAAGCAGAAGTAAAGAACGCCGCCGAGTCCGTAAATATCGGCGCGGGCGTCGACGTGATGGCTGTCGATCGCCTGTTCCGGGGCGAGATAATCAGCCGTTCCGAGAATCGTGTCCTCGGCAATGTGCGTGATGCGACCTTCGAACAGTTTCTCGTCGAGCAGCGCCAAGCCGAGGTCGAGGATTTTCGCCTCCCCCTGTTCGTTGACGAGAATGTTGCTCGGTTTCACGTCCCGATGAATCACGCCGACATCGTGAGCATGGGCCAAGGCGTCGGCGGTTTGCCGCAAAATGTTGACAACCCGCGCAAATGGGAGCTTACCTTCTTTTTCGACCAGCTTTTGAAGGTTCTCACCGTTGAAATACTCCATCACGATGTAATGGAGGTCCCCTTCGTGGTCGATGTCGTAAGCCCGAACGATGTTCGGATGGTCGAGTTGCGCAATCGCCTGCGCTTCCCGAATGAACCGTTCGAGATAGATCGACTTGGCGAGCCGCTTGCGGGGAAGAACCTTGATCGCAACCCGGCGCTGCATCAGCGTGTGTTCGCCGAGATAAACGCTGCTCATCCCGCCGGTGCCGAGGTGTCCGAGAATCCTGTACTGGCGGAGAAAAAACCCCTTGTACCGTCCCTTGAGCAGTTGCCGGGCGTGCCAGGCGGTGATCAGATAGCGGGCGATCATCTGGCCGGAAACGTATTCGACGTCGTCGAGCTGCTGTTCCGTTGCCTCCGATTCGATCTGCGCAAGCGTTTCGTCGAGTTTGGTCGGATCGACCAACCCGCTTCGTCGCAGCAAATCGAGATAATGGGCAACGGTGATCATGTTGCGATCGTGAAAAAACGTCTCCGACAGTTCCAACCGCACCGGCGTCAGGCACGGCTTTCCGGGCTTCTTTTGTACCCCATTACGGCACCCATTCCAACAGCAGTTGATCGTTTTTCTTCATAAAACGGTGCATCCGCGAAACTTCTTTGAGGCCTCCGCCGAGGATCGGTTTGACGTATTGCTCATAATTCGGTTCGTCGACCACGACATAAAGTCGTCCCTCCCGCAAAAACCGGTCGTCCGCCCCGGCGAAGTATTTCGACTTCGTTCGCTCCTTTTCTTCGAGACGCCGACGTAGTTGTGCGAAAATTTCTGCCGGCGGCGTTCCGGAGCCGACCCACAGGTTGAAAAAATCGACGCCGACGGAACGGAACGGACGGTTGGAATAATAAATCCAACTCGGCGCTTCCTGGCCGACACAGAGAATCAACGGCGGAATCGTCTTTCCTTCGGCGTCGACGGAATCGGCGACCGGCTTGAAAAACACGTCGTCGTGAGCGGCGTGTTTGGAAACGGTCGTCGCTCCCCATTGAAACAGGAGCACGACGAAAAGCACCGCGAAGAGCCCATGAAGCCGTTCCAGCGTTTGGCGATTGCCGTTCCGATAAAGGACGATTCCGGCAACACCGACCAAGAGCGGCAGGAGTCCGATCATGACGCCGATCAAGTGTTCGCCGGGAAAATACTTCGACAGAAGCGGCGGCAGCACGACGATCAAAATGATTCCGAGGATGATCTGGTTGACGAAAATGACCGGCGTCCAAAATTTTTCCGTGAGTTCTTCTCCCCGCCGCCAATGGAAAAGATATGAACCGACGAGCATCGCCAACGCCGGATACGCCGGGGCGACGTAATGCATCAATTTCGTGCTGACGAACGCAAAGAACACATAGAAGAACACGATCCAGCAAATGGCGAACAGGAACCCGTTTTTCGGCCCGACGCCCCGCCAAACCCGTCGGCCGAGGTCGATCAACCACGGCAGCAGGAAGAGCGACCAGGGAAATGTTCCGAACAACGATGTGATCGAATAAAAGAAGGGAAAACCTTTGTGGGAGCGGATCGGCGCAATCGAGCGGTTGAAATTATGCTCGACGAAAAACATCGTGGTCCATTCCCAATCGGTTTTGTAGCCGACGGCGAGGAACCACGGCGCGGCGACCACGAAAATAGTCGCAACGGCGGTCAGCGGCCGCATTGCCCAACAGACCCGGATGAACGCGGTCAACCAGTGAAGCGGGTTTTCCCGGAGATGGCCGGGATACGCTTTGAGGATGAGGAACAATCCGATCACGGCGGTCGCCATCACGCAAGCGGCGGGCCCTTTGGCGAGCGTTGCGACCCCCATGCAGGCGTACATCGTCACGACGGCGGGCCAACGGTCCGGAAACCATGGGGCGATCCGTTCCCGCAGCGAATCGGTCGGCGTTTCGACGAAATCGGCCCTGAATCCGCGGCATCCGTAAACGTAAACGGTCAGTGCCGCCGTGATCCAACAGATCATCGCTCCGTCGCAGGTCGTCCCACGGGTTTCAACGACAAAAAGAAGCATCGTCGCCAAAATGAACGCCGCGCGCAGTCCGATCGTCCGTTCCTGAAACAGACGCCGGGCAAGATGGTACGTCAGCAGAACCGTTCCGGTCCCCCAGAGCACGGACGGAAAACGGACCGCGAACTCCGAAACGCCGAAGATCGAAAACGAAACGAGCATTCCCCAGAAAATCAGGATCGGTTTGTCGCCGAGCTCACGGTCGCTGAATGTCGGAACGATCCATTCCCCTTTTTCGAACATTTCCTTGGCGATCGCTCCGAAGTATCCTTCGTCGTAATCCCAAAGAACGCTCCCCCCCAAAAACGGAACGTAAAGTACCGCACAGAGCAAAAGAAGCAACACATGATCACCAAAGAGAGAGCGTCTGTTCATCGAATTCGTCGGGACAGGACAATTGGACTCAAAACACTCATTATACCGTTTTCGATGGCTGCCGGAAGCGTAGTCGCAAGTTAACGAAATCGGCGTCCCATTTTTCATCCTCGGGCGGCGAACCTCGACGGAGCCCCATTGGGGCGACCTGTGCGTCGCTCGGTTCCTTCTTGGGAGCGTCGGCACAGATCAGCTTCCTCTGTTGGTGTGTCTTTTCCTGATGGCCTTTCACCTGAAACAGATAGTTGTACTGTCCAAGTTGCGGGAAGGAATCTTTGCAAACGAAATTTTTCCGTCCCCTCTCCCTCGGGAGACAGTCCGCTAACAAGTTTCGGTCCGTATCAGTCATTTCGACCGGAGGGAGAAATCTCACCTTTCCGGTTGAGTTTGTATTTCCTGCCTTTTCGTGAGGGGTGAGATTTCTCACTTCGCTTCGCTGCGTTCGAAATGACAACCTTTTTTGAAAACTTGTTATCGGACTTGTTAGCAGACGGGGTATCGTGCCCACCATCTTGATTCTTGGCAAAAGAAAGAGTATCCTTGATGGTCGAGTTAATCAAAAAGTTTCTTCGGTCTATTAGGAACCATGCAACTGAAAATATCGATTTCCATCGGAGGCGAGTTCAAAGGAAGCAAGATCGTCACCTTGCCCTGCTTCATCGGACGCAGCAAGGAAGCCGGTCTCACGATTTCTCATCCTTCGGTCAGCCGAAAGCATTGCGAATTGCTTGAGGAAGAGGGGAAAATCTTCCTTCGGGACAGCGGTTCGCTCAACGGAACATTGCTGAAGGGGGAATTTGTCGAAGGACCGGTCGAGATTCAACTCGGCGATGAATTCGTGATCGGCGACCTGTTGATTCGCTTGGAACCGCCGACCGTCCCGGCGTCGTCCGAAGCGGCCGTTGTCGCTGGAGACGCGGAAGCGGACCCCGCCATGGTCACGCTCATCAATCCGGCGAATGTCGCTTCTTTCGGCGACGAAGAATCGAAGGAAAGTATCGAAATCGTCGGAAACTGCTTCAACGACCAATGAGATTTCGAGCGAGCAACGGAGATGCTGCTGTTTAAGAAAAAATTTATCGAACCGATCCGCCGAGGGGAGAAAACGCAGACGATCCGACTCTGGAAGCGTCCCCAAATGCGGTCGGGGCAGCGCAGTTTCATTCCCGGAATCGGGTACATCTCGATTCTTTCCGTCGAACAGGTCGAATTGGAGCGGTTGACCGACGAAGACGCCGTTCCCGACGGGTTTTCGACCGCGGAAGAGCTTCGCCAGGAAATTCGCACCCTTTATGCCGACACGTCGAAAACCGACCGCCGGGTCTTTCGGATTCGTTTCAGCGTCTTTCCGGCGGACATGCAGGTCAAAATCAAGGAAGAGCAGGCCCGAAAGAAGGAACTCGCTTTAAGAGACCGGCAACAAGAGGCTTGCACGGCCGTCGAAAACACCCTCGAAAAACTGCGACGTCTCGCGGAAACGTGAGCCATTGGGATTTATGGATATCAAGACCTATCGCGCAGGATCACTTCAAGAAGCCTTGACGATGGTTCACGACGAACTCGGCTCGGACGCCCAGGTGTTGTCACAGCGGGAAGTCCGTGAACCGCGTTTTTTCGGGCTCCGTTCCCGGCAGATCGTCGAAATCACGGCGACGGTTTCCTCGCCGCCGTCTTCGAAAGACGACGGCGTTTCCGATGCGTTTATCGATTTTCTGCAGGAAAGTCCGTACGACGTCGAAATCCGTCCGCCGCTTGAACGGAACCGTTTTCGGACGGAAATGCCGCCGTGGGAAGACGAAACGGTTCCGGTTCCGCTGGACCAGTGGAAACGAACGACGGCGGAGGAAATCAATCCAACGGTCTTGCAGCGGAGCCTGATCGTCTTGTTTCAGCAATCGCTCCGCTTCGGCGGCCCGCTCCGAATCGTTCCCGGACGCCGACGGACGGTCGCTTTGGTCGGTCCGACCGGCGTCGGCAAAACGACGACATTGGTCAAAATCGCGGCCTATTATCGGCGTCAAACGTCGTGTCGGGTCGCCTTGCTTTCGTTGGACGCTTTCCGGATCGCCGCGACGGAGCAGCTTCGGCAGTACGCTTCAACCATCGACGTGCCGATGGAGTTCGTGCCGGAGCCGAGCCGAATCCGAAGCACCGTGGAAAAGATGGGCCCGATCGATTTGCTCCTGGTCGATACGCCGGGAACGAGTCCGAAAAACGGCGCCAAGCTCCGTGTGATCGGAGACGCCTTGGACGCCGCCGAGGTCGACGAGACCCATCTTCTTCTTGCGGCGACTTCGTGTGCCGGAAATCTGCGGGAGACGATTCGCTGTTTCCGGCCGCTCGGAATCAACGGTTTGACGTTGACCAAGCTCGACGAAGCGACCGGTTTGGGGGACCTCTATCCGATCCTGAAGGAAGACCATTTTCCGTTGCGGTTTCTCTCGACGGGCCAGGGGATCCCGAACGATTTGGAAGTCGCGGGTCCCCCTCGTTTGGCGTGCCTCGCCCAAACCGCTGAAACGAATCCCTGATCCTTCTACCAACGGTGCGTGAAACCGAGGTATCCGGAATGGGTCGACATCCCTTTCCACAGGTCCGCGTCGTAACCGAAGTAAATCGACGTGGCTCGCATCCGATTCAGGTAGTACTCGCCGCCGATGCCGAGATTGACGTAATCCCGACCGACGTTGCTTCCCCAGACGTCCATCGTCGGCGTTCCCGGCGCGGTGGCGTTGACGAAGTGGTTGTTGCTGCGGGGGTAACCCGTTTTATTCAACTGCGTGGCGTACTGCAAGCGGCCGAACAGGTCGAACTTATTCGACACGAAAATTTTCGTGTTGACGCCGATGCGGAACATCAATCGTTCGAGCTGTGAATCGTCGTACCGTAACGCCGTCCGACCGCCGGACTCGGCGTAACCTTTCTGCCAAACATGTTCGTAGTCCAACGCCAGCAACGGCGTGAAGACCACCGAATCGTTGAAATCCATCGGACGTTGGAGTTCGAAGCTCATCGAGAACATGTTGCCGTCGGTCTTGTTCCGGTACGAATCGTACACGGCGTCGAACCGCGACCCGGCCGGAATGTAAACGTGCCGCCGCAGGTCGTATTCCTGGTGCGAATATCCGAGGTACGATTTCAGGTCGACGGTTCCCGTCAGCTTCGTCAGGTTGTACAGGCCGATTTCGTAATCGTCCATCTTGACGCTCCCCGTCGCCTGACGGAGTTGCGGCTGCGAATAATTGAACGCGGCCCCGAGCAACGAGTAATAGGCGATCCGTTTGTCGACGCCGACGGCGGTTCCGGCCCGACGGATCGAGTGCGAATACGAGTTGCCGTCGTATCGGACATCGCCGTATTGACCGTATCCTTCGGCCCAGAATTCGTGTTTGTACTTACATTCCGGTCGGCAGGAAACCGGGCGGCACGGATCGAGCGGTTTCGGGAACATGTCGCGATCGATCCGGTAGAACGGATGCCGCCACGGCATCTTCAGCGCCATGGCGATCGAGTTGGCACGCAAGTCGCCGGCGAGTTGGCTCAGGATTTCCCGAACCATATCGTCCGTTAATTCCTTCTGCGAGAGGATGCGGACCAATTCCTTCATGCCGGGATCCTTCGATTCCGTCAGGGAATCGAGCGTCTTGCCGACTTCTTTCTGGTTGTGGGTTTCGCCGATCTCTTCGAAGAGTCCGGACGGGTCGCCGATGAACCAGAGTTGGTACAGCGAACCGTTCCAACCTTGTTCCAGTTCGACGCCGCGCGGCAGCTCGACGTCGAGCAACGTGAACTTCGCCTCCCGATCGTCGACGCTTCCCGCTTCGGCGTTGATGATCGTGAACTTGTCGGACGTCGTTTCACCGAAGTCGAACGGCGACAGGTTGTCGCCCCAGTAATCGATTCCGACGGCGAGCTTGGCCGTCGAATCGATCGAAACCTTTCCGGAGTTGACGACGATACAATCGCTGACGGGACACATCCGGTCCGGATTGGCGGGATCGTACGTCGGATCGGCGAATTGCGTGATCACGACATTGTAAAGGCTTGCGGTCGTGAAGTTCAGGTCGCCGTTGATCGTGAGCGGTTTCGCCGACGGATTCGCCAGCGGATTCTGCGAATCGAATTCCGTAACACCGCACGGCTTGACGGTTCCGTTCGAGCAAATTCGTCCGCCGATCGCCGACCGGCCGTCGCCGCAGCCGAGAATTCCCGTTCCGCAAAGTGTTGCTCCGCTTTCGACCGTAAAATACTTGACGTTACAGTAATCGGCCATCACTTCGAGCGTTCCGGTAAGAACGGTGATCGAACCGGCAAACGATGTGGAATCGGTTTCAAGGCAGAGGGTTCCGCCCCCCGTCTTGACGAAATCGCCTGTTCCCTTGAGTTTCTGGACGAGAACTTCATCCGTTCCCGACGCGATGTTCGTTTCCAATCGACCCGGGGTGCCGGAGCCGTCGGTGTTGAGCGTGATCGAACGGGACGCAACATTGGCACCGAGAGCATGGACGGTTTCGACATACAGCGTTCCTTGATTGACGACCGTGTTACCGGCGTAATCGTTCGCCGTGTTGGTGAGGAACAGCGTTCCTTTGCCGGACTTCGATAAATCGCCGGTTCCCGTGACGGTACCGTTCCAAGTCAATTTTTTCGAATCGTCGACTTCCAATGTTCCTCCCTTGTCGGTAAGATACGCGATGCGGTTCGAGGCGAACGAATCCGTTGCGCGAAGCGTGCCGGAATCGAGTTTCACGAGACCGCTTGCATCGCCGAGTCGGTTGTCGGCACCGACGGCGACCGTTCCCTTTTCGATCCAGGTTCCTCCCATGTAGGTATTCTCATCGGCGAGAATGAGGGTTCCATTGCCGACTTTGACGAGTTTTCCCTCTCCGTGGATTCCGTTGACCGGCTTCCTGATCGGCTTCGTCGGACCGGTGTGGCCGTCGACCTCCGCGTGCTTCAGGGTCAACGTATAATTGCCGAGGATCGACGAATCGCCGAAGTTGTTGCCGTCCGTGTCGATCACGACCATGGACGATGCTTTGTCGATGTTGATCACGATTCCGAGAACCATGTCGTCGGCGTTGGCGATCAATTTTCCGTACGAATTTTCGTGATCAATGATGATTCCATGCGCCGCCGTTACGCCGCCGTTATAACTGTCGTTGTAGAAAATCGTCTCCAATTGGTTCGGGTTATTGAACGCGACAGCACCGTTCTGAAGGAAAATTCCGCGTTGGAAATTGTTCGCTTCGTTGGCGAAAATCGCGGTTGAATATCCGTCGATCGCCAATTGGCCAAGGGCTCCCTCGTAGTTCGTGAACTCGGAATCGATGGTCGCCGAAATACCCCGACCGGTGAAACGATAAGTACCGCCTCCGGTGACGATCATGTCGCCGACTTCGGCAATATTCGGTTCGGAACCGATTTCGCCCGGATGCTTGTTGTCCGTCGTGTGCGTGATGAGCTCGATGTTTTTGCGGGTTTCGAGATAGGTGTTCGGTGCCCACTCGACATCGGCGACGCTGTCGAAAGCGACGAGGTCCCCTTGACGGAATCGGCTTTGACGCCAAGCCCCTTCGACTTTCATACGCCAGTTGAAGAGAGGATCGTTCAGCCAATCGTTGAGATACTGCGGATCCGTCGGATTGACGTTGTCGTTGAACGGCCAGCCGTTGCTCGCATACTCGTCGTAGCGGTTGGCTCCGGTCCAAACATTGTAGGTGTTATTGAGTTGCATGGAGACATACACATCGCTCTTTTTCAATCCTTGGGCGACATTGTCTTCAACCGAGTAGATGATTTGATAGCGGGCCGGATTGAGCGACAATCCACCGACGGTCGATTCGAAGTCGGTGATCCACAAGGCGTCGTCGATCACCCGTTCGACATGGTAACCCGTGACACCGTTATCGGTATCCGTTCGCGCGATCAGGTATTTACCGACGGAGAAGGTGCTGAAGTCGACTTTGCTGTTGCCGGAGATGTCCAACGTGCCGGTGATGTTCATCAGGTCGGCGCTGCTCGGTCCGAAGATGTCGATTTTCAGCATCGTCTGTCCGATTCCGGTGGCACTCAGGTTGCCGATCGTCGTTGCGCCGACGAAACCGAGCGTTTGAATGTCGACCTGCCGCGGATCGGTGAATTTGCCCGCATTGACCGTGGCGCCGAGCAAAATGGAGTTTGCCTCAATCGTTCCGACGCCGTACAACGTCGCCTCGTCCTTCAAGGTGAAGACGTTGTCGCTCGACATCGCTCCGAAATGGGAACCCGCGTGCAAGGCGATGTATCCGTTCTCGACGGTCGTGTTGCCGTAAAACATCGATCGGTCATAAAAATGGATCGCGTTTTCCGGATTCTTTCCCTGCGGCGACATGTCCACGACGACGCTGTTTTTGTACGTTCCCGTCGGATCCGAAGAGATGCCGTCGTGGAAATGAATCGCCTGCGAACCGACCAGGTTGAGCGTATTGTATTGATTCAAGTGAATCGCGTTGGACACGCCGGAAGCCGTATTGTTTTCGAACGATATCGAACCGGCGTTCGCGGTGAAAGTCGAAACGGCGTTGCCCGCCGCCGTTCCCCCGACAAGATACGCCGCGCCGCCGTCGCCGGTCGCCGTGTTGCCGGAAATCGTCGTTCCGCCGGGCTGAGCGTTGATGTTCAGGATCTTCGCATAGATGCCGCCGCCGTCACCCCCGGCCGTGTTGCCTTCAAGAAGGGAAATCGTGTTTTTGCCGATTCCGCCGATCGAGATCGTTTCCGTCGGGGCGACAATGCCGCCGCCGTTTTGATTCGTCTCGTTGCCGACGATGCGGAGCGGATTTGTCGACGTAAAGCTTGCGCCGAGACCGAGTTTGATCGCGCCGCCGTCGACGCCTCGAACGTTGTTGTTCTGGATCGTCATCGTCGCCGATTCGCTGCCGATGTTCAACTCGATGCCGTTGGAAACGTCGAAGCGGTTTTGGATCGCGTCGACACCGTCGGTGCCCGTTACGGTCGAATTTCCCGTGACATAAACGAAACCCGCTTTCGAATCGAGAATGCCGTCGGTTTGGTTGAGGGCTCGCGTGTTCGCCAATTCGAGCTTGCCGGCCGTGAGTTGCGTTCCTCCGGTGAAGGTATTGGCATTCGTCAACGCAACCGTGGTGCCGCCCGTTTTGACGAGTTCCCCGGTTTCGGCGATTTTCTGGTTGAAAGAAGTTCCGTTCGTCGCCAACGCCAATTCCAACGAAGTGGTCGCGCCGTTCAGGTTGACGATTCCGTCGGTGACGTTGTTGCCGACGGCACCGACGTCCGTGATTTGAATTCGACCGCTGTTGATGTCGGTACCGCCGGTGTAGTCGTTATCGGTACGGGAAAGCGTCAACGTCGACGCGGTGTCGCCGGACTTGACCAGTTTTCCGTCGCCGGTAATTTGCTGTGCGAAAATGCCCCCTTCGGCGGTTTCGAGCTTCAGTTCCAAGGCGGTGCCCGATTGCGTCGTGACGATTCCCGTTTCGACGTTCTTGCCGACCGCGTCCAGTGTTTCCGCGACGATTTTTCCCCCGGCGATCGTCGTACCTCCGATATAGTCGTTGTCGTTGTCGAGGGTCAGGGTTCCGCCGGCCGTTTTGGTGACGACACCGGCGCCAGCGATCTTTTTCGAAAGCGTTTCATTGGCGGCGATTTCCAGTTGCAATTCGGCGTTTTGTTTCACGTCGATGTTTTTCGTCGCAAGATTGTCGCCGAGCGTTTCGACGCCGACCGCCTGCAACGTGCCTGTTTCGACGGTCGTCACGCCGGACCATGCATTGGAAGCGTTCGTCAGGCGGACCGTTCCCGCTCCGTCTTTGAGGACGTTTCCTGTGCCGGAAATGTCGTCGATTCTCCCGGCGACGACGAACGTGTTGCCGTTGCTGTCGAGAGTCGCGGTTTTGTCGGCGGCGATCTTCAGTTCGTTGCCGAGCGAAGCGATAGAGGCGTCGGAGCGGAGCGTCGAGTCGTCGAGGAACGAAATTCCGTTGCCGCCGTCGCCGAGTTGACCGGCGTTGGTGAATGCAATGGTTCCGTCCGAAATTTCAATGCCGCCGTAGAACGTGTTGGCGGCGTTGACGAATTTCAGCGTGCCGGCGCCGAATTTTTGTAACTTGCCGTCGGGGTTGACCGGCGTCGCGGTTTCGTTGATGTAATCCCCTTCGATCGTGGCGTGTGTCGCATACGCTTTGATGCCGTTGCCGCTGAACGTGTAATCATTGGTCGCATCCACTTTCATGCCGCTGACGATGACGCCGTCGGTGTCCGCGGCGTTGCCGATCGTGATCGAACGGTTCGTCGTTTTCGTGTCGAAAACAACGTAGTCGCCGTCGTTGAACATTTGCTCATAATTGCCGTTGCGCGACTGCGTGCTGGTGAAATTCGCGCCGCCGTTGCTTGACAGCCAGAAGGTGTCGTCCGGCGAATCGTTCCATGTCATGGTGAGCGTGTTGTGGTTCACGTCGAGCCAGATTTGCGACATCACGTCGTCGATGCGGTCCGGCGTGTTCTCGCTGGTTCCCCAAACGAATCGGAAGCCGCCGCGAGGCGATTGCGTGCCCGTATTGCCGGTCGCCTTGACGACGCCGGAGGCTCGAATTCCGTCCAGGGCGGTCGTACGATCGCCGTTGCCGTCGAGGAGCACGAACACTTCGTCGGCCGTGAAGATCAAGTACTTGCCCGTGACCAGCGTGTCGACGAAATTAACCGTGGCGCCGTCGTTGATCGTGTAACCGGCGATGCCGCCGTTTTGCATCTTGATCAAGTCGCCGGTCGTGCCCGTGTAAGTCGTCGTGACGGTGTTGCGTGCAATCGGCGTTCCGGCGTTGTAGGTGAACTGGAACGTCTCCGCCAAGTCGACCTTGCCGTCGAGGGTCAGCGTGCCCAATTTGTCGGCATTTCCAACGTCGGTGTTTCCGGACGAAAAAATCTGCTTGTCCGGCGCGACGATTCCGGCGAGGTTGATTTGAGCGGCCTTGATCGTTCCGCCGCCGGACACCGTCGAAGCGTCGGCGGCGGCGAAGGTTCCCGTACCGGCAGCGATTCCGTACGATTTCCCTTGGACGACACGGAACGTTCCGGTCGAGTGCGTCGTGTCGCCGTCGAACGACGAGTCCGCGCCGATCTGGACGATGCCCGACCCGTTTTTCGTAACGGATCCGGCGCCGGCGATTCCGCTGTTGATGAACGTGTGGTGCGAGCCGGTGAACGTCAACGCTCCGTCGATGAGAGCGATATCGTTGGCAACGACGGTCGTTCCATTCGCGGCGGTGTACGAATTGTTGCTCAGCACGATATCGGCGTTGCGGGCGTTGAGCGTCAAAGCTCCCCGGAGACCGATCGCGCCGAAATCCTCCTTGCCGTGAACGTCATCGATCGTCAGCGCGGCGTCGGCGATGATCGCGGCGTTTTCGACGTCGACCGCCGAATAGAAACGGTTTCGGATCGTTTGCGCAACACTGGCGACAACCGTCTTGACGGTGTCGTTGCCGAGACCGTCGTCTTCGTGAAGGAACGAGACAAGCCCGGCGTTACCGGTCGTCGCCGAATAAACGCCGAGGACTCCGGCAACGGCGAGGTCGATCTTTCCGTTATAAATATCGATTCCGTCACTGAAAATGTTCGTGCCGGTGTTCGCCATGGTGAGCGTTCCGATTCCCTGTTTCGTCAGCTTGCCGTCCGGCGTCAGCTTTTCGGGATCGTTGTCGGCGTAATCCAGGTATTCCCCTTCGATCGTGGCATGTTGCTTCAGCGAGGTGATGCCGCCGTTTCCGTTGAACGTGTAGTTCGAACTCGCATCCACCTTCATGCCGCTGACGATGACGCCGGCGCTGTCGATTCCAATGGTCCGGGCCGAAGTTTTTGTATCGAAAACGACGTAATCTCCGTTGTTGAACATCTGCTCCCGGACTTCGGTCGCGCCGTCCATTCGGTACTGCGTGCTGTTGAAGTTCGCACCGCCTGCGGCGGCAACCCAAGTGGTATTTGCGGGCGCGTCGAGCCAGGTCATGGTGAGCGAGTTGCGATTGACGTCGAGCCAGATTTGCGACATCACGTCCGTGTTCGCGGCACCGGTTCCCCAAACGAATTGGAAGCCGCCTCGCGGAGATTGCGTTCCCGTTTTGCCGGTCGCCTTGACGACGCCGCCAGCGCGGATGCCGTCCAGTTTGTTGCCGCCGAGGAGCGTAAAATCCTGGTCGGCCGCGAAAATCAAGTACTTGCCCGTCGTCAGCGTGTCGACGAAATTAATCGTTGCGCCATCGTTGATCGTGTAACCGTTGACGCCGCCGTTTTGCATCTTGACCAGGTCGCCGGTCGGCGTGCCGTAACCGAACTGCGTGACCGTCGTGGAAGCGATCGGCGATCCGGCGTTGTAAGTGAACTGGAACGAATTCGCCAAGGCGACCTTGCCGTCGAGTGTTAACGTACCGAAACGTTCGGTTCCGGTTCCGACGGCGGCTTTCGTCGTGCTGAGCGTGTCGTTGTCCGGAGAAACGATTCCGGCAAGATTGATTTGAGCCGCCCGAATCGTACCGCCGCCCGCAACGGTCGAGGCGGTTCCCGTTTGCGAGAAGGTTCCCGAACCGGTGCTTCCGTACGATTTGTCTTGAATGACACGGAATGTCCCGGCGGAAACGTTCGTCGTTCCGGCAAAACCCGAGTTGGCGCCGATCTGGACGGTGCCGGTCGCGTTCGCCTTGTCGACGGTACCCGACCCCGTAACGGCTTTGTCGATGAACACGAAACCGGTTCCCGCGAAACCGAGCGTTCCATTGGCAAGGTTGACGGTTCCGTTGCCGTTGAGGGTGAGCGCATGGCCTTGCGCATCGATGGTCCCCGCCTTACCGCTGAGAACGTTGATCTGGTTGCCGAGCTGCAGATTGTTCGCGGCGGCTTGCAATGTCGCGGCGGAACCGTTGAAGTTGATTCCGTGATCCGTCGTGTCGTTCATCGTGCCGAGTTGGTTCGCCAGCGTGAACGTCGTGGTTCCTCCTTCGAGCCAGATACCGCCGGCGAAGTTGTTGCCCCCTTTGTTCGTGAAGGTGAGCGTACCGGTTCCTTGCTTGGTCAGCTGCCAAAGCCGGTCCGGGTCGCCCCCGTTTCCTGTTGCGTAAAGCGGGTCGAGAACCGAGCCTTCATAGTACGGAGCTGTGGCGTCCGTTTTGATTCCGTAACTGTTACCGACAGCGTCGTCTTCGAAACTGTATGTTCCCGTCGTGTCGACGCGCATCGCGGAGACCGTGACGTTCGAGCCGAGCTTGATCGCTTTTGGACCGGTGACGGCTCCCTTGACGGGAATGGTGTCGGCGAACACGACGGAGTCCTTGTTTTCGAAGTGCGTTTCGCCGGAGTTGACGCCGCCGACTTTCGGATTGATGTCGTGCCAGTTTCCGCTTTTTTCGTTGTCGACACTCTGCCAGATGTCGTTCGCCCCGGGATCGACGATCGTCCCTTTGCAGGCGCCGGTCCAGTAGGTGTACAAATTGTTGTAACGGGTCGCAAGCCAGAGTTCGTTATGGGCGTTGGCCGTGGTGCTGGCCGTTTGACCGCCGGAAATCGTTTGATCGCCGCGTAAGAATTCGACACGGTGCCGATCCGTCTTCACGAAGTCATGAATCAGCACGTCGAAGGCGCCGGCCTGGCCGATGCCGTTGATGTCGCCGAATCCCCCGATGCTTAACGTATCCGCCTTGATCAAAAGATATTTGCCCTCCGTGTAATGATGCAAATTGAAGATGATTTTTTCCGTTCCCATGGCGGTGAACGTTCCGTCGACGATCAACAGGTCGGCATCCCCTTGCTGGTTGACCGTTCTGCCGTTGACGCCGTCAAGGTCGAAGTCGAACTGGAAGTCGAGCGGATTCGCCGTTCCCGTTACGTTATAATTGCCGTTGACGGTGAGCGTTCCGATGCTGCTCCCGGTCGGGGCGAGCTCCGTCGTTCCGGCGTCCGGGGCAACGACCCCCTTGTGGTCGAAGGTGCCCTGCAAAACGGAGGTTCCGAGTTGGATCGTGCCTGCTCCGATCAGGTTTGCGCCGTGCAGCAAGTTGAATGCGTTGTCCGTCGCCGCGACCGCCGTTGCGCTTCCGTACTGATTTCCCGCCAGGATGCGGAAGGTTCCGGCGTTGACGTTCGTCGTGCCGTGAAAGACCGAGCTGTTGTTTTCCGCCGCCTTCTTGCCGAAGACGACCATGCCGGCGTCGGACTTGTTGAAGGTGTGCAGCGTCGCCGTGTCGGTGGCGATCGTGTCACGGAAAATGACGTTGCCGAGTCCGGTGACGTTCATTCCCGCAGCGGCGGCAAGGTACGCGCCTTGACCGCCGTCGACCGCCGAAGCGGTGTTGCCGGTAAAAACAATTGCATTGGCGGCAAGCGTCGGATTCAGCGTGAGCGTTCCGCCGTCGACGTAGAATCCGCCCCCTTGGTTCGCGGTGTTGGTCGCAATCGTCGCGGAATTGTTGACGGTGATCCCCTGTGCGTAAATGGCGCCGCCTTTCCCCGTTGCCGTGTTGGATGCGATCGATTTCGTACCGGTTCCGTTGAAGGTGACGGTCGCGGCTTGTGCATGGACGGCGCCGCCGTCCCCCGCCAACGCTTTGTTGTTCGAAAGCGTCGTCGTTTTGGAAAAGGCAAGATCGGCGCTGTTGGCCGTGAAAATGGCGCCGCCGCTTTTCGCTTGATTATTGTTAAACGTCAGCGAACCGGCGCCGGTCATCGCCAGTTGGGTTGCATCGTCGCGGACATAAACGGCGCCGCCGTCGATGGCGTTGCCGGCGTTGACGTTTTGAATCGTGAGCAGTCCGACCGTATTGTTGAGGGTGAGGCCGGCGCCCGCCGTATCGACGAGGAAACGGTTTTGAATCGTCCTCGCCGCCGTTGCCGAGACCGTTCCCGTTCCCGTAACGGTAACGAGTCCTTTGTCGCGATTGACGGCGTCGTTGTAAGCGGAAAGAGCGGTGTTGTTGTTCACTTGAATCGTACCGGCCGCAAGCGTCGCGCCGCCGGAGAACGTATTCGCGTTCGACAAGACGAGCGTGCCCGCCCCGGATTTTTGGATCGCTCCGTGTGCGCCCGCCACGTCATCCTTGAGGATTCCGGAAGCCGTCAGGGACGTTCCCACGTTCACGATGTCGAAGGTCGCGGTCTTGCCGTCGGCGATGTTGATCGGCGTCGTCATGGTTTCCGTAACGCCGATGCCGGTGTGCTTTAAAATGCCGTTGTTGAGGAAATCAATCGTGCCGCCGGTACCGACGCCGATCTGGTTGACCCGCTCGAAAACGATCGTTCCGGCGTCGGCGTCGACTCCGTTCACCGCGAAAACGATACCGCCGGTGAACGTGTTGCCGACGGTTGCGCTGCCGTTGTCGAACGTCAACTCCGCGCCGAGGCCGTTTTTGTACAGTTTTCCCGTGTAACCGGCGATGCCGTAATCGTTGTCCGCCGTCGTCGTCGTGATCGTCGAAGCGTCCGTCCCCTTGACGGTCGGCGTCGACAAGCCGGTCGTCGAAAAAGTCGTGATGCCG
The DNA here is from genome assembly GCA_031549705.1 of Thermoguttaceae bacterium. Classification (GTDB taxonomy): domain Bacteria; phylum Planctomycetota; class Planctomycetia; order Pirellulales; family Thermoguttaceae; genus WRKP01. Next base: position 26,270 of record JAVBPI010000032.1, read on the forward strand.
AGATCGTTCCCGTCGATCGTGACGTTTCCCGTGACGAAAAGATCGACCGGGTTGACGTTCGTCGTCAGCGTGTGGGTTCCGCCGGAGAAGGTGACCATGTCGCCGTCGATGTAGGTGTTCGTCGTCGGTCCGGTGTCCGCTTCGCTCCATGTTCCGGTGGTGAACGAGTTCGTAATGTCGGAACCGTTAAAGGTCCAGTCCGGGTTGTGTCCCCAGTTGCCGGTGTTCGCGCTGGTGACGTGTCGGTTGCGGCCGTCGACATCAAGGTAGAGCGTCTTCTTCGTTTTCGCGTCGACGTAGGAGGACGCCTTCAACCGACCGAGCGTCGTGTTGGCGTCCGCCGGTTGGGATTCCGACAAGTCGATGTTACCGTACATGATCGGCGCGCCGGTCTTGTTGGGGATCGTGTTAAAGTTGGCAATCGTTCCGGTCGCGGTCATGACGGCGTACTTGCCGCGCACGATATTGTCGACGATGAATTCCATTTTCCCGTCGTCGGACGCACTGCTGTCGAAGCTCACGTTTCCGGTGACTTCGACAAGATCGCTTTTCGGGTTGACGTTGCCGACGTTCGTCAAATTCAGCGTCCAAACGGAAGCGGTGCCGACCGCAACGGTCCCCTCCAGCGCGAGAATTCCTTGCGTCGTTTTGGCGGCGGCCGCGATGTCGCCGGAGCCGTTCCTGTTGCCGGGCTGTAAAAACGTCGTACCGGTATCGAGATCAAGCGTTCCGTTCAAGCTGATGCTGTCCGCAACGATGGTTCCCCGGCCGGTGATGCGCGAGAGGGAGTCGACCGAGAACGAGTTGGCCGCGCCGCCTTGTTTGGTCGCCTTGCGTCCGTAGGTTGCGGCTCCGGTCGGGTTTTCGACGGCGTCGATGTAATCCGCGTTGTCTTCCAAACGGAAGGTCGCGCCGCCGGCCACGGTGGTGCTTCCGTAAAACGCGGAGTCGCCGTGGAAGATCGTCGTGCCGTATTGGGACGTGCCGCCGATGGGATCGAGACCGTCGCCGACTTCCATGTTGACGTTCGAACCGGACTTTCCGTTACCGGCAAGCCCTTGAATCGTGACGTTGGTTCCGAGGTCGCCGGAGATCGGGTCGTAGAAATAGGTGTTGTACGGTCCGAGTACTTCCAACGTCGCTCCAGGGCCTCCTCCGACGATCGCTTTGTCGGACAAATGCAGTGCGTTGCGAACGGCGGCTTCCAAGTCCAATTTGCCGTAGTTGGTGGGATCGTCGGCGTCGAATCCGACCTTGGCGAGGTTTCCCTTGAACCAGACATCGCCGCCGCCGAAGGCGGGATCGTTTCCCGCCGCGGCGAGTTTGGCGGTTTTGATGACCAGATTGCGTCCGGCATTGACGTAAACACCGCCGCCGGTCGTCCCGCCGGATTTGTTGTCCATGATTTGCGAATTGCCGTGAATGACGAAGTCGCGGCTGTCTCCGGCGTCGAACGTGTTCATGTTGCCGACGTAAATACCACCGCCGGGAGATTGCGCGGCGTTGCCGCTGATGTCGGAACCGTCCTTGAGTTGGAAGTATTTTTCCGCAAAAATACCTCCGCCGGGACCGGAAGCGTAGTTTCCCGTGACATTCGCCGGAACCTGGAGCGTATAACCGAGCTCGGTGTAAATACCGCCTCCTGATTTCGCCTTGTTGTCCTTCACATGGAGCGTGCCGGTCCCCTCGTAAACGATTCGACCGTCGTTGCCGATGAAGACGCCGCCTCCTTTGCCATCGTGCGTATCGGCATCCGAGGCGAGGGCGTTGTTTCCCGCAACGGTAAATTCGCCGTTAAACACAAAGGTCAATTTTCTGCCGGTTTCCACGATGAATCGGTTGTTGATCGTCATTCCGGACGTGGCGAGCTCAATGATCGAATCCTCGTGAACGGTGACGAGCCCCTTCTCCTGGAATCCGCTGGTCGAATCGTAGGTTCCAAGCCCCTTTTCATTGTGAAGAATGATCCGTCCGCCGGTTACTCCGGCGTCACCGAGGTGGATGCCGCCGTAGAATTCGTTGGCGTTGTAGATGTCCAACACACCTTCGCCGATCTTGTTGAAACGGCCGGACGGCGTTTCGCCGTTGGTGACCCGATCGAGTGTCGAATACAACGCGCTGTCGAGGGCGTAAATACTGCCGCCGGGGTTTCCCGCTGCGCCCCAGGAGAAGTGCGTCTCCGCCGTGGTACCGCCGATGACGTTAATCTCCGCGACCCGGACGTTGGCGACGGCGCTCATTCCCGTTACCAAATCGCCCATGTAGTTCGTGGCGTCCGTCGTGACGATGGCCGTTCGATTGCCCGCCGCGACCTTGGAGTAGTCGAAATAGACGATGTCGCCGTCGAGAAACTGATCCTTGCCGGTGAACGTCGCGTCGGCGGTGTTGGTGACGTTTCTCGCCCGAAAATTCGTCGTCGTCATGTCCCAGAGCGACATGCCGTTGCCGGTCCAGTAGGTCTTGACGTTGCCATCGGAAGTCGTGTCGACGTCCAACCAAATCTGGGAGTACTCGCCCGACTCCCCTTTCACTTGCATCGTGGACATGCCGCCGGCGTAGTCGATGCGGTTGTTGCCTTCGAGCAGCTTGCCGTTGAGGTTGAGTTTCAGGCCGACGGTATTGCCACCGGGGCCGTCCAAACTTTGCGCGACGAAATTCGTGATGACGCCGTCCGTGTTGATGAGCAGGTACTTTCCGTCGAGCGGTCGGGAAATGTCGATATTGAACGTATTGTCGAAGTCGAGATCGCCGTGAACGACGGCGTGGTCGCTTGAATTGTAACTCCGATCCGTCAACGTGCTGTCCTTGATCGTTCCCTGGATCGGCCGATCCAATTCGGTTCGGAACGTCGCGCCGTAAAACCGCGTGATATTGTTCGGGTTGCCGTCGTTCGGGTTGTCGTAAATGTGCAACGTGCCGAGGCTGTCCAACTTGTTGGTGTTGCCGGTGTCGGGTCCGCCGTTTTTCGGCTGAAAATCATACATGCCGCGTGATCCCGGTGCGATGGTTCCGCCGTTGACCGCAAACCGTTCTCCGGCGTAAATGGAGCCGCTGCCGGAAACGATACCGCCGTCGTTGATTTCGATCAATCCGAGTGTGTTCGTCGAGAAGGCGGTCTCGTTCATGTTGAAGAAAACGCCGCCGCTCAAATGGAGCTCCCCGCCGTTACGGAAAATCGCCTTGCCGTCATCGGGAGCATCGACGGTGTGATCGTAGGCGGCGTTTTGTCCGGCCATGGCGAAAAGACCGGTGACGGAAACGACGCCGCCGTCGACTTCCAGTTGCGCGTTTCCCAAGGGGAGATCGGCCAAGGTCGGTATCGCCGCGGTTCCTCCGGCTTTCCATGCGGAACGGTAATGGTCGCTGGTGATCGTGACCTTGACGTTGGAATCGCTTTTCCCGCCGAGGATCGTCTCCAAACCGGATGACACGCTGCCGCCGGTGTTGATCGTCAAGTCGACGTCGCCGCCGTTGCCGACGATCACTCGCCCCGCCGTGTTGAGCGAAGCGTCTCCCGCATCGGTTCCGCCGCGTGTCTTCAACGTGATGGTTGCCTTCTTGCCCGACGTGTTACCGAGATACGAGGTTCCGGAAACCGTGACGAGTCCTCCCTTTTCGATCAGCATCTCGGCGTTGCCGGTGTCCGACAGCGTGAAATCACCGGTGATGGCCAGCTTCGAATGGACGCTCCCCGATCCCGCTCCGGAAATCGTAACCTTCGTTCCGTCGGAAGCACCCCGGCCGATGGTCGTGGTTCCGGCCTTCATGAAACCGCCGCCAGTGATGTTGAGCTTTCCGAGGGCGCCGTCGCCGACAAGCAAGGCTCCCGTGGAGTTGACGGTCGAGACGTCGTTCGTCGAAGCGTCCATGCCGTCGATGTTCAAGGTTCCGTTGCTGCCGCTCCCGATGGTGACGGTCGTTCTGTCGTCGATCAGACCACCCGCTTTGACGTTGACGATACCGGTGTTATTGATCGTCAAGGCTCCGCCGACGCCGTTCTTTCCGCGGATTGCCGAATGGTATTTTTGGCCGTCGTCGTCGCTGAGCAAGGCTCCCGAAACTTCGACCGTTCCTCCGGCAACCGCCAGCGCGGTCACGCCGTTCAGAGCGGCTCCGTTCGTGACGTTGATCGTTCCGCCGTTGTTGTTCAGGGGACCGCTTATGGTGAGCGTCGTCTGGAAGCTTTTTGGGCCCAAGCCATGGATAAACACGCCGTCGACGGTCAATGCTTTCCCGGAAATGACGGTGTACCCGGTGTCATTGCCGAATCCGCTTAAATCGACGGCGGCCCCCCCTTTGACCGTCAGGTTTTGGTTGGCAAAAGTCAGGGTTCCGTTGCCGGAGAGTTGCGATTGAGAATATTCGTAAACACCCGGTGTCGTCGCACTTTCCCGGTAGGTGACGCCGTTGACGATTAAATCGCCACCTATTTGCGTTGCACCGTTCAAAACGGCCGAAGCTCCTTCGGTTAAACTGACACCGCCGCTGACGGTGACGGCCGAATTCGTCTCCAATGCGCTGCCGAACCCGATTGCTTTGAGAGAGTCGGCCGTGATGCTTCCCCACGTCATCTTGACGGCACCGGTCGTGGTTGTGCTGCCGATCTGCAAACCGGCGATGTTCAGGACGACCGAATTCAAGTCGACGGTGGAGTCTCCGGAACCGCCGAAGCGGAAATTTTCCGTTCCGGAACCGAGTGTGCCGGTTCCGAACTGATACTTGGCAACATCGGAGACGATATCCAAGTCGCTTCCATTGATCGCGAACGTCTTCAAATCGATCGTCACCGTGTCGCCGGAAACGAGGTCCGGCGTGGAAAAGAGAGCGTAACCGTCGGCGAGCGGCCAAGCGCTCCAATCACCGTTGATGTCATTTTGCAACTCGATGACGTTGTCGCCGGCGGTGTTCTCAAGAGCGGTGAGCAGTTCAGCAGGCGATCCGACTTCCACAGCCGAAGCGATCACGCCGGAGAGCAAGAGTGCCACCAATATGACGGCTTGGGGGACGGAATATCGATTGGACAAGCAAAAAAAAGATGACATGAAAAACTCGGCGGAAAGAATAATTTGTGGGCGGCACAATCTCGACTGGAATAGTGATATATAACAACAGATTGTCAAAGCCGTTTTGATTATCGTCTTTGAGACCAATCGTACTTGTTCACAATTGACGCCAATCAGGCGAGAATCCAGCCGAGCCCAAGCGAGCTTGTCGGAATGTATCGATTGTGCCGATCAGTGAAACGAAGACGAATATCGCTGACCGTGTGTTCAGACACGTCTGGGAAGAAAATGAGGGAAAATCTTCTGATCGTTTCGGATTTTGAGGGGGGAATTTCTTGGTTCCCGGGTTCCTTTTCTCCCCTCTCCCTCGGGTGAGGGGACGGTAAAATGAGTCCCTCAACGTTCGAAACAACCGGAAAATATTCTCACCAAGCGGCGAAGTGAGATAAAAAAATCACGCCCCTCTGAAAGAGGAAAAGATAAAAATCCTTGCCTGAGTCCGCGACAGGAAATTGTCGCTTCGAGAAGGACGGAAGCCAAGCGTGCACCTGCACCAGCCGAAACGGCTTCGATCCACGAAAAAAGTTGACCTTCCAGCAAACTCGGCAAGGAGTATTGGGGTATCGATTCAGGGAGTAGGACTTTCACCGAAATCCCTCTCCAACGGTACTATACGCTTTGCATCGACCGTTCACAAGTCCAAATTGAGAGCGATCGGCGATTTCCCCGTCGGATTCCAAAAATTTCCCGAATCCGAACTCCCCGTCGTTCCCTTGAAATAGTTATGTGCTATAATGACAAAACTCGTTAGAATCGGGTTTTTGAAAAAATTTTGCTCGACCGACCAACCTTCCCTTTTCGAATCCGATGCACGTTCTATTCGCTTCCAGTGAGGTTACGCCGTTTTCAAAGACCGGCGGTTTGGCCGACGTTTGTTCCTCGCTTCCGGCTGCGCTGGCCGCCTTGGGACACCGTCCGATTGTGATTACGCCGGCGTACCGTTGCGTGTTCGAATCGGGTTTTCCGATGCAAAAGGCCGGTTTGACGCTCTCCGTTCCCGTCGGCACCAAGACGGTCGAAGCGGTGCTCTGGAAGGGAACGCTTCCCGATTCGGAAGTCCCCATTTATTTCGTGCAAAACGACGGATATTTCGGTCGCCCCGGGATTTACACGGAGCACGGCGAAGATTACGGCGACAACTGCGAACGGTTCACGTTCTTCAGTCGCGCGGTGATGGAAATGATCAAAACCGCTCAACCGAAAATCGACGTCATCCACTCGAACGATTGGCAGACCGGTTTGATTCCGGCGTACCTGAAAACGCTTTACGCCACGAAAACCGGATTCGCCAAAATCGCGACCCTCCACACGATCCACAATTTGGCGTACCAAGGAATTTTCTGGCACTGGGACATGCTCCTGACGGGGATCGGCTGGGAAAATTTCACGTTCGACAAAATGGAATTTTACGGCAAGCTGAACCTGCTGAAGACCGGCGTGATGTTCGCCGACGGGATCAGTACCGTCAGCCCCCGTTACGCTCTGGAAATCCAGTCGCAGACGTTCGGTTGCGGCATGGAATCGGTCCTCCAGTACCGCAGTCCGATGATGCGCGGCATCCTGAACGGCGTCTGCACCAAAAATTGGGGGCCGTCAATCGATCCGTTCATCGCGGCGAAGTATTCCTCCGATGACGTGTTCACGAAAAAGCCGATCTGTAAAGCCGATTTGCAGAACACGCTCGGTTTGCCGGAACAGCCCGACACGCCGGTGTTCGGCGTCGTGAGCCGCTTGGCGCATCAAAAGGGAATCGATCTCGTCGCCGACGCCATCCCGACGTGGGTCGAACGGCACGGCGTCCAATTTTGCATTCTCGGAACCGGCAATCACGGCTTGGAAGCGTATCTCGGCGACCTGACACGCCGCTATCCGGCCAATGTCGCGTTTCGGTCCGGCTTCTCCGACGAATTGGCGCACAAAATCGAAGCCGGAAGCGACATGTTCCTCATGCCGAGCCGTTTCGAACCGTGTGGTTTGAACCAAATGTACAGCCAAATGTACGGAACCATCCCGGTCGTCCACGACACGGGCGGATTGGCCGACACCGTCGTCGATTTGCAGGACGAAACGTTCGAAAACGGTACCGCGACCGGCTTTTCGTTCTTCGCCGACAACATGTACGACCTGAACACGACGATCTGGCGGGCGCTGAATGTTTATTGGGACAAAAAGGATGTCTGGCGCAAACTGATGCTCAACGGCATGCGGCAGGATTGGTCCTGGCAAAAAAGCGCCGAACAGTATGTCCGATTTTATGAAAAGTTAATGAAATGAACGGGTAGGTCGTCGACCGCCGGGCGACGACATGTGGTACTCCGCATTAGAACCAGATTCGAGTCCGGAGTACCGGACGTTGCCGCCCGGCGGTCGGCAACCTACCATCCCGAAACCAATATGAATTTATCTGATCCCAAGTACAAGAATTTCGCTCTCGTCCGGGAAATGTTGCAAGCCCCGGACGTCATCGGACGCTTCGATTTCAACCAAACGGAACGGATTGCCGCATCGATTCGAACAACGAAAAATTTCTTCCTGACCGGCGAAGGATCGAGCCGCATTTTTCCGGCGAAATCGTTCATGTACCAAATGTTCTGTCGCGGCGGTGTCACGGCAAACGGTGAACGGATCTCGATGGGAACCGACGGCGCCCGACAAGCGGCGGAATACGATCTCTCCGGTTGGACCGTCATGGGAGCGTCGAACAGCGGTCGGACGATGGAGCTCATCGCGCTGTTCCACAAACTCAAAGCCGACGGCCATCCCCAATTGTTCGGCGTGACGGCGAACGCCGGAACCCATTTGACCGAAATCGCGGACACGATCGTGCTGGGCTGCGGCAAGGAAGACGCCGTCGCCGCGACGAAAAGCGTTGTCGAGCAGGCATTGGTTTACCATTCGATCCAAATCGCGCTGAGCGGCTGCGGTTGCGCGAAGAATCAAGGAAAAGCGGCGGAACTCGCCAAGGAAACGCTCGCCCCGGAAATCGATCCGAAGCTGATCGAAAAACTTGCCGCCGCTCCGACGCTTTATCTCGTCGGTCGCAACAACGGCGTCGCCGAGGAACTCACCCTGAAAGCGAACGAAATTACACGCAAGAAATGTCAGTACCTCGAAGGAACGATCGTCGTCCACGGCATCGAAGAGGTGATGAACCCCGATGAAGTCGTCGTCGTCGTCGATCCGTTCGAACAGGACATGCCGTTCATCAAGAAAAACCTCGTCGACGGCGTCGGCATGACCGTGATCGCGATTGCGTCGAAACCGACCCTGTTCCCGACGATTGAGATTCCGTCACTAAAACGGTACGACCCGTATTTTCAGCTCCTCGCCGGCTGGAACCTGTTGGTGCAGGCCGGCATCGCCTGCGGCATCGACATCGACAAGCCGAAACGCGCACGAAAAATCGGACACGCCTTCGAATAGTGGAGAGTTGATCGTGGAGAGATGTGAGTGAAAACGCAAGCGTTGTTCATTCCAAACATATTCATCCATTATCCGCTCATCACTATCAACTATCAACTATCAACTCTCCACTACTTTTTATGGCTTTATTTGAAATCGAGACTCATTCTCATATTGTGATTGCTTGGGCGAACAACGAAGAAGGAGCGAGGGCCGTACTTTACGAGTACTACCCGACCGAAGAAGCGATTCGGATCACGAAACGTCCCCGGGACGCTTGGGTGATCTCGAAATCGGCGCTCGGCATCACCGGCAAAGTCGATCCGTGCGACACGGCCCGCGAGTGCTTGTCGAAAGCGTCCGGCGACAAGGTCCATGCGATTCGACTCTACATGCAGCAGACCGGTACCGACCTCGACCGCGCGAAGAAAATCATCGAGTCCAACATGGCGATCGGCTGGTAATCCGTTTGTCGATAGGTAGGTCGTCGACCGCCGGGCGACGACATGCGGTACTCCGCACTCGCACCTGATTCCGGTCCGGAGTACCGGACGTTGCCGCCCGGCGGTCGGCAACCTACCAATTCAGATATTCTGTCGCATGGAAGACCAAACGCCGAATCCCGTTCCGACCGACACGCTTGCCGACGCTTTGCAACGGCACGGCATTAAAATCGCCAAGCCGAAGGTGAAGCAGCTCGACGAGTATTGCCGCCTCCTTTGGGACTGGAACACCCGCTTGAATCTGACGCGGCACACCGACTACGAAAAGTTCGTGAGCCGTGATTTGACGGATGTTCTGGCGCTTTCGGAATTCCTCCGGGAGGGAGAACGCGTTCTCGACGTCGGAACCGGCGGCGGTGTACCGGGAATTCCGTTGGCGATTTTGCGGCCCGATCTCCGTGTCGAACTTTGCGATTCGACCGGCAAAAAGACGCTGGCCGTCAGTGAAATCCTGCGGGACATGCGGCTCGATATACCCGTCTGGCATGCCAAAGCGGAAGCGATTCTTCCCAAACGGGAAAAGGGAAACCGATTCTCGACGCTCATGATTCGCGCGGTTTCCCGACTCGTCAATCTGCTCCGGATGGTCGGTCCCCATTGGACGCAATTCGACCGGATGCTCCTTGTCAAAGGTCCCCGTTGGCCGGATGAACGGGGCGAAGCGCGGCATTATAATTTGATGAACAAATTGGCGCTCCGCTGCCTGAAAACATATCCGACCCTGGCGGCGGACAACGAAACCGTCGACAGCGTGATTTTGCAGATTTGCCGCAAGGAATGTCTCGACGATCTCGATAAATTCATTGATGAACGAAAATCCGAAGAACCGGAAAAACCCCGCTCTGAATTCCGAAAACGAAAACCACGCCCTAATCACTGAGTACATCGATGTTGCAACGATATTCCCTGATCCCCGTTGTTTTGTTGGTCGTCGCTCTCGCCGGTTGCTGGGAGAAGTCGGAAGTTTCCGAATCGATCTCCGATCTGAAAGCCAAGACCGGCGACATGACCTCTGTTTCGGACACGTCGCCGCTGCCGACCGAGGAAATGCTTGCCTCCTTGGGGGCGTTGAACGATCTCGACACCCGGTGGTTGCTCCCCGATCCGGTGTATGTCATTGCCGGCCAACCACGTCGGATTCTTGCTTCGGCGCTGGCCAAAGACAATGCGGAAATCATCGCCGGATCGCTTTCCGAGTATCTTCAGCTCCGTTTGGATTTTAAGAAGATCGACCGCTTCATCCAGAGCGTCAACACGCCGGGCGAAGTCATCGTCGAAGCCCAGGAACGCGGCCAAAAAATTCCCCGCCGAATGCTGCTGAATCGCCGCGTCGTCGTTCTGGTTTACGCCGAACCGATCAAACCGGAGGAGTTTTTGACGGAACTCTTTGCCGCGCCGGGCAAAGCGGCTGAAGCCGCCAAGCAGATCGCCGAAATTCCCAAGCGTAAGATCGGCGACCGTGAATACTACGACTTGACGCTCCCCGATCTCGGCGTTCCCCAGAAAGAAGCGTTGGCGTTCATCGACGACAGGACCGTCGTTTTTGTCGACGGCGACGAATCGATGCTTCAAGACGCCCTTGACGGCAAACCGGCCGCAGGCGCCGCAATCGAGCGGATCCGTCGAACCGATTTCACGAATCTCGACTTGGCGTTCGTTGCGGGGAGGGAAGGCGTTCCGTTCAGCTCCGCCGCGATCCAAGGGATGTTGATGCAATACAATGTTCCGGAAGCGTTTGCGAATTTGCTGGCCGTCTATTTTCGGTCGATGACCTTCACGGTGAATCTGCAAGCGGACGAAGGAAAACCGATGGTCAACGCCAAACTCGACACAACGACCGAGAAAGGGGCGTCGGATATCGCCGAAACGATCCTCGGGTTGATCGTGACGGGACAGACGACGCTCGCCTCCTTGGACGAATCGGCCAAAAAATCGTTGCCCATTCCTTTCGATTTTGCGACGAAGCTTCTTCAATCGCTTTCGGTTGAGACGAAAGAGAAGCAAGTTGACACGACTTTTGCGAAATTTCAGGGCTTTGAAGAGGTCGCCGCCAAGGGAATATCCAACTACCAGACGGCGATCAAGGAGCAGACCAAACTGCAGCAACGTGCCCAACAGTTGGCGATTCTTGCACAAGCGAACATTGCGTATCACCAGAAAAACGGTCAATTTCCGGAGAACATCTGCGCCGCGGATGGAACCCCATTGCTGAGTTGGCGAGTTGCGGTGCTGCCCCAAATCGGACAGACGGAATTGTATCAAAAATTCAAGCTTGACGAACCATGGGATGGTCCGACCAACAAACCGCTCCTCGCCGAGATGCCGACCATTTTCGGTTTCGCCCCCCCCAACGCGGCAGGAAAAACGACCGACGACGAAAAAAACAAAACCCGAATCCGTCGGTTCGGCTCCGAAGGAACACCGTTCGCCAACAAGAAATTGAAGGCGACCGACCTGCAATTTCCCGGAACGACGCTCCTGATGACGGTCGTGCTTCCTCAACATGCGGTCGAATGGACGCAGCCGGATTCCTTGGCGTTCGACGTCGCAACAATCGGGGAGACGGTCGGGAACCTCCTTTTCGGTGTTACTTTTGACGGTCAGACCGTCGTGATTCCGATTCTCCCGTCTTCGAACGAGAACTCGGCGTTTCAGCGGGAATATTTGACGGCATTCATCAAGGGGGGCAAGTTGCCGCAGCCGCCGCAGCAATCGGCGGCCCCAGCACCGACTTCAACGCAACCGACAGCTCCGGCTCCAACCGGCGCCGTACCGCCATCCCCCACCCCACCCAAACTGGATTGACGTCGACCCGCGAGGAAAAACGGCGTCTCTCCGGACGGGGCCTTGAAATTATCCCAAAACGGTGTAAGATGCGTATCTTTCATCAGAGAGGCAGGGGCTCTCTCCGTTCGGACGGCCCGATACGTCGTGGTCCGTTCCACAAAGCCGCATAATCCGCGAACCAGCAGAAAGAATTATGTCGAGATTTCCGAACTTCAAAAAGTCCAAATTCAAACAACGCAAACGAGCCAAGGCGAAAGTTCGCGGCAAAAAGAAGGATCCGATCATGGTCGGCGGTGAGCGCCCCCGTCCGATGTTCGTCGATTATAAGGACGTCGAGTTGCTCAAGAAGTTGACCAGCCGCCAAGGCAAGATTCTCAGCCGTCGCAAGAATGGCTGTTCCGCCGTGAGCCAACACGCCGTTGCCTCCGCGATCAAACGGGCTCGGTTCATGGCCTTGCTCCCTTACGTCGCCGACTAGGTCCGTTGCCAATCAGGTCCGTCGCGGGCAGCCAAGAGGCTTCTCCCCTCGAACCACCGGCTCCCGTTTGCAAAATTTCGACGACCCTTTTTCTGTTTCGTCAAGGTTTTGCGCTCGTTCACTATTCCGTTTTGTTCATGAAGAACGGTTTAATTGTTCCGGGCGCAAAACCTTTTTTTCGTTTTGTCCCCAACGCATCGCTCTGCAAGCGGAGCTGCTAACACCGAACACCCACAACCCACACCCACTTCCATGATGAATGAAGCGATGGAAAAAGCGGATGTCCTGATCGAAGCCATGAAATGGATTCGGCAGCACCGGGGAACGATCACGGTCATCAAAATGGGGGGGAGCCTCATGGAAGACGAGACCGCGATGCTGCATCTGTTGCTCGACACGGTGTTCATGGAGTCGGTCGGGATGAAACCGGTGATCGTTCACGGCGGCGGAGCGGCGATCAGCAAGGCGATGACCGACGCCGGGATCGAGCCGCGATTCGTCCAGGGACGCCGATATACCGATCAACCGTCGCTGGAGATTGTCAAGCGGGTTCTCGGCGGCGAGATCAACGCGGCGCTCGTCAAGCAGATCAACGAGCTCGGCGGTTGTGCGCAATCGCTGAGTCCCTGTTTCGGTTCCAACGTGTTGTACGGCAGCAAGTTGCTCCTCGAAGACGAAAAGGGAACGGCGATTGACATGGGGTTCGTCGGTCAGGTCGATCGGGTCGATGTCGAACCGATCAAGGCGTTGTGTGACCGTTGGATCATTCCGGTGATTCCGTCGGTCGCCTTGATGGACGACGGCAGCGGCCAGGGCTTGAACGTGAACGCCGACACCGCGGCGACCGCCGTTGCCAAGGAATTGCAGGCGGAAAAGCTCGTTTACGTCAGCGAAGTGAACGGCGTCCGCACCGATCCGAACGATCCGAAGTCGATGATCGACTCGATCACGGCCGAAAAGGCGAGGGAAATGCTCGCTTCCGGTTGCATCGTCGGCGGCATGATCCCGAAAATCCAAGCGTGCTTGGAAACATTGGAACGCGGCGTGAACAAGATTCACATCATCAACGGCCGCCTGCGTCACGCGCTGCTGCTGGAGATCTTCACCAGCATGGGCGTCGGCACCGAAATCACGAACTCGTAAAAACCGTTGCTCGATTTGCCGATTCGGGATATAATCAAACGGTGAACGAATCAGAGCCGCGTCTGTCAGGAAGCGGTTCTTTCTCCGGGAGAAATAACCATGTCGCCGACGATCTCGATGTTTTTCGGTATCATCATCCGCATGTTTTGGGAGCAGGGTGAACCGCATCATCTGCCGCATGTCCATGCGCAATATCAGGATCACAAAGCAATTTTTGCGATTCCGAGCGGCAAAATACTGGACGGTTCCCTACCTCGTCGGCAGCGCAATTTCGTTCGAGCGTGGATCTCGCTGCATGAAGACGAGTTGAAAGCGAACTGGGAATTGGCGGTGAACAACGAACAGCTTTTCCGAATCGATCCTTTGAAGTAAAGGGGATGCCAATGAAACCGAAACCGTTGACGAATCCTGATGTTGCCGCCGTGGTTCCGAACGACGACTATACGCTGACGTTGACGTTCACCAACGGCGAGGTGAAGAAGTACGATATGAATCCGTTGCTCGACCGAGGAATTTTCCGGGAGTTGCGGAATATCGGATATTTTCGTTGCGCTCGGATCGCGTTCGGAACCGTCGAGTGGCCGCACGAGCAGGACATTTGCCCTGACACATTGTATCTCGGCTCGACGCCGCTGGAATGAACTCAACCGTTAGCCGAGCGGCGCAGACGCCGGAGAAAAATGAGATGGAATAATTACCGCGAAGACGAAGTCGGGTCGGGATGTCTTTCCCTCGTGTGCGGCATCCTGTCGGCAGGGATGCTCCTGCTTTGGGTGACGGGGTTGTTCGATTTTAATCTGCTGTTTACGGACAAGGCGATCTGGATCCCGTCCAAACTGAGATGGCTTCCGTTCTTTTTTCCCATCGGGGGAATCGCAACGGGAATTTATGCCCTGCAAACAGAAGAACGACCTTTCGCGATTGCCGGAATTTTTTTGAGCGCCGTCTTGCTTTTGCTGTTCGTTTTGGCGTTTGTCCGGTCCGTAATGTTTTTTTGAAAGAATGGTTTTGAAACGTCGGTGTCTGCGCTGCCCGGCTAAACAAGGGAGAATAAAACATGCTCAGCTCTCAAGAAACGATTGCTCTGTACAACAAATACGTCATCGGCAACTACACGCGGTATCCGGTCGCCCTGGTTCGCGGCGAAGGCTCCCATATCTGGGACGCCGAAGGACGAAAATATATCGACTTCTTTCCCGGTTGGGGCTGCGGGCTCTTCGGACACTGTCCTCCGACGATCGTCGAAGCGGTCCAGAAACAGCTTGCGACGCTGATTCACGTTCCGAATTCATGGTATACCGAAATCCAAGGGCAGTGGGCGAAGCTCCTTTCCGAACGGAGTTTCGGCGGTCAGGCGTTTTTCTGTAACAGCGGCGCCGAAGCGAACGAAGCGGCGATCAAACTCGTTCGGCTCCATTCACCGAAGGGGCGTTACAAAATCATCACGTTCCAAGGAAGCTTCCACGGCCGGACTTATGGTTCGCTCACGGCGACTGCGCAACCGAAATACCACGAAGGGCTCGGCCCGATGCTCCCCGGTTTCACCTACGTCCCCTACGGCGACCTGAAAGCGGTCGAAGCCGCGATCGACGACGAAACGGCCGCGATCATGATCGAACCGATCCAGGGGGAAGGGGGCGTCCGCATGCCGCCGGAAGGTTTTCTGGCCGGACTGCGACAACTTTGCGACGCCAACAAGCTGCTGCTTGTGTTCGACGAAGTTCAAACCGGTTGCGGTCGGACCGGCGAGTGGTTCGCCCATCAAATCAACTCGGAACATTTCGGTGTCGAGCCGGATATCATGACGCTTGCCAAGGCGGTCAGTGGTTCGCTTCCGGGAGCCGCAATGCTCGCCAAGAAGGAAATCGCGCCAAGTCTCAAGCCTGGCCTGCACGCCGCAACGTACGGCGGGAACCCGATCTCCGCCGCCGCCGGTATCGCCGCGATCGAATTGATCGAAAAAGAAGGACTCCTCGCCAAAGCCCAAGCGCTCGGCAAACTGTTCACGACGTTCCTCTCTGAACTTGCCGAAGAAGTCGACGTCATCGAAGAAGTTCGCGGCGCCGGCGTGATGATCGGTGTCGAGTTGACCGTCGAAGGGGCTCCATACGTCAAGGCGTGCATGGAAAAGGGGCTGCTCATCAACTGCACGCACGGCAACGTGTTGCGACTCCTTCCGGCGATGAATCTCGACCCGAAAGTCGCTCAAGAGGGACTCGCGATCCTCGCGGAGGTCTTGAAAAAGGGTTGACTTGCGTGTTTTTTAGCGGAAACCGGTCGATTCGAGAAAATTTTATCGATAAACTTTTCCCAACTGTCTCTTGACGAACGGTACCATTCCGATAAAATAGATGCAATTACCTTTTAAACAGATAATTTTTTATCGATAATAATGGAGCTTTTATGACTACCGCCGAAACAGGAACATCACGAAAGTTTTCGCGAGTTCTCGAAATCCTTGAGAAAAACAACAACGATCCGGCTCGCTTGATCCCGATCCTGCAACAGGTCCAAGAGGATTACCGTTATCTGCCGGAAGAAGTCTTGACGTTCTTGGCGACGTCGTTGAATCTTCCCCCCGCCCACGTTTACGGAGTTGCGACGTTCTACGCCCATTTTACGTTGGTTCCGAAGGGGAAGCACATGGTCAGACTCTGCGACGGGACGGCGTGTCACGTCAAGGGTTCCGAGAAAATTCTGCACGCCCTTTATAAGGAGCTGAAGCTTTCCGACACGAAACACACGACGGACGATATGCTGTTCACCGTCGAAACCGTTTCCTGTCTCGGTGCCTGCGGTCTTGCCCCGGTCCTTGTGATCGATGAAAAGGTTCACGGCAAAGTCGAGCCCGAACAAGCCGTTGCCTTGGTGAGAGAAATTAAGGCAAACGCGTAAACACATAAGGTAGGTTGCCGACCGCCGGGCGGCAACGTCCGGTACTCCGGACAGGAGTTCCTTGTCAATCAATGCTATTTTAGGGTTCATAGTGCGGGCTACCGCACGCGACAGCCCGGCGGTCAGTCGCCTACCTTCATACGCTTTACATTTCAACCCACACTAATATATGACTTCTCCGAAAGAATTCCTCCAATCCTGTTCGAAAAAATTCAACGAGGCGATGAAAAACGCGAAACGGCGTGTCGTCGTTTGCGCCGGAACCGGTTGCGTTGCCAACGGTTCGCTCGACGTTTATCATCGGCTCGAACAAATGATCCGCGACGCCGGACTCGACGTTGAAACGACGCTCCGCTACGAAGACGGCACCGAAACGAAAACGACCGATTTTCTGCGGCTCTCCAAGAGCGGTTGCCAAGGATTCTGCCAGGCCGGTCCGCTCGTCAGCATCGAGCCGGACGGCACGCTCTACACCGGCGTGAAACCGGAAGACGTCGCGGAAATCGTCGAAACGTCGATCAAAAACGGCGGCGTCGTCGAACGGCTTCTCTACGTCGACAAGCAGAACAAAAATCGCAAGTGTCACGGGCAGAAGGATATTCCGTTCTACCAACTGCAAACGCGGATTTGCCTGAAACCGTGCGGCGTGTTCGATCCGGAAGACGTCAACGAATACATCGCCAACGACGGTTACGAAGCGGCTCGCCGGGCGTGGACCGAGATGACGCCGGAAACGGTTTGTGAAGAAGTCAAGGTCTCCGGACTCCGGGGACGCGGGGGCGGCGGCTTCCCGACCGGAAAGAAATGGGAGTTCGCTCTCAAGGAAAATAATCCGAAGAAATATGTGATTTGCAATGCCGACGAAGGGGATCCCGGTGCGTTCATGGACCGTAGCGTCATGGAAGGGAATCCCCACTGTGTGATCGAAGGAATGATGATCGCTGCCCGTGGTATGGGAGCCGACGAAGGATACGTTTATGTCCGGCTCGAATATCCGCTCGCCGTGCAACGCATTCGTAAAGCGGTCGCCGAAGCCGAACGGCTCGGCATCCTCGGCGACAATATTTTCGGGACCGGCAAGCCGTTCCGCATCCATGTCATGGAAGGGGCCGGCGCGTTTGTTTGCGGTGAGGAAACCGCCCTGATCGCCTCGATCGAAGGGGATCGAGGCATGCCGAAACCGAAGCCGCCGTTTCCCGCTCAAAGCGGTCTTTGGGGAAAGCCGACCGTCATCAACAACGTTGAAACGCTCGCCTCGATTCCGTATATTATTTTGAAGGGAGCGAAGAATTACCGCAGCGTTGGCACCGAAGGGTCGCCGGGAACCAAGACGTTCGCGCTGACCGGACACGTTGTCAACACCGGGTTGATCGAAGTTCCGTTCGGTTCGACACTGCGAAAAATCATTTTCGACATCGGCGGCGGCGTGCTCGACGACAAGGGGAATGTTGCGAACGACCAATTCAAAGCGGTGCAGATCGGCGGTCCGTCCGGCGGATGCTTGACGGAAGAGCACCTCGACCTGCCGCTCGACTTCGACTCGCTCCGCAGCGTCGGCGCGATGGTCGGCTCCGGCGGTCTCGTCGTGATGAACAAGTCGACCTGCATGGTCCAGATGGCCCGATTCTTCATGCAGTTCACGCAGAATGAATCGTGCGGAAAATGCTTGCTCTGCCGTGAGGGGACCAAGCAAATGCTCGGTTTGCTCGACGACATCATCAACGGCGACGGATCCCAGCAGACGCTCGATATTCTCGACCAGGTCGCGAAAACCGTCTCGAAGGGGTCGCTCTGTGCTCTCGGCAAGACGGCTCCGAACCCGGTGCTCTCGACAATTCGGAACTTCCGCACCGAACTGGAAGCGCACGTTTTCCAAAAGCGTTGTCCTGCCGGTCAGTGCAAAGCGTTGATGAAGCCGGAAATTCTCAAGGACAAATGCGTCGGTTGCACCGTTTGTTCGAAAAAGTGTCCGGTCAATGCGATTACCGGCGAACGGAAACAGCCGCACATGATCGACTCCAATCTCTGCATCAAATGCGGCGAATGCGGTCGGGTCTGTAAGTTCGGCGCGATCATCGGCGTTTGACCCGGTCAGAAGCTATTCCGCCCTTCCCTCTCCCGAGGGAGAGGGGGGAAAAGAGAACCCGGGAACCAAGGAATTCACCGCCCTCAAAATCCGGAACGATCCCACTTTTAATCTTTTCCAATCGCGGGCTCTATTGCGTCAGATAAGCGACGATTTCCTTGGCTTCGGCAAGGATTTCGAACATGAAGTTTCGTTGAAGATGGTTCATGAGCGCGTTTTTCTGACTTTTTGTCAGCTCGCAGGGGGAGTCGACTTTGTGGAGAATCTCCCCGTCGTCGCGGTACAGAGCGGTCAGCGCTCCACGGATCGACACCTTGAAGATTTTCAATTCTTTCAGGCGGTCCCCTTCTTCCGGAGGTTCGACCACCAATTCGACAAAGGCAAACGTCCCTTGATCGGGGATTGCCGCCGGGTTCTTTTTCGCGGACGCAAACCCGTTGCCGACGTTGATTTGCCAACCTTTGCCCGGTTCCCAGAGGGCGATAATCCGGTCCGTTCCGATGACGAAGTACCGATTGCGGTACTCAAGACGTTCCGGTAGTCCCTCGATGTATCCGCCGATCTCTCCGAGCTTGGGTCCCATCGGAACATCCGTAATCGTCGGCGCATTCACGATAATCGGCGTCGTCGGTTCGGTTGATTCGGCGGACGCAGCCGATTCAGTCGGCGCTTCCTCACGCTGAATCAGGATCGGTTGGGAACACTTCGGGCAGTTTCGTGTTTGGCCGATCAGGTCTTCCCTGGCGTTCAGTTTGCTGCCGCACGATTTACAGAAAATTTGGAACGTCATGGACTTGGATATCGCCGAATTTCGAGACTTTGTTCAAGGTTCTTTGGCCGCGACCCTTGCAATTCTACGTGAAAACTGCTCTAATGTCCAGATGATTCCGAAGATTCGGTCGCGGAGTACCGGCTCGGTGGGGGCGTCCAACGGTTAACCATTCCTTTCTCATTTCGTGTCCAACTCTCAAGATTTTTCGACGATATTCGGCCCGGACAGTTTGGTTCAACTCGTTCGTTTTCGAGCGCTGACGGAGCCGGACAACAATGCGTTCGTGTATCTCGCCAACGGAGTCGACGACGAAATTCCGATGAGCAACGCGGAGCTCGACCGTCGCGCCCGTCGCATTGCGGCATGGCTTCAATCGCGAAACATGTTCGGACAACGGGTCTTGCTTCTCTATCCGCCGGGTCTTGAGTTCATCGCGGCGTTCTTCGGCTGTCTCTATGCCGGAGCGATTGCCGTGCCGGTCTATCCGCCGCGTAAGAACCGCTCCATGTTGCGAATCCAGTCGGTCGCCGAAAGCGCGTCCGCCGCCGTCGCCCTGACCTCCGAAGACGTCCTCAAACGAGTCGGTGAACTGATCGAAGAAGCGCCGGACCTCAAAAACATTCCATGGCTGGCGACCACGACGCTTGAAGAAGGAACCGAAGAGAGCTGGGCCGATCCGGGGATCGATTCCAATACGATCGCTTTCCTCCAATACACTTCCGGCTCCACGGGAACGCCGAAGGGGGTGATCCTCACGCACGGCAACCTGATCCATAATTCCCGATTGATTCAGCAAGGGTTCGAAAACACCCGGAGCGGATCCGGCGTGTTTTGGTTGCCGAGTTATCACGATATGGGTTTGATCGGAGGGATCATTCAGCCGCTGTACGTCGGACGGCCGAACGTCCTGATGTCGCCGCTGACGTTTCTCCAGAAGCCGATCCGTTGGCTCAACGCGATCACGAAATACAAGGGTACGACCAGCGGTGGGCCGAACTTCGCTTACGACCTTTGTGTCCGCCAGATTACGGACGAACAGATCGAAACGCTTGACTTGAGCTCTTGGAAAGTCGCGTTCAACGGAGCGGAACCGGTCCTTGCCGAGACCTTGGAAGCGTTCGCTAAAAAATTCGAGCCGTGCGGCTTTCGATACGAAGCGTTCTACCCTTGCTTCGGCTTGGCGGAGGGAACGCTCATCGTGACGGGCGGCTACCAGAGCGAGCAGCCGATCGTCCGTGAATTCGACGCGGACGCCCTCTCAACCGGCCGCGCCGTTGACGTTGCCGACGGAGGGAAAGCATCCCGGCTCGTTTCCAGTGGAAAAGCGCTGCTCGACCAACGAGTTGCGATCGTCGATCCGGAAACACATGTGGAAAATCCGGAGCGAACCGTCGGTGAAATTTGGGTCAAAGGACCCAGCATGGCCAAGGGATACTGGAATGCTCCCGATGCGTCCGAACAGACGTTCCAGGCGAAAATCGAACCGACGGGAGAAGGACCGTTCATGCGGACCGGCGACCTCGGTTTTCTGGTCGACGGCGAGCTTTTCGTCACCGGTCGGATCAAGGATTTGATCATCATCCGCGGCGTGAATGTTTATCCGCAGGATATCGAAGCGACCGTCCAAAAGGTCGACCCGCATCTCCGGCCGCTCGGCGGCGCCGCGTTCATGGTAAAAGACAAAACCATGGAACGGCTTGTCGTTATTCAGGAAGTCGAACGCCGTTTCAAAGGGGAGACGGAACCGATCTTCAGCGAAATCAAACGTGCCGTTGCGTTGGAACACGATATTCCGGTCGACGCCATCGTTCTCGTCAAGTCGGGGAGCATTCCGAAGACGTCGAGCGGGAAAATTCAACGACACGCTTGTCGGCAAGGATTTCTCGACGGTTCGCTGAACGAGATTTCCCGTTGGGTCTCTTCGGCGGCGACGTTCGTGTTTATCGAAGGGGGGGAGTCGAAGGACGAACTCGCCGAAGCGGTCGGGTTGACCGACGCGGACGATCACCGCAAACTCGTTCGATCGACGATTCCGTTCGAAAAACCGGCTGCCGTCCAACAGGCGGAACCGGTTCGGACGCTGGTCAAAACGGAGCCGTCGGACGTTTCGACGCTTTCCCGTCTCTCGGCGGACGAAGCCGCTGCCGTCGTGTTGGAAGAAGTTCGCAAGGTCGCCAAGGAACGAGCCTCGAACCTGACGCTTTCGACGGACATTACGGAACTCGGCTTGGACTCCCTTGAACGGATGGAAATTCTGGCGTCGCTGGAAGACCGTTTCGGCGGACAGTTTCCGGAGTCGATCCTTCCGGAACTCTTTACGGCGCAACAGGTTCTCGACGCCGTCCTGGTTCATCTCGGCAGCGGCCCGCGAAAAATCGCCCCGGTCCCCCAGAAAAAAACGGTCCGGGAAGTTCCGGAAGAGTATTATCGGTTCGATAAATTTTCGGAATACCAAAAGCTCCGCGTCGGTCTCGACATGATCCGGAGGACCGGCCTGAATCGGTTCTTCGACGTTCACGAAGGAATCACGAACGATCGGGCGCTGATCGGCGGCAAGGAGTACATCAATTTTTCGAACTACAATTACATCAACACGTCGGGGGATCCGGAAGTTACGAAGGCCGCCAAGGATGCTTGCGACAACTACGGAACGAGCGTCTCGGCGAGTCGGCTCGTCTCCGGGAACAAGCCGCTCCACCGTGAGTTGGAGAACGCCATCTCGGCGTTCCTCGGCTGCGAGGATACGATCGTGACGGTCGGCGGACACTCGACGAACGAAGGGGTGATCGGACATTTACTGAACGAAAAGGATTTGATCCTGTTCGACGCGCTCTCCCATAACAGCATCGTGCAAGGGGCGCTCCTTTCCGGAGCGCGGCGACGTCCGTTCCCGCACAACGATTGGGAAGCCGCCGATTGGATTTTGCAAAAGCACCGGGGCGAATACCGCCGCGTGCTCATGGTCGTCGAAGGGGTCTACAGCATGGACGGCGACTACCCCGACCTGCCGAAGCTGATCGAGGTCAAGAAAAAACACAAAGCTCTCCTGATGGTCGACGAAGCCCATTCGCTGGGTGTGCTCGGCAAGACGGGACGCGGTATCGGCGAACACTTCAACGTCGATCGCGCCGACGTCGATATCTGGATGTGTACGCTCAGCAAAACATTCGCCAGTTGCGGCGGATACATCAGCGGCGTGAAAGAGCTCGTCGAATACCTGAAGTACACGATGCCGAGCTTCGTCTTCAGCGTCGGGATTTCGCCGCCGAACGCCGCCGCCGCCTTGGCCGCGATTCGGATTCTCGAACGGGAACCGAAACGTGTCGACGACTTGCGGCGCAATTCCGCCTTGTTCCTGGAATTAGCGAACGAAAAAGGGCTCGACACCGGCATGAGCAAGGATTCCGCCGTGGTTCCCGTGATCCTTGGCAATTCGATGCTGTCGCTCCGAATGTCGAAAGCCCTTTTCGACCGGGGGATCAATGTCCAGCCGATCTTGCATCCCGCCGTCGAGGAAAAAGCCGCAAGACTCCGATTTTTCATTACGTCCGCTCACACGGAACAGCAGATCCGCTACACCGTCGATTGCGTTGCCGAAGAACTACACCGTTTAGCCGGAGCGTCAGAGACGCCCGCGCCATGAGGATCTATGCCGTCCGAACAGACGCTCAAACAGTCGTTACGGTCCATTGCCGACGCCCAGTTGGTCGAAAACGCCCCGTACCGCAAGGAAAAAAGTTCGCTCATCTGGGAACGCCTCGCCGACCTGAATGTTTTCGTCGCGGCTCGACGACGACGAACCGTGATGAGTTACGTCGATTTTCGTAACGAAGTCGAAACGCTTCGGTTCTTTTCGCGATTCCTCGACATTCCTGAAACGGTTGCGCCGTCCGTTTCGAAATACTATCGTGAACTCCTGGGCAAACACCAAATCGAGGTGGGGGTCTCCAGCGACATCATGAAAGCGTATAACTCGCTGATCGTTCCCTACTGCGCCACGAAGGAAATCGTGCCGTTCGTTTTGCATGCGCTGGACGAATTGGAGCCGGGATTTTACGGAATTCCGGAGCCGAAAAAAACGCTGCGCGAGCAGCCGGATCGAACGGCGACGTTGCAAGAGATCGAGCTGGTGCTCGTTCCCGGTTTGGCGTTCGACGCCAAGGGAAACCGTCTTGGCCGCGGCGCCGGATATTACGATCGGTTTCTGGCGAAACTGCCGAAGTCCGTGAAAACCGTGGCATTGGCGTTCGAATGCCAGCTTTTCGAATCGATTCCCGTCGAACCCCACGACAGGAAGGTTGATTATATCATTACGGAAGAACGTGTTCGAACCGTTTAGGCTGGGAGCGTTTTCGGATTGGGGGCGGCGTTGATGCTTGAGAAAGCGTTGATTTCCCTCCCCTCTCCCGGAGGAAGAGGGGAGGGAATATCGGCCTTGCCTCGCTTCAAACTCGCCCCTTTGTCGAAAACGCTCCCCAAACTCATTGACATTGGTACTCCGGGTCCCCCTCTGCGCGGGGATGATGGAAGTTATTACCTTACCTTTACTTAGGGTGAGGGGCACGGCGCTTGAAACGATGAAAAATCATCAAGAGAATCAAGCCGTTTCTTTTTTAGAGCACTCGATTCATCTTCCCATTTTCATGTCGAACGCCTTCTCCTGAGGGAGATGGGAGGAAAATTCTCCCATTGAAGACACTTCCGCTTGACACTTCATTTCGGTTGCTGATGCCGTTTGCGTCTCGATACATTCGTTTCATTCCGCAAAATTTGCGCCCGTGGTGGTTCGATCATGCCGAATGGTGCGATTGGACCGGTTATAGGAAAATCGACCATCGTAGTAGATACTCCGTGCAATCTCGGTTTTATGAACTTGATGGATAGAGCTTCCGATCTTGACAAAACAGGTTAGGTTCGCCGAGCGGCGATCCATTCACCCCAACGGCACGGCTGCCATGAAATCGTTTCGACACACCAAGCACGGATTCGCTTCACTGCTCCTGATTTCCATGTCGGGAACGCTCGCGGTCTCGGAAGATCGTCTGCCGACGTCGCCGCTTCCGTCAACGCATTATGTCGCTCAACGGGAAATACGTCGGGAATCGACTCTCGCAACTCCGTCGTCGAAATCGATTCCGGAGAATCCGTTGGCGTTGACGTTCGAACGCTTGGAAAGCAACGCCCCGTTTTCGGAGAAATCGGTTCCCTCGGAAAAGTCGATCGCCCCGATTCCTCACACGACGAAAAAGCAAGTTCTCGACAAGGCGTCCATCGAATATATTCCCCAACGAAATTTGCGCGTCGCTCCGTTGCCGCCGGAATCGAAAGAGACATTATCGCCAACGGCCAACGCATCTCTTCCGGTTGCCGAGCCGGGCTTTTCGACGGATGAACCGGTCAACCCGGTGGAATCGTCGATTTCCATTGCGGAACTTCAGGCGATTGCCGAACAGTGCAACCCGACGTTGCGACTTCTTCGTGGCAAGCTCGGAGCCGCCAAGGGGGATTGGGTTCAAGCCGGTCTGAAACCGAATCCGACGGTCGGATACTCCGCGGAAGAAATCGGCGACGCCGGAACCGCCGGTAAACAGGGAATCGTCGTCGAGCAGGAAATCACGACCGGCGGCAAGCGGAAACTCGATCGTTCCGTCGCCGGTTGGGAAGTGAACGCCGCCAAACATCGCTTGAACATGCAATATCAGGCGATTCAAAACGACGTTCGGGCTCGGGCTTACGAACTGCTCGCGGCTCAAAAAACGGTTCGAATCGACCAAACACTGGAGGAACTCAGTCGTCGGAGCGCGTTGATTGCCGAAAAACTCGGTTTGGCCGGCGAAGTTTCCAAAATCGACCTGCTCCAAATCCGTGCGAAGGCGAACGAAGCCGCCGCAGCGCTCAAAACGGCGAAAAACGACGAATTGTTGGCGTGGAAACGGCTTTCGACCATGATCGGCCGCCCCGACATGCCGCCGCAAGCGGTTTCCGACCGATTGGAAGCGGTCCATCCGGAAATCGATGCCGATGCCGCTTGGTGCACGCTCCAGGGCCGTTCGCCGCAACTGGCGATCGCCCAAGCGGAAATTCAGCGTTGCCGGGCCGCCTTGGCTCGTCAACACGCCGGAAAAAAACCGGACATCACCGTTTCCGGCGGACTGCATTATGATTTCGCCGAAAAACAGACGCTCGGCAACGTCGGCGTCGGCGTTCCGTTGCAAATATTCGACCGGAATCAGGGAAACATCATGAAAGCTCAGGCCGAACTCGCCGCAGCCCAACGGGAATGGGAACGGCAGTCGTTGGTGCTTTATGAGCAATTCATGGAAATTTACACGACGATCCAGAGTCGGCACGAACAAGTCGTCCAGTATCGGGAGAAGATTCTCCCCGACGTTCGCACCGCCCTCAATTTAAGCATGAAAGGATACGAACAGCGGGAATACAGTTATATGGACGTCCTCAACGCCCAGCGGCTCTACCTTGAAGCGGAAACGCAATACGTCAAAGCGCTCAAGGAATACGCTATCGCCTGTGTTTATTTGGATGGATGCTTGGCTGTGGGAGGATTGGAGGAAACAGGCAAATAGAAATTATGGCAGCCGGAAGCGTAGGGTACTCCCGAAGCGCCCGGTTTATTGGACTCTGTTGGGCGAAAAACCGGGCGCTCTCGCCGAGTACGGCTTCGCTTCCGGCTGCCATGCAAGGAAAAGAAACAAATCAGGCAATTTGCGCAAACTTTTCCGCTTTAAGGATTTTTCATCAATTTTCCGACTTTAATTAAATTTTTCAGAATTCGGGGACGATTTCGACCTTGCGGACAAAATCGACAGAGATTTCCGTGAACCGAAACGTCGCCGAGAATTGAAGAACTTTTGAATAGACGTTTCGAGCAACGAGAACGAACGGTAGAAGGAACTATCGTTTCCCTTTTTACAGGATGTAGTCAGATGAATCGTATCCAATACACGATCACTCTTGGGGCTTTGCTTTTCGGTTTCGGCTTTCTGATCGGTTGCCAACCGCAGCAACCGCTGTACCTTTTCGAAAAGGGGCAGTACCAGAAGCACATGATCACGAAAGCGACCGGCATCGAGTATCCGGACACGGAAGTGCCATCGTTGCCGGAAGTCTGCAACACGCAGGCTCCGCTGACGCTTTCGAATCCGAACCCGACGAGCTATTGGGACCTGTCGCTGGAAGAAGCGGTCCAAATCGCGCTGAAAAACAGCAAGGTTTGCCGCACGCTCAACGGCGTCGGGTTCTCCAAAGCGGGCGTCTCCGGCACGCCGGGAGCGGTCCTGTCGAGTCCGAACGCGATTGGAACCGTTTACGATCCGGCGCTTTCCGAAAGCGATCCTCGCTACGGCGTCGAAGCCGCTTTGTCGGCGTTCGACGGCCAGCTCAGCGCCACTGCGGCTTGGACGAAATCCGACGATCCGATTCCGGGATATCCGGGCTCCGCCAACCAAAGCGATGAAGGAATCTTCAGCCAAACGATCAGCAAGAACACCGCTCCCGGTGGTACGTTCTACATGACACACGTCGACATGTACCGCGATCCGTACTACACCGGCGGAGGCGCCGGTTGGGCGACCTACCTCGAAGGTGGTTTTTCGCAACCGTTGTTGCAGGGGTCCGGTGTCCAGTTCAATCGCATCGCCGGATTCGGCCAAACGGTTCCGGGAATGTATAACGGTGTCGTCATCGCCCGTATCCAAACCGATACCACGCTCGCCGACTTCGAAATGGCCGCGAGAAACCTCGTTGCCGACGTCGAAAAAGCGTATTGGAACCTGTACTACGCTTATCACTCCTTGGAATCGATCAAGTCCGGTCGTGATTCCGCCCACCAAACCTGGTCGCAAACCTACGCCATGTATGTGATCGGAGCCCGTGGCGGAGCCGCTCAATACGAAGCCCAATCGCGGAACAACTACTTCATGTTCCGAGCCCAAACGGAAACCGCCCAGAGCAATCTGTTCAAGACGGAAAACACGCTGCGGTACATCCTTGGTCTGACCGCGACGGAT
The DNA here is from genome assembly GCA_031549705.1 of Thermoguttaceae bacterium. GTDB lineage: Bacteria > Planctomycetota > Planctomycetia > Pirellulales > Thermoguttaceae > WRKP01. The sequence continues at coordinate 53,426 of JAVBPI010000032.1, forward strand.
GGACGCCTGCTCCGTCCGATCGACGAACCGGTCATCGCACCGATCAAGCCGGACTTCCAGAACATCCTTTGCGAAGCGTTGATCCGATCGCCGGAAATCCGCAAGCAGAAATGGGTCGTCAAACAGCGTGAAATGGAATTGATCGCTTCGAAGAACTTCCTGTTGCCGCGACTCGACCTGAAGGGAAGCTACCGTTGGAACGGTGCCGGTAAGGAACTGTTGTATCCGGATAACTCCCGCGACAACGCTTACGGTTCGTTGACGAGCGGCCAATACGCCGGCTGGATGTTGGGTCTGGAAGCCTCGATGCCGTTCGGTTGGAGACGGGAACTCGCCGGAGTCCGCAACGCCCAGTTGAACTTGGCGAAGTCCCGGGCGATTCTCCAGGAACAGGAACTCGAACTGTCGCACCAGATCGCGGATTCGGACCGTGAGCTGAGCCAGGAATACCAACTCAGCCGCACGCAGTTGCAACGTCGGATCGCCGCCCAAGCGGAAGTCAGTGCCGTCAACGCCGCCTACAAAGCGGGAACCACGACGCTCGACCAGTTGCTCGACGCCCAGAAGCGTCAAGCGGAAGCGGAAACCGATTACTACCGTTCGGTCGTCGATTACAACATCGCGATCATGACGATGCACTACCGCAAAGGCTCGCTGCTCGAATACAACAACGTTTGCCTCGCGGAAGGTCCTTGGCCGGCGAAAGCGTACTTCGACGCCAAACGTCGTGCCCGTGCTCGGGATGCCAGCTACCAGTTGAACTACGGATTCACCCGACCGCGAGTCGTCAGCCGTGGACACTACCACCAGATGCAGAACACGCAACTGACGAGCGAACCGAGCTTCGACACGATGCAGGATTCGACGCCGGTACAGCCGCAAGGCTCACCGAGCAAGGCTCCGGAACAACCGAAGAAGCCGGCAATCGAAACGCAAACCCGGAACCCGTTACCGCTCCCGGAAAAGGCCGCCGTGACCGCTCAACCGAAGGCCGCTTCGCAGGAAATCGTCCCGGCGGTCGGAACGATGGTGAGCCAGGAAAACACGCAAGCCTCGTTCGCCGCTCCGATGGTCCCGAAAGCGAGTTCGACCGCGACTTCCCGCAATCGATATCTCGATTCGAACTCGGCCCTGCCGCCGCTGTAAATCGAATGAGGTAGGCAACCGACCGCCGGGCGGTTGCGTGCGGTACTCCGCACTGAACGCCGCTCACCATCGCCGAGTCCGGAGTACCGGACGTTGCCGCCCGGCGGTCGGCAACCAACCTTGGGAGCCTCACGGCATCACGACGATTTCATACCAAATCGTTTTGTGCTCCGGTGAGAGTTCGACAACGACTCCTTTGTCCGCTTGCTTGACGCCGATGGCGTCTTTGCGATTTCCTTTTTCGTCCAACGGATAACACCGGACTTTCTTCAAATCGACGCCGGTGAGCGTCAGTGTTGCCGGGATTCCTTCGCAGAGAATCGGTCCTTTGCCCCATTGATCGGCAAGCGTGATTTTGTCGCCGTCGAGATGTTGGAATTTCATCCCGGTGTTTTCCATCAAGCCGGTCGCGGCAACGAGAATCCGTGTTTCCTTGCCGCCGGATTTTTGCCCGAAGCCGTTGCCGTCCAGTGAAACCATCGAAATCGTCGTCCAACCGAGCCGTGTTTGGCCGATCCGGAGGTCGACGTCGTTGAAACCGAAAACGTCGCCGTCTTTGGCGAATCCGGTGAACAATTTCGTGTTCGCCGTATCGAGAAGGAAAAATCCTTTGTCCTTTTCGGACATGTTCCATTGCAGCTCTTTCGTTTCCGAACGGAACGTCGTCGCGTCGTCCGGAATCACTGGATACCTCTTCGAACTCGACGTCGAATTCGACTTGATTTCGAGCGACGTCGGATAAAGCAGCGCAAGCCGTTCGTCGAGTCCGAGCCCCTTGAAATCGAATCTCGTGCTCTTCTGTGCCTGGAGTATCGTCAGTTCGGTTGTCGGCGTCCAATCGGCGGAAATGGTCGTTTTTCCTTCGGCGACGTCTCCCCGGCAGAACATGGCGTAGCACGCCGGATTGTGGGCGAGTTGCACCATGTTGGCGTAAATGCTGAAAAAACTCCCCATTGCCGTGGTTTCTTTGATCGTCGGTTTGCCGTAATCGAATTGGTAAACGCCGTCCCAATTTTGGAAGCGTCCGAATGCGGCGAGCATCGGGAGCCCTTCCGCTCCGTATTGGTTCGGGAACGGATGGTCGTATTCGCTGACGGTGTACGGCTTGCCGTGAACCCGGCGGGTCGCCAGGTGTCCGAAAATGCTGTGGTCCGGCGAGTTGACCAGCGCTCGATTGCGGATGTACCAATTTTTGCGGTCCCATTGCACGCCGGGGAACGTCGGATGATTCCAATAAGCGTGAATGTCGCAATAATCGAGTTGGGCTTGAGCAATCGTCGAGCCGTAGTCGAGTTGCGTTCCGGAAATCGGTTGCCGAACCTTGAGTTCGTCCTTCAGGAACCGATCCATTTCGAGCCAGTATTTCGTTTCCGTTTCGATCAGAAATTTGCAGAAATCATCGATCGCCGCTTTCGGATAGCGACCGCCCCCTTTGGAGAGAACCGGAACCGTTCCCGTTTCGATGGTTTCGTCCGCTCTCGGTCCGCTGACGCCGCCGGGCTTCACCGACACGTCGACGATTTCGTATGTTCCCGGCGCGAAGCCGCTGAAATCGATCCGCGTTTGGGTGTCGGATGCGGAGCAGACGAACTGGAACGTATGGGTTTGCCAATCCGTCGTCGCGTCGATCTTTTGTGAAAGGCCGAGGTTCGTCCACGGCTCATGATTCATCTTCACGCCGGTCGAGATTGATTGCTTCGTCGAACTCTTGATCCGGAACGAGACGGTGTACATTTGATCCTTGTCGACGGCGAAGTTGTTGCTGACGATCTGCGGAATCCACGAATCTTTGCCGACCGTCTCGACGTTGAGCTTGATCTCCTTGCCGCTCTGCGAAAGCTTCGCTTGGGCGACGCCGCCGGTGTTGACTTTCCAATACCCCTTGGCGTCCGAGGCGAGCAACTCATTGCCGAGCGGAACGTCCTGGCAGCCCCATGCTTTTTTCGTCGCGGCGGTCGTATTGTATTGCCGTTTCAGAAATTCGTTCCAGAGCCGTCGATACTCGGCGGCGTACGGGTCCGGCATGTCGGCGAGCACGGTCCCGGACAACCATTGTCGAACGATCGAGTTCTCGTTGTTGATCTCGACCATGCAGACGGCGGGCTCGTCGATAGACGACGTTTTCGTGTACGGGTTGACATGCGTCAACAGATCCCGGGCGTATTTCTTCTGGAGTTCGATAAACGGACGGTAAAAGTTGTCAAGCCCCTTGTCGTATTTCGGCCGTTGGTCCTTGCCGGTGAACCCGTCGCGGTCGTCGAACCAACGGGAAACGTGAAGGTTGATGTTGACGTAAACGCCGTTTTTCTTGAGTTGAAAAATCAGGTAATCGAGTTTCTCCCTTTGTTCCGGATCGATCGTCGTGAGCGTTTTCGCCTTGTTTCCGCCCCAGATGTCGCGGGCATCCATGTGGTGCAACCGGACGGCGTTGAATCCGAGCCGGGCAATCCGGGCGGCGAGCTGTTCCGCTTCTTCGTGGGACGGAAAGCAGTTGTCGAAACAGAGATTGGTTCCCCAAAACAGGACGCGTCCCTTGTCGTTGAAGAACTGCCCGTTTTTCACCCGGACGAATCCGTTCTTCCCGGCCGGGGCGTCGAACCAACGGGAAGCGTTGACCGCGTTCTGCGGCGAATCCTGTGAAATCGTAAACGGAAACAACGGCGACTCGTCGGCCGCAACCGACAGCGTCCCGAGAAGCGTCAGCGTCAAGGCCCAAAGAAAAACAGCGCGAGAGGACATGAATACCTCGTTGAAAAAAGGGGGTGGCTTCGTTCCGAAAAGGATATTATCCGGATCGCGGTCATCGTTGGCAACCCCTTGGAACGTTTCGAGAAGAGCCGTTGGGGGGGGCATTGGACGTGTTCCTTTCCGCCATGTAGGCGACTTGAAAACTTTTCATCGACCGTTATACTTGAGGAGAAAATGGGGCGTCATCTGCGCGTTGCGGATGCAGTCCGATTCAAGATTTTTTCGTGTTGTCCCATGGCCCCGTGGATTTGGACGTTTATTTTTCTCGGAATCTCGCTCCTTCTCGGGATCATGGAGATTTTCGTTCCGTCCGGCGGCGTTCTTGCGTTTTTGGCCCTTTCCGCCTTGGTGGGGAGCATCGTGTTCGCGTTCCAGACCCATTTGTTGTTCGGGTCGCTCTATCTTTTCGCAACATCGATCGGGATTCCGATCTTTTTATGGTACGCCTTCCAATGGTGGCCGAACACCATGATCGGACGTCGAATCCTGCTCAATCCCGAAGAGGATCCCGCGTTGACCCCCAACGCCGAGTTGGAGCGGCTCAAAAAACTGGTCGGCAAGCGCGGCGTCGCCAAGAGTAAAATGATGCTCAGCGGCCTCATTGAGGTCGAAGGACGCCGACTTAACGCGCTCAGCGAGTCGGTGATCATCGAGCCGGGCGAGGAGATTGTCGTCGTCTCCGTCGACGGCATCAACATGATCGTTCGACCAACGACGAAAAAAGACGCTCCGGTCGTTCAACCGACAAGAGAGCCCGAACCGACCATCGACGACCCCTTTGCCGTTTCGTGAGAAACTGTAAATCATAACCTCCGCAAGAAAGGAAAGCCTCGTCATTCCCGCGCAAGCGGGAACCTAGTACAAAGTTAACGAAATAGTGTTCGTCATCCCCGCGCAGGCGGGGACCTGGAGATTTATTTTCCATTCGCTCTTGCACGCGATATTCACGGATGCAAACGGTTTACCGCCTCCTTCGTCTAGGTCCCCGCTTGCGCGGGGATGACGGATTTTTTCTCAACACGAAACCGTAATTTCCCTTGCGGCTCCTATCCGATACCCCTGATGTCCAATTACTTCCGTGCGATTCGCGTGACCTTCAAGCACCGCTTGATGATCGTCGCCGCTCTTTTCTGTGCGTTGATGGTCAGCATCCTCTGGAGCGTGAACATCGGCGTGATGGTTTATCCGATCGTCGAAATCTGCCTGAAAAAAGAGACGTTTTCGACGTGGATCGAAAAGACGACCCGGCAAGCGGACGAAACGATTCGGGAAGTCGACGCAACGATCGCCGCCTTCGACGCGAAAATCGCCGAAAAACCGGACGACGTTGCATCGCTGAAATCCCAACGAGGCTGGGCGGAATACAACAACGGCTGGGCGAAATACAAACAGGGATGGATGCTCTGGTTGAAACCGTCCGTCATCCGATTCACGCCGTCGACGCCGTTTCGAACGATGGTGTTTCTCCTGGCGATTGCGTTCACGGGAACGTTGCTGAAAATCTTTTTCCTCATTGCGCATGGAATTCTCTCCGCGATGATCGCCCAATATGGAGCGATGGAAATTCGTGAGGAATTTTTCCGGAAAGCGTTGAAATTCGAGGCGAACCATTTCAATCGGGAAGGGGTCGCCGACACGATGAGCCGCTTCACCAACGACATGAACACGTTGACCGGCGGCTTGATGCTCATTTACGGAAAAGTGGTTCGCGAGCCGCTCAAAATGATCGGATGCCTTGCCGGCGCGGCGTGGGTCAGTTGGCAACTGCTCCTCTTGACGCTCCTCGTCGCACCGCTTGCCGCCGTTTCGATCCGTTGGTTGGCGAAGTCGATCAAACGCGTTGTTCGCCGGGCGCTCGAAGAGATGTCCGTGATGTATGCCCGGCTGGAAGAAACGTTCCGTTCCATTCGAATCGTCAAGGCGTTCACCCGGGAACCGTTTGAGCGGGCGAAGTTCCGCAAAACGAATCGGGCTTACTGCCAGAAAGCGATTAAAATTGCGAAATACGAGTCGCTTGCCAATCCGTTGACCGAACTTTTCGGTATCCTGATGATTTCGATCGCCGTGATCGCCGGATCGTATCTCGTCATGGAAGACCGTACGACGCTCCTCGGAATTCCCATGTCGAGCGCTCCGTTCGATTTCGGGATGTTGATCCTTTTCTTCATGTTCCTGATCGGCGCCGCCGATCCGGCGCGGCGATTGTCCGATATTTTCACGTCGTTCCAGGGAGCCGCCGCCGCCGCCGATCGGGTTTACGACATGATCGATCGGGACGTCCCGATTCGGGACCCCGCAACGCCGAAACCGTTCCCGCGACATTCCCGTTCGATTCGGTTCGAGAATATTTGTTTCGAATACACGCCGTCCCGTCCGATTCTCAAGGACGTTTCGCTGGAAATCAGGTTCGGCGAATGCATCGCGATTCTCGGTGCGAGCGGTTGCGGAAAGAGCACGCTGATGAATTTGCTCCCCAGGTTCGCGGACCCGAACTCCGGCCGGGTTTTGGTCGACGACGTTTCGATTGCGGACGTTCGAATGCTCGATTTACGGCGGCAGATCGGTTTGGTGACGCAGGAACCATTCCTGTTCAACGACACGGTGATGAACAACATCCTGTACGGTTCGCAATCGGGAACCCGGGACGAAGCGATCGACGCGGCCCGGAAAGCATTTGCGCACGATTTTATCGTGAACGAACTTTCCCAGGGATACGAAACGATCGTCGGCCCCGGCGGCGGGCTCCTTTCCGGCGGCCAGCGGCAACGGATCGCCTTGGCAAGGGCAATGATCCGGGATCCGTCGATTTTCCTTCTTGACGAAGCGACGAGTCAAATCGACTTGAACAGCGAAAAGATGATTCACGACGCTCTTGAAACCTTCAAAAAAGGGCGCACGACGATTCTCGTAACGCATCGGCTTTCGGCGGTGGGGCTGGCGGACAGGATCGTCGTCATGGAAGAGGGAAAAATCGCCGCCGTCGGTAAACACGCCGAACTGCTCGAAAGCTGCTCGTTTTACGCCAAACTGTACCAGGATTGACAAGGTAGGTTGCCGACCGCCGGGCGGCAACGTCCGGTACTCCGGACTGGCACCCTACGAGCGGCATTTTGTGTGGACTACCGCACGCGACCGCTCGGCGATCGGTCGCCTACCACTTTCCCCAACTCCCCTCTTCCCCATGCCGACCGTTTTCGCTTTGGCCGCTCATCCGGACGACGTTGAGTTCGTGATGGCGGGAACCCTTTTTCTTCTGAAAGAACGCGGCTTCGACGTTCATTACATGAACATCGCCAACGGTTCGCTCGGCACCGAGGAGCTGACCCGCGATGAAATCGTACGAATTCGAACCGCCGAAGCCCGGGATGCGGCGACGTTTCTCGGAGCGACGTTCCACGACCCGTTGGTCGACGATCTTTCTATTTTTTACGACAAAAATCTTCTCGCCAAGGTTGCGTCGGTCATGCGGCAAGTCGGGCCGGACATTCTGTTGCTGCAATCGCTGTCGGATTACATGGAGGACCATCAAAACGCGGCTCGATTGGGCGTTGCGGCGGCGTTCAGTCGCGGCATGAAGAACTTCGCGGTCGATCCGCCCTGTCCGATCACTCGGAACGACGTCGCCGTGTATCACGCTCAGCCGCATGGAAATCGGGACCCGATGCGAAAGCAGGTTCATGCGGAGCAGTACGTCGACATCGAATCCGTGCTGTCGAAAAAACGGGAGATGCTCGCCAAACACGTCAGCCAGAAAGCCTGGCTCGACGCTTCGCAGGGAATGGACTCGTATCTCGTTTCCATGGAAAACGCCGCCGAGGAAGTCGGTCGTCTTTCCGGTCGCTTCCGATTCGCGGAAGGTTGGCGGCGACATTACCACGTCGGGTTGAGCGGCACGGAAATCGACCCGTTGCGCGACGTGCTCGCCGACATATCGCTTGCTTCACCGCCGGAAAAATGATATGCTGAACGCTTGCGTTTTAGCCGACGACGGCGCGAACCCTTTTTCATCAATTTCCCATGAACGGTTTCGAACGAATCTCAGCAACCTTGGAGGGCCGCCCCACGGACACATTGGCGTTCATGCCGATCACGATGATGTTCGCCGCGGATCGGATCGGTGTTCCGTACGGAAAATATGCGACCGATTATCGATTGCTCGTCGAAGGGCAGTTGGCGACCGCGGAGCAGTTCGATTTCGATTACGTCTCCTGCATCAGCGATCCTGCCCGTGAAGCGTCGGATTGCGGCGCGTCGATCCATTTTTTCGACGACCAGCCCCCCGCCGTCGATGAGTCGAACGCTTTGCTGCACGATAAATCCCGCCTGAAAACGTTGACGGTTCCCGATCCCTGCAAACCGGGAAGCCGCATGAACGACCGGGTCGAAGCGGCGAAACTCTTCGCCTCGAAAGTCAAAGGGAAGCTCTTCATCGAAGGTTGGGTCGAAGGTCCCTGCGCCGAAGCCGCCGATCTGCGAGGAATTAACGCCTTGATGACCGACTTCATGGACGACCCTGATTTCGTGCGGGAATTGTTCGACTTCAACGTCCGGATGGGGACGGAGTTCGCCAAGGCGCAGATCGCTGCCGGTTGCGACATCATCGGCGTCGGCGATGCGGCGGCGTCGCTGGTCGGCCCCCGGATTTACCGCGAGTTCGTATTTCCGTTCGAAAAACAGCTCGTCGACGCCATTCACGCCCTCGGTTGCAAAGTCCGGCTCCACATTTGCGGCAACATCAGCCGCAGCTTGAAAGAGATCGGCCAACTCGGTTGCGACATGGTCGACATCGATTCGATGGTACCGCTCGATAAAGCCCGGCTCGAAATGGGTGAAAAACAAGTTCTCGCGGGGAACATCGACCCCGTAAAATGTTTGCGCAACGGAACACCGGAACTCGTTACGGAAACGGTTGCCGCTTGCCATCGGGCCGTCGGAAAGAATTTCATCGTCGGCGCCGGTTGCGAAGTTCCCCGAGACACGCCGCATGCCAACCTGATCGCCATGCACGATTACGCACGAAAACAATCCTGAAAATTACGCTTGCGTTTTGCCTCGCAGAGCGTCCCGGAGACAAAATCATGAACCGCGTTCTCTTGTCGATATTCGTGTTGTTTGTTCCCCTGTTCACGATCGCCGCCGAGCGTTCCGCGCTGATCGTCGCAGACAAGCCGGACGAAATGCCGGAACTCAAGAAACTGGTCGGCGACGGCGGCTGGAACGTGGCGCAAGTTGCGCAAAAGGAACTCGACGTCAACACGCTCGCAACGGCCGACGCCGTCGTCGTTTACATTCATGAAGTGATCGTGGGTCCGGTCGAGAAAGCGTTGATCGACTACGCCGAACAGGGGGGACGGCTCATCATCATCCATCACGCCTTGGCGTCGGCCAAAATGCAAAACCCCCGTTGGCTCGAATTCCTCGGCGTGAAAATTTTCCCGCGCAACGATAAAACCGCCCCCTGGTTCGTTTCCGCCGACATCCCGTTCACCGTCGTGAATATCGCACCGAAACACTACATCACGACGAACAAGGTCGATTATACGAAGACGGTTCACTACCGTTCGGCGAAGCGGAAAGGGATCGACGGCGAGTTCCCGGCGTTCGTGCTGAACGATTCGGAGATTTTCCACAACCAACTCAGCACCGACGGCGACGCCAAGACGCCGCTGTTCGCTTATCTGCTTGACGATCCGAAAGCGAAGGATCTTCCCGAAACGGTTCCCGCCTCGGATGAGACCGCCGGTTGGCTCAAAAAAACCGGCAAGGGTTGGACGGTTTATCTCCAGCCGGGACATGCGCCGACCGATTTTCAGTATCCCGCTTTTCAACGGATCATGCTCAACGCTCTCGATTGGCCGGGCGATGTGTTGGTTTTCGATTTCGAATCCGGCGATCTCGACAACGAAGGTTGGCGAATCGTCGAAGGAGAAAACAGCAAGCCGATCGGCAATCGGGACACGGAATTTCATCACGAAAAAGTTCCTTACGCTAAATCCGGACGATATTACCTGACGACGCTTGAATCGGCGGCCAACACGCAGCCGACGGACGACACGGTTTGCGTCATGGAATCGCCGGTCTTCATCCTCAGCGGATCCGAAGCAACGCTCCGGGTCGGCGGCGGCAACCGTCCGAACACTTACGTCGCTCTTTGTCCGTTGCTCGACAACGGAACGGTCGGCGAACCGGTTCGCAAAGCGCAAGGAATGAATTCGCAAGGACTTGAGAACATCGTTTGGAACGTCGCCGAATTGATCGGCAAGCCGACGATTCTCCAGGTCGTCGACAACGAGACCGGCGCATGGGCCCACATTCGGATGGACGACTTTCGTGCCGACGGGAAAATCGACCCGGATAAAACGGCGTTACGGAAAAAGCATCTCGACGTGCTTGCCGAACAAAAAAAAGAACGGGAGAAAGAACGGCAGGCGGCGATCAAGAGCAATTCGTTTCTCGTTGCGCAACCGATTTTGTACGTCACACGCAAACAGTACAAGCCGGACCACCATAATACCGAAACGCTTTTCCAGACCGGCGAGATCAACACGGGAAGTTTCGAGGGGGGCGGCTCGCTCCGGCTCTGGAATCCGAAAGACGATTCGGTCCGCGTCCTTCTCGAACTTCCCGAAGGTATCGTTCGGGATCCGTGTTTGTCATTCGACGCCAAGCGGCTGCTCGTTTCAATCCGTCGCAACATTAAAGACGATTATCACATTTACGAAATAATTTTAGACGAACACGGCAAGGGACTTCTCCGTGCCGACAAACCGTTCATTTTCCGCGACGACACGAAACTCGACGGCACCCCGCTCCGTCAACTGACGTCGTTGCCCGCCGTGAGCGATATCGATCCGCTTTATCTGCCGAGCGGCGAGATCGTTTTTTCGGCGACGCGGGAACCGAAGTTCTGCATGTGCAACCGCCACATCATGTGTAATCTGTACAAAATGAACGGCGACGGTTCGAACATCCAGCAGATCGGCAAGAGCACGCTGTTCGAAGGACACGCTTCGTTGCTTCCCGACGGCCGAATCCTTTACGACCGTTGGGAATACGTCGACAGGAACTTCGGCGATGCGCAGGGAGTTTGGATCACGACCCCCGCCGGATTCAATCACGCGATTTTTTGGGGCAATAATACTTCGTCTCCCGGCGGCGTGATCGACGCCCGGGTCCTTCCCGGCAGCGACTCGATTTTCGTCTCGACATTTTCGTCGTGCCATGACAGGCCGTGGGGCGCAATCGCGCTGGTCGACCGTCGTCTCGGAATCGACGGCAAGCAGTCCGTGTTGCAAACCTGGCCGGCGGACGCCGTCAATCTTGTCGACGCCGGAGGATACGATACATTTGCGCGACTGAAACAAAAATTCGAGGATCCGTTCCCGCTCTCCCCGGAATGGTTCCTCGCCTCGGGGACGGTCGGTTCCGGCGAACGGACGGGCCTTTGGCTTCTCGGACGAGATGGAACGATGGAACTTGTTCACACCGACGCCGACGCCCCGGGTTGTTATGACCCGACCCCGCTCATTCCGACAACGCCGCCGCCGGTGATCGCCCAAGAAGTCGACTTCAACGATCCGAACGGATATTTGTACGTTTCGAATGTGTATAAAGGTTTCGGCATGGACGTCGTGGAACCGGACTCCGTGAAGTTCTTGAGAGTCGTCGAATCGCCGGAAAAGCGAACATGGTCGTCTCGTGGCTGGGACAACGGTACCGGCACGCAAGCGCCCGGCATGACGTGGAAGGATTTCAACAACAAGCGGATTCTCGGAACGGTTCCGGTGTCGGAAGACGGCAGCGTCAGCATCGCGGTTCCGGCGGACACGTTTTTGTATCTGCAATTGCTCGACGAAGAGGGCCGGATGATCCAAACCATGCGCAGCGGCATGATCGTCCGACCGGGCGAGACGAACGGTTGCTTCGGCTGTCACGAAGACCGCCTTACGGCAGCTCCCCCCGTGGAACGAACGCCGACCGCGCTGACCAAATCGCCTCAACCGATGAACGGCTGGCACGGCACCCCGCGGCTTTTCAGTTACATGAAAGAAGTCCAGGAGCCGGTATTCGACAAGTACTGCGTCGAATGTCACGATTATGGAAAGGTCGAGTCGAATCCGAAGAAGCCGAACCTCGCCGGAGACCTGAACGCCGTGTTCAATACGTCGTATGTCGAATTATTGAGCAAAAATCTCGTCAATGCGGTCGGCGCCGGACCGAGTACGAAACTGAAACCGTACAGTTGGGGCTCGACGAAAAGTCGGCTCGTCGAAATTCTGGAGATTGGACACCCCCGTCCGGAAATCGACGCCAAACGCAAAGAACTCGGAATCTACATTGACCGCAAAACGAATCCGGAAGCGTTCGATCGTGTCGTGACGTGGATTGACATCAACACGCCGTATTATCCGACATACGCAACTTCTTTCCCGAACAATCCTTACGGCCGCTGTCCGTTGACCGAGAAAGACATGAAACGGCTCGCGGAACTGACAGGTCGCAAAAACGATCATGCGTTCGCGTTTGCGATTTCGTTCACCCGACCGGAACGGAGTCGATGCCTCGACCGTTGGAAAACGGATGCCGACAAGCAAACGCCGGAATATAAGGAAGCACTTGAGTTGATTAAAACAGGAGGACGGTTTTTGGCATTACTTCCTCGCGGCGACGGCGACCCTGCGTTGGTGACCTCTTCCGAACGCGATGCCAAACAGATGGATAAGTACGTTCGAATGCAGGAAATCGAAGCGTTGTTTCGTGATGCGATTCGGTCCGATAAAAAAGTTTTCGACCGGAACATCGACGACCCGTCCATGAAAGTTCCCGCGATCCAGGACATCCCATGATCGAGCGGCTATCCGACGTTTCCGATGAGCGGCTCGCCCCCTACCGCCGAATGAAAGAGCGAACGCTCCGGGGCGAAAACGTTTTCATCGCGGAAGGGGAACTCGTCGTCGGCCGGTTGATCGAAAGCCGGTACGGCGTCCGCTCCGTGCTGCTGACGGAACGCTTGTTGGTTCGTATGCAAGCGGTTCTCCAGTCGCTTCCTCCGGTTACGCCGATTTTCGTACTGGAAGAAAACGAATTACGGAATCTTGTCGGTTTCGAGTATTATCAAGGAGTTCTCGCGGTCGGCGGCCGGCGCGATTATCTTCCGCTGGAAATGTTACGAAAACAACCGGCGACGGAGAAATCGTGTTGGATCGTGCTCCCCGACACGACGAAGCCGGACAACCTCGGGTTGATTTTCCGTTCCTGCGCGGCGTTGGGAGCGGACGGCGTCATTCTCGGCCGGCAGTGTTGCGATCCGTTTTCCCGGCGAGCGCTTCGGGTCTCGATGGGGGGTGTGCTGCGGGTTCCGATTTACCGTTCAGAAAACATTGCCGAAGAGCTGCTCCGCTTGCAGGCCGACGGCATTCTCGATCTTTACGCCACGGTTCTCGATCCTGCCGCGATTCCGCTCCCCAACCTCGCCGTTTGGCCGCAACGGACAGCGTTCGTTTTCGGGAATGAATTCGACGGCCTTGTGGAACCCTGGCTCTCCGGTTGTCGACATCGGACCACGATTCCGATTGTTTCGGGGGTCGATTCGCTCAACCTGGGGGTCGCGGTGGGGATCTTTCTTTATGAATACTCCCAAAATCGACAGCACTGAACCGGGAGGCTCCTTTTCTCAAGTTTCCCCGTTGGTCTAATTTTCCAGCGTGGTGTTGATGCTGGTTCGAAATTATTGGGCGTTCCACGAATTCCGATTCGAGGAGTGCTGCCGTTTTTGCCGATAAAACGAAAGATACTTTATCGTTGTCGAGCCAAAACCGGGCGTACAGCTTGCCTGTTCGTCGCAACTTAGCAGCGTTCCCATGTACGAGACCTTTTTCGGTTTGCAACGGCGCCCTTTTCTCGCCGTTCCGGATACCGAGTTGTTTTTTTCGACCCCCTCTTTGGAGGAATCCCGGCAAAACGTCGAACGCACCGTCAGGCGCGGTGAGGGAATTTCCTTGCTTGTCGCTCCTTCCGGGACCGGTAAGACGTTGCTGCTCCGCATGTTACGAAAATCGCTTTCCGTGGAGTACACCGTTTCGCACCTGCTCAACGGTCGTTTGGAGACGCCGAAAGCGTTTTTGCAGCAGTTGCTGTTCGACCTTCGGCTCCCGTTTTCCAACGCCGACGAAACGGAACTCCGACTTTCGCTGCTCGATTTCGCCCGGCAGGAATCGACGCCGGGGATCGCCTTGTTGATCGACGACGCTCAACATCTCGGACATCCCGTGTTCGAAGAAATTCGGCAACTGATGAACTGCGACGACGGAGCGGCTCCCTTCTTTCGAACGGTCTTGGCGGGAACCTCCGAACTCGAAGAAAAACTGACCGATCCCTCGCTGGAGCCTTTCAACCAGCGCATCGTTTGCCGCTCGTATTTGGAGACCTTCAATCGCGAAGAAACGGTCGGGTATATTTCCTGGCAGACGAATCTTTCCCGACTTTGTAAACGGGAGAACGGTGAATTCGAACAGGGATTGATCGATTACATCAACAACTCCGGCCAGCCCGGCGACGTTCGGCGGCTCGACGCTCCCCACGGCGGAAAAGGGGAACCGATTTTCACCGACGGCGCCAAATTTCTCGTACACAAACTGACGGACGGGCTGCCGCGGTTGATCAACCAGGTCTGCGACGCTTCGCTGCTTCTCGCCGCCGAAAAAGTATTACAAAAAGTCGACGAATCGATCGTTCAATCGGCGTGGACGCAGCTCCAGCAGATTTCCAAAGACGTCGCCGACGCCGTGTCGCCGATTTCCCGAACAGAGACGACCGACGATCCTGAAACGGAAACGCTTGATGAACGAATCGCCCGCAAAAAAACGACGTTCAAACTGAAAAAATTCGATACGTCGATCGAGTTCGGAACGCTCGACGAGTCGGACCATTCGAAAAACGGAACGATCGGCAACCGTTTGCCGGTCGGATACAAACCGCCGTATCCGGGAGACGACGAAAGCGATTCCGAGCTGGAAGCGGCAATGGAATCGACGACCATGAATCTTATCGTTACATCCGCTGAAGCCGACTGTCTGGTCGACGCGGTCGACCTTGAACTGCTCTTTGCGTCGAACCGTCCGCTCCCCGTCGAGCGTCCCTGTTCGTTCGACCTTGAGGATGCCGTCGGCGACATGATCGCAGGACGAATCATTTCCGAACAGAGTACCGATCAACCGGAAACCACGGAAGAAATCGTTGCGGAAGCCGAACCGGAAACCGTCGAAGAACTCGTTGCGGAAGCGATTCCGATGCCGGTTCGAAGCCGTATTCCTCGTCCCGTTCGACAACGGCGAATCGAGCCCGACGTCCCGCGAAAATATAAACGCAACGAAAACATTGTTTTGAAAAACGGCTCGCTGGCACTGACATATCGTATTTTTATCTCAAAATCGGAACCGTGGATCGGCAATGTCGCTACACGAATTCTTTCGATCCCGGTTCACTGTTGCGCTTGCTCCACCCCTCAGGAAATCATCAACGAAGCAATCGACGGAGAGGCTCCGCCCATGGATCAGCAAACATTGGAAGAGTACGGTCGCGAAGTTCTTCAGGGACGCCCGGCTTTTGTTCGGCGGGAACCTCATTACGCCTACCAAACGACCGAGGAAACGCCGGTTCGTTATCCGCATCCTTATTACGATTTGCCGTTGTGTTGGAGCACGCCGCAGTTGCGCGGCGAGTTTGGATTCGGAACGTCCTACAGCGAGTTCTTGAACCGTGACGGCGAAGGTTTTGTGGTCGCTTTACCGATCATTCCAGCTTCCGCGGCAAACGTTCCTGAGACGGCGGCGATGCTTCCGCAAGTCCCGGAGTCGCCGATCGTTCGCCTGACGCTGGGCTCGGCGATGATCGTTGCGTCCTCAACGAGAACGATTTTGGAAGAACGGTTCGAAGAAACCGAATTCGTCGGCAAACGAGCCGTTCCGTTGGAGGAGATTTATCGTCCGAAAAAAGAAGACAGGCCGTCTGCGCCGGTGCCGCATTTCGTTGGAGTCGATGAAAACGCGTTGACGCAGCGGATCGAGTCGATCGTTCTTCGGTTGTCGCAAGCCGCCGAAAAGATCGAACAGTCCGCAACCGCTTCGGAAGATTCGGGGCGTCGGGCTCTGCAGTCGGTGGAGCTCACGGAAGAAATGAACCGCCAATTCCGGCAAGCGACGGCTGCGGCGGAGAATTCCGTCCAAAAATTTGTCGCCGTCGCGGAAGAGTCGGAGGAATCCGGACGAAAATTCCGCCAGGCGACCGCCTCGACGGACGAATCCGCGCAATTGTTCCGAGCCGTCGTCGAAACGACGGACGAATCCGGACGAAAACTTCAACATGCCGTTGCGACCGTCGACGAATCGGTTCAATTATTCCAAATCGTCGCGGAATCTTCGGAAGCCGCCGGACAAAAACTCCAACAGGCGACGGCGACGGCGGATGAATCCGTTCAATTATTCCGTCAAGCGGCGGCGGCATCCGAGGAGTCGGGAGTCTTGGTTCGCCGCGCGGCGGAAGCCCTCGACGCCGAGGTTCGCGGCTCGTTGCCGTCCTACAAGGAATTGTTCCAGGAACTTGCCTCGTTCCATCGCGGCTTGGCGGACGAGATGTCGGAACTGCGAACCCGCAATGAAGAACTCGCCGAATTACAATATTCGCAAGTCCTGCAGTTTCAAGAAGTTCAGCGTCCGGGAAAAACGTCGCGGCTCGGGACCCCGCAACAGCATTTCGAAATCGATCCCGGCAAGGTCGACGCCAAAATGTTGTTTCAATAAGAGGAAGTCGCCGAACGAATTGTTCCGCCGCCGAGAAGGCGGTCGCCGAGGTAAAACACGGCGGCCTGTCCGGGGGCGATTCCGTAACGGGTTTCGTCCAATTCGACCGTTGCCGTTCCCCCGGCTTGCGGCTTGACGGTTCCCGAAGCGGCGGCGGTCCGATACCGGATTTTAACGTCGCAACGGAACGGTTCCCGCGGCGTGTCCGGGAGGAGCCAACGAACGTCGTCGACGCTGAGATTTCGACAAGCGAGTTCGGAATAGGAGCCGATCACGACGTTTTTCGTTTCAGGATCGAGCCGTAACACGAAAACCCGTTCACCGAAACCGACCCCCATTCCTTTGCGCTGCCCGACCGTGAATTGTTCGAATCCGCCGTGCAACGCAAGGAATTTTCCGTCCGGTGTTACGAAATGTCCCGACGTGTCGATGTCCGGTCGACGCCGATGCAGGAATTCGGCGTGTCTTCCCCTGTCCACGAAACAGATGTCCTGGCTTTCTTTTTTTTCGAGGACATGCAAGCCGATCCGTTTGGCGATGTCGCGAACTTCCTGTTTTGTTAATTCGCCGAGCGGAAAAAAGAGTCGGTCGAGAATCGAACGATCGATTCCGTAGAGGACGTAAGACTGGTCCTTTTCAAGATCGACGGCCCGGAACAAAGCGGGTCGCCCCTCGACGTCGCCGCGTCGAACATAGTGTCCGGTGGCGAAACCGCCGGCTCCGAGTTTTCGTGCATAATCGAAAAGGACGCCGAACTTGATCGCCCTGTTGCAGAAAACACAGGGGTTCGGCGTTCGGCCGCGAAAATATTCGTCGGTGAAATTCTCGACGACTTCTTCGAACGGTTCCGCGATGTCGAGGACCTCGAAGGGAATCTCAAGATGTTGCGCAATTGTTGCGGCGTCTTCTTCCGTCTCCCGTTGATAGGGATGTTTCATGAAGAGGCCGCGGACATCGAAACCTTGCTCTTTCAGGAGGGCCGCCGCGACGCCGCTGTCGATCCCCCCCGACATTGCCAGAACGATCATCATGGTCATCGGAAAAGTCGGGACCGCCGGTCCCGACTCGTTGTCCCTTATTTCTTTTCGTCGTCGTCCAACGGGAACGATTCGGCCGTCGACGTTTTCCGGTAGAGCGGAAGGTGTCGATAGTACACTTCAAGAATCATGGTGGCGAGTGCGGTGCAGGTCAACCGTCCGCCCTGGTCACCGACGAGACCGCCTTCGACCGGCCAACTTCCTTTTTCGTGTCCTTCGGTGACCTGCTTGCCGACGAGTCCGTCACGCATTTTTTTGTTCCAATTTTCCCACTTTTCGCCGCCGACGTGGTGCATCACCTGGGTTGCATAGTACGAATAATAAAGGTTACCCGTATTCGGCCCCCACTTGGCGAGATAATCCGATCCCTTGACCAAGCCCGGCGTGTCGGCTTTCCATCCGAGGTACATCTGGCAGAGCAAACCGACCGACGTGAGGGACGGCTTCACGCTCTGGAGCCCTTCTTTTTCGTTTTTGTTATTGTTCAAATATCCGTACACGGCTCCGCCTTCGCCGCCGACGACGTCGTCGAGGAAGTGCTTGACACGACGAATCGTGAGCGGCGGAACCGCCAGGTATCCCATTTGACCGCTTTTGAGGGCCATCAGGTTCCAGCCCATTCCGGAAGTATCTCCCGGCTGCTTGGGTGAATACCGCCAGCCGCCGCCGACGGGGTCTTGCGCCCAACAGATGTAGTTGATCGCTCGCTGGGCGATATTTTCGAGACTTTTATCCCGTGTCATCGCGGCGGCTTCGCAAACGACGATCGCGCCGAGACCGTGGTGGTACATGACCGGGTTGGCGTTCTTTTCCGCGATAATCGCAACGGGAATACCGTCCTGGACTTTCGCCTGCATGTTGCTCGTGATGTAGTCGAGGCCGTCCTTCACGTTTTTCTTGTAAACACCGTCTTTGTGCGTGATTCCGGAGCCGAGCATCGGGAGCAGCGCCATCGACGTGGCGGAGACGAGCGACTTGTTCGCCTTGTCGATCATCGTGTCCTTGCATTTGCCGCGGCAGTTCGGGTTGACCAATTGCGAATACGCCCAACCGCCGTTGGGAAGTTGATGGTCGGCAATCCATTTCAGACCTTGAGCAACCGCTTTTTCGCTCGCTTCAGAACCGCCGCTTTGGGCCAATCCACCCCTTCCTTTACGTCCGCCCAAGGCGCCGCCGTCCGCTTTGCCCATGGAGGTCATCAAGCTTTCCGGAGAGAGCGTCGGGCCGAACTCGTTGGTGGCGACTTCCATTTTGGCGTCGTCCATTGCCATTTCAGTGACCGGCATATTCTCGACCGGGCTGTCCACGACTTCGGCATCGGGATCGAGATTGATCTCTTTCGGCGGCTCGATGTCGAAAATGTCGACATTGTCCAACTCTTCGATTTCGTCCGTTTCGGCGATCATTTCCGCTTTGAATTCGATAATCACCGGCAGCGAAAACAAGCCGAGCAGCAGGAGCAGTGCACCGTGAACGGCGAGGCTGAAAACGAAGCTCGGCGACGACTTGATCATTTCCCGGAACGTTTTGCGCTCGCGGATGTTCTCCAAGGCGGGATCGTAATCGTCCACGACGGGCACGTCGTCCGGAATTTCGATTTTCTGGATTTCTTCCTGCGGTTGGGGAGCGGTGCTCATGATCGGATGGGGTTGGAGGCATGCGGCGGTGTCCGACAACAACCTGATTATATTCAGTATCGTTTCCGTTGCAAGAAAAAAACCGAAAAATTTCAAAATTTTTCGGTTTCGTTGTAACCTTTGGAATTTTGTTTCGTCCTTGTGTGGTGGGCAATCGATCGCCGAGCGGTTGCGTGCGGTATTCCGCACCGAGGTTTTGGGAAAAGGCGAACACAGAAAAGCTCCGGTTCGGAGTACCGAACGTTGCCGCCCGGCGGTCGGCAACCTACCTGATAGGCGAGAAGAAAACCTTACGGTTCGGTGACGGAATGGAGCGCGATGGCGATTCGTCCGTAAAGATCGACGATATTCTGCCACTGTGCGTCGCTGACGGAGAGTTGCTGCTCGCCGTCGTTCGCTTCCGGAGGGGTGTTTGGGCCGACCGACGCAACGAGGTATCGCAACCGAAGATGCATGTATTGCAGGAATTCCGTCATCTGGGCGGTCTGTTTCGGCGAAAGTCCCGTTGGAAGTTTCGGCGGCGCCAATAGATGCAGTGGAGCGAGCTCTTCCGGACTCAGGCCGCGGAAAATTTCCATCTCGAACGGCGATGATGCGGAACTTTTACGATCCCGGCCGTCCGATGAGCGGTTGAGAAACTGGAATTCGTCCCCTTCGACCCCCATGGGAATCGCTCCTGAACCCTCCTGCTGGCTCAGTTGAGCCAACCGACGGGCGATTTCTTCCGTGGAGCCGAAAATCATGACGGACCGTCCGACGGAAATTACATCACCGGGCCGCAAGTGCCAGACCTGGACGACTTCGCCGTTGACGCGGGTTCCGTTCGTGCTTTGCAGGTCGGTCAGAAGAATCGTTCCTTCGTTTTCGTGAATTTTCAGGTGAAATCGGCTGACCCGCTCGTCGTTCAATTGGATCACGTTCCCATCCTCACGGCCCACCGTCAGCGGCAGGCCGATCTGGTGGAACGCCGTTCCACGTTCGGGACCGTCCAAAATACGAATCGTGACAAGTGCCATGAAAATCCGAACAACCGAAAGGAAGGGGTGGTGAAAACGATTTGATCCGATAAATGTAGCTCACGATATGTTGCATTATAATCGATAAACCGACATTAAGGCAAATTTTTCGAAAAAACGTCGATATAATCGGGACTCCTCATTTAGCCGGGGTCCTTCGCGCATGAGAAGACGCGGAGCACCGACTAAATATTTTTGGCGTGGAACGACTTGATGATCTCCCATGCTTCTCGCGGCGATTCCGTGAAGTGATACAGTTCCAAGTCTTGCCGGTCGATCACGCCGGTTTCGACGAGGTAGTCGAAGTTGACGGTTTTCCTCCAAAACGGTTCGCCGAAAATGATGATCGGAATCGGCTGCATCCGTTGCGTTTGTCGGAGCGTCAAGGCTTCAAACAGCTCGTCGAAGGTTCCGAAGCCGCCGGGACAGACGACCAACGCCTTGGCGCGGAGCATGAAATGGAGCTTCCGAACCGCGAAATAGTGGAACAGGAAGCAGAGCTGTGGCGAAATGTACGGGTTCGGCTGCTGTTCGAACGGCAACTTGATGTTCAGCCCGACGGAGAGCGCCTCGACGTCGTGGGCGCCGCGGTTGGCGGCTTCCATGATTCCCGGTCCGCCGCCGGTGCAGATCACATAATCGAATGTTCCCTTGGATTCCAGCGGACGGCTCGCTTGATTTTCCTGCGACACGATTCGAGCGAATTCCCGTGCCTGGTCGTAATAGGGAGCCGTTTCGACTTTGATTTTCGCCTTGGCAACAGCGTCTTTCAAGTCGACGTTTCCCGGATTGGCGGCGAGTTTTTCCTGTGCTTCGGCAAGCAAACGGTGTGCCTTTTTACTCGAAATGAATCGCGCGCTCCCGAAGACGATCACCGTTGAGCGGATGCCGCATTGGCGGAGGATCCATTCCGGTTTCGCGGTTTCGAGGTGCATGCGGATCGCGCGGGCGGCGTCGCTCATGATGAACGCCGGGTCCTCGAACGCGATTTTGTAGCTCGGCGAATCCAGAAGCGACTGAATGTCGATCTGTTCCGGCTCTTCGTGAAGCTGTCGCCGTTCGAACTCGGTCTCAAATGGAATCTGCATATTGTTCGGCATGGAATCCTCCTCTCTCATTTAGCCGGTACTCCGCGCATCGTCGCAGTACTTTGGGGGAGCCGCTTCTTGGCGGGCGCGTCTCTGCTCGCTAAAATGTGTATCGTGTCACGAATTCGAATCGGGTCATTTCGGCGGGGGTAAGCGACCGGACGGTTCGGGTTCCGGCGTCGTACTGTCGCCAGTTAGTCTTCCAGAAATCGACTTCGAAACCGGTCATCAAGGCATCGGTCCAATTGTAGAGAAAGTTGACGAAGATGCAACGACTGAACGTTCGGGACCGACCATCGGTCGAACTGCCGCCGACGAGGTCTTCGTTGTATGGGTCGTCGGCCATGTACGCAACATTCGTCTGGAACTTTTTCGTCCATTGATATTGGAGCTGCGCCCAGCCCCCCATCGCCCGAATCGTGTCGCGGCGGACCACGTCGATCCCCTGCATGATTCCCCCTTCGAACGAACCGAGGTTCTCGCCGACGAAGTATTCCGCTTGGAACCGCAGTTTTTTCGTGATCGGAGCGTCGAAATCGAAGTTGAGCGACCACGTCCGAAAATAATGGTTGCGACGTTCACCGGCGTCGACGAATTCCATCCGCTGTTCGCCGATGTGCGCCGAAGTTCCGATCGTGATCGGCTTGCCGTGCTCGAACACCCCTTTACCGAAGGCGTACGCCATGCGCCCTTCGATGATCGGCCAACTGCTTGCGTGGATCGACGAATTCGGATACCCGAACCCGTCCCGTAACACGTTGTCCGCCAGCGCGAACTGGACGAGGAAATCGGTTTGTTTCGTGAGATCGAACCGGTGTTCCGCTTCGAGCATCGCACGGCGGTATCCAAGGTTGCCGACGCAGGCGCCGGCGGTGTAGTTCAACGTCATCGGATAGAGCGGCGAGACGACTTCCCAATCCTGTCCGGCGAGAAATTTCGTGTTCTTGTCCGAAACGGAAACGAACGCTTTCCGAAGCATGATCGCTTCGCGGTTCCTGACCGTAAACGACCCTTGGAAGTCCATTTCGACGACCCCTTGCGTTTTCGAACCGGTCCAACAACCGGGCCCGTCGATTTTCATGCCGAACCGCGTCGATTTGGGGTCGACGCTAAACACACTTTCGCCGTATCCGGGAATGTCCGGCGACATCGCATAGACGCAGTAGTCCCCCGTCGTCGATTTCTCCGTCTCATAGGACATGCTGAGATTGATGTATCCGTACGGCGTGAACGTGAACTTTCCTTTCTTCCACGCCATGCACGGCTTCAGCTTCGGCTGCTCTTTTGAGTACTGCCGTTTGAACTCCTCGAATTCGGAGCGGGTAATGTACACGCCGTCGTCGCACGGCGACGTGTTTGCCAAAGCCAATGAAACGAGAACCAGAAAAACGGCGATGGATCGAAATATTGGCATGAAAGCGTCCTTGCTGTCAACAAAAAACGGAGAACCCCATCTCATTGTCGACCACCGGAACGCCGAAATTCGGCAGCGATGAATTGTTCGTTAAACTTTGCGCAATCGGTAAAAACTCGGAATCGGATTTTCGTCGCCGTCTTGAATCCGCCGCCGAAAAGCGCAAAATTCGTATTATGCAAACGGGCGGACATGGATGCTTCGAACAGAAGCCGGAAAGGAGCCGTACTCGGCGCATTGACGGTCAGCGAGAGAACGAACCGTCATTGCGTCGGAGTACCGACTCCATTCCGCCTGCCAAACGACCGATTTGAGTATACCAAACCATTTCACAAACAAACGGAGACCGACGATGTATCGATTCCTATTGACGCTGATCGTTTTATCAAGCAGTTTGACGGGACTTGCCGCCGCGGAGACCGACCGTCCCGGTTGGAAGCTCGTCTGGAGCGACGAGTTCGACGGAACGGAGATCGACCGCTCCGTCTGGAAATTCGAGAAAGGATTCATTCGCAACAAGGAACCGCAGTACTACACGGATCGAAAGGAAAACGCGTATCTCGACAACGGCAATCTCGTGATTGAAACGAAACTCGAAGAGTTCCAAGGTGCTCCGTACACCTCGGCGAGCTTGCAGACACGCGGCACGAAGTCGTTCCAGTACGGTCGGATCGAGATGCGGGCGAAGTTGCCGCACGGCAACGCGATTTGGCCGGCGTTCTGGACCATGGGAATCAACGGCGGCTGGCCGAAATGCGGTGAGATCGACATCATGGAGATGTGGGGCGGGCCGAACAAACGTTGGGGAAAGAACAAGACCGGCGGATGGGGGGACGGCGTGACCTGCGCGAAGGCCCATTGGTTCGATGTCGAGAGCGACAAAAAGACGCAGAACGTCGGAAACTGCTTCGAGCTGCCGGACGGCAAAAAATGCGCCGACGACTATCATCTCTACGCAATCGAATGGGACGCCGACCAAATCGTTTGGTATTTCGATGAAAACGTGGTCGACACGATGAAAATCGAAACGGAAGGACAGAAAATGGGATTTCGGCAGCCGCATTACATTTTGATCAACACGGCGGTCGCTCCGTACGTCAAACCGGGACCGTTCCCCGAAATGTTCCCGACGAAATACATCATCGATTACATCCGCGTTTACGAGAAAACGAAATGACACCCTCTGTTTTATCTGTTTTACACTTTGCAATCGTCGGATTGCAATCGTCATCGCCTTGATTTTTGCCGGTTTTCGGGCTATAATCTGTTCGAGTAGATCGAAACACTTTTCGAGAGAGGAGTAAAGTTTGCGTATCCTTCACCTGACGGCGTCTCCGTTTTTCGGTGGCCCGGAGCGCGTGATTCTCGACATCGTGCGTGCTCAATCCGCGCCGGAGTTCGACGTGGAGAGCCTTGTCGTGTCGTTTTCCGAAAACGGGAATTGCCGTCCGTTTATCGAACAGGTTGAAAAGGCGGGTTTTTCCGGACGCATTCTGAAAAATGACATGCCCCGTCTGGTCGCTGCGACGGTCGAGCTCTCCCGTTTTTTGCGTGACGAAAAGATCGACGTGATCGTCGCTCACGGACACAAGTCCCGGATGGTCGGTTGGTTCGCGGCACGGCGCACCGGAATTCCGATCGTCGGCGTTTCCCACGGCTGGACCTGGCAGGATTGGAAGACGTCGATTTACGAACGAATCGATCAATGGATGCACCGCTGCATGGACCGCGTCGTTTGCGTTTCGCAGGGACAGGCCGACAAAGTCATCCGTACGGGAACGCCGAAAAACCGTGTCGTCGTGATTCACAACGCCATCGATTTCGATCGGTTTCAGCGGGAGCCCGACCCGGAGTTTCGAAAACGTCTCGAAAATTATTTCACGCGGCCGCCGACATCGATTTTGGGCGCTGCCGGTCGACTCAGTCCGGAAAAGGGATTTGACGTGATGATCGACGCCGTCAGGATCGCGCTCGATAAAAGCGCAACGGATTTCGGCGTCGTGCTGTTCGGCGAAGGTTTTTTGCGGGAGCCGCTCCAAGCCCGCATCGACGCCGCCGGAATCGGCGACCGCTTCAAGATGGTCGGATTTACGAACGAATTGGACAAGTTCCTGCCGTGGTTCGACGTCTTCATGCAATCGTCGCACACTGAAGGATT
This sequence comes from Thermoguttaceae bacterium, assembly GCA_031549705.1. Taxonomy (GTDB): domain Bacteria; phylum Planctomycetota; class Planctomycetia; order Pirellulales; family Thermoguttaceae; genus WRKP01. The sequence goes on from JAVBPI010000032.1 coordinate 78,467, forward strand.
TCCGTGCGTGAATGTCGAGGCAATGGCGTGCCGGGTTCCCGTTCTCGCAACGGCCGTCGGCGGCGTCCCGGAACAGATCGAACCGGAACGCAACGGTCTGCTCGTTCCCGACAACGATCCGGAATCGTTTGCTCTCGCATTGCAACGGCTTTTGGACGATGTTCATCTCCGAAAGCGTCTCGGCGACGAAGGACGCCGCCGCGCGGAAACCGAATTCACCTGTCGGGAACAGGCCCGAAAGTATCTCGACGTGTTCCAATCGGTCGTCAATCGGGTAAAATGAACGTTGTTTTGTTGAAATGGCAGCCGGAAGCGAAGGGTACTCCCGCAGCGCCCGGTTTATTTCAGTCAACCGGCCCCAAAAACCGGGCGCTGCGCCGGCCTACCGGCTTCGCTTCCGGCTACCATGGAAATGCAATGATGAAACGATTATCGATTTTGTTGCTGATATTATTCGCTGTTCCTTGTTGGGCGGAAGACAAGCCGACGCACTACACTTATGTGCAGCGAAACCTATCGAAGCCGGGCGATTACAAAGTCGTCACGGTGCCGGCGACGACACCGCGGCAAGCGATGCTCGACGCGCAGACCTACCACATCGGTTGGGACGCCGTCGACGCCTGGATGGGGCAATCGCGGGTGATGCACAACGTGCTGCTCAAAAAACGGGAGCCGTACATTCCCGGTGCGCCGCGAGTTGTCAGACCGATTCAGGTGAAACGGCAACCACGGTGATCGCCGGAACTCGCGGTTCACAGGCTCAACGAACATAACTTTTTTCTTTTCACTTTCAGGAGATATTTATGAAACGCATCAATCGTCGTGAAATGTTGAAAGCGTCGACTGTCATCGGAGCCGGCGCCTTGTTCCTTTCCAGCGGCATTTTGACCAAGGGAGCGTCGCCGAACGAAAAACTGAACGTCGCCTGCATCGGCCTCGGCGCCCAAGGAAATTTTCAGGTTTCGAACCTCGGCAAAATGAAAGACGAGGTCAACATGGTCGCTCTCTGCGACGTCGACGACCTTCGTGCCGGAAAGGCGTACGAAAACTATCCCGGCGCAAAAAAATTCTACGATTTCCGGACGATGTTCGACGAAATGGAAAAGTCGATCGACGCCGTCGCCGTGAGCACGCCGGACCACACGCATTACCATCCCGTGATGCGGGCGCTGCGGGCCGGGAAGCACGTTTATTGCGAGAAACCGCTCGCGCACTCCGTCGCTGAATGCCGTATCATCACGGAGACCGCCGCCAAAATGAAGGTCGCCACGCAACTCGGTTGCCAACGGCATGCGATCAAGAACATGCACCGGGTCGTCGAATTGATCCAGTCCGGTGCGATCGGCGACGTCACGGAAGTCTATTCCTGGATGGGGGGCGACCGCGGCATGCCGGAAAAGCCGACGTCGTTCATCGATCCGCCGGAGACCGTCAAGTGGGATCTCTGGGTCGGTCCGTGTCCGAACGATTGGAAATATTCCGTTTCAAAAGCGCTCAACGGTAAGGAAGAAGGAACCTTGGTGCCATACAACTGGCGGTTCTGGTGGGACTTTGGAACCGGCGAGACCGGCAACTGGGCGTGCCATATCCTCGACATTCCATATTGGGCGCTAGGCCTGAAATATCCGACCCGAGTTGCCGCCAGCGGTCCGGAAGTCGATCCGGAGCGGACGCCGAAAGAAATGCACGTCGTCTTCGATTATCCGGCTCGCGGCAAGCAACCGCCGGTGAAGCTCTACTGGTCGCACACGAAGAATCAGACGTGTTACGAAAAATACGGAATCCCGAAGAATATCAAAGGAAAGGACGGCAAGGGGCTCGGCGCGAACAATTTGTTCGTTGGAACGAAGGGCCTGCTCCTGACCGGTTTCGACCAGCACGTTTTACTTCCGGAAGACAAATTCACCGACTTCGAATATCCGAAGCCGTTCATTCCGGATTCGCCCGGTTTCCATCGGGAATGGGTCACGGCATGCAAAGGAGGCGAACCGGCGACATGCCATTTCGATTACTCCGGTCCGATGGCGGAGTCCGCGATTCTCGGCAACACGGCGTTCAAGGCGGGACACAAAGCGTTCGATTGGGACGCTGCCAAGATGATCGCCAAAAATTGCCCCGAAGTTCAAGCCGCCCTGAAACCGGAATTCCGCAAAGGTTGGGAATATTGATCCCATCGTTTCCGCTCGAAATACCGCTTGCGTTTTAGCCGCACAGCGCGTTTCGAGCGGGATATTGTTTAACGGCAGATCCAACCCCGATGGGTGTCATAAACCCAGCCGGGGGTCCAATAATGGTAAACCGTTTCTTCGCTCGTTTTTTCGTATCCGCGCTTGTTACACAGGGCGATCGCGGCGTCGTTGTCTTGCTGAACGATCAGCGACGAGGTTGGAATGTCGAGCGAATCGCACCAGAAATCACACGCTTGGAGCAGTGCGCTGCCGATTCCCTTTCGTTGGAAGGAATCGGCGACCCCCAACATGCCGATGCGGGCTTCACGTTCCGGTTGGCCGCTCTCCGGGTTGATTCGGCGGGCGCAACGAGTCGTGACCAACCCGACGATTTTACCGTTGTCCCGCCAAGTCCAAATGCTGTCGGCCAAGCCGCCGGATACCGAGTTGTTGATCCACGTCAAAAAGAGCCGTTCGTATTGGGGCGAAAGCTCCGGATCCCGTTTGAACCGCGACATCGCCCCTGATTTGATCGCCAGCATCTCGATTTGCTTGGAGCAGATCGTCGACGTGTACGGCTTGATCTGTTCGGCAAGCGGCGGAACGCTCTTCGGAATCTGTTTTTTGAACGTCAATCGTCGATCGTAGCACCGACAGGGAGCATCAAGTCCTTCCAGCGCATCCGGACCGGCGTTTTGCAGCGCGATGCAGATCAAGCGGAATCGGCGGCCTCCCTCCCGAAGCGATTTGAGCAAGGTTTCGCGGGAATATTCGGCGGGGAGTTCCAACGAACCGATGGGAAAACCGAAAAACGTCGATTCCCATTCGACGGGCTGAATCTGGTAGGTCATAACGGCAAAGGAGAGGTCAGGTTGAGCGGTCCGTAGCGGAAAAAACGGGTTGCCTATCATTTTACACCGTCGTCGCAAAAAATAAAGAGGTTGCCCATCACGGCCAGGGGACCTGCCACGTTCAAAACGATCCGTCATTTCGAGCCCCTCCATCTCTCGGAACAGGCTCCGCGAGACATCTCACCGAATCGGTTGAGCTTGAATTTTCAGCCTTTTCGGAAAGGTGAGATTTCTCCCTCCGCTTCGCTCTGCTCGAAAGGACAACGCGATTCTCAAACGTGCAGGTCTCCAAAAACGGTGAAGCGGCTTGCGTGATGGGGGGGCAAGAGGGTAGAATAACGAACGTGTCTGTCCGTATTCTCTATTTACCATGTCCGGAAAGTTCCATGAAACGAATCGTTCTTGCCGCCGTCTGTTTGTTCGTTTTCGGTCTGTTCGCCGCCGCCGATGAGCCGAGCGTCGAAATGAAACTTTGGCCCGGAACCGCTCCCGGCGAAAAACCGGGCGTGATTGGTCCGGAAAAAGCGGAGCCGGGAAAAGAAACGCCGCCGATCATTCGGGTGAGCAACGTCTCGGAACCCGCCTTGGCAGTCTACCAACCGGCGCCGGAGAAAGCGACCGGAACCTGCGTCGTGATTTTTCCCGGAGGCGGATACAACATTTTGGCGTACAACCACGAAGGAACGGAGATCGCCGATTGGTTCAACTCGTTCGGCGTCACGGCGGTCGTCGTGAAATATCGAGTTCCCCGCCGTGCGGAACTTCCCAAACACCTTGCTCCGCTCCAAGACGCACAGCGCGCGATTCGGCTCGTTCGTCAAAACGCCGAAGCGTGGAAGATCGATCCGAACCGCATCGGCATCCTCGGATTCTCCGCCGGGGCGCACCTGACACTTCTTGCCGCAACGAATTACGACGAAAAGGTTTACGAACCGATTGACGCCACGGACAAGATCAGTGCGAAACCGAACTTCGCCGCTCCGATTTACCTTGCTTACGCTTTGGGAGAAAAAGCGAACAAAAACACCGTCGGCGTTCCGCTTGAAGAGAATATTAAAATCACGAAAGAAACGCCGCCGATGTTCCTTTCCGTCGCGGACGACGACGGCGTCGGCTCGATGGGAAGCGTCATGACGTACATTAAAATGAAGGAAGTCGGCGTCCCGTGCGAACTGCACGTTTTCGTCAAAGGGGGACACGGCTACGGCATCCGTCCCGACAAGGGCCCCGCCGCCGAGTGGAACGTCCTCTGCGAAAAATGGATGCGTCAAATCGGCGTCGTTCCGAAATAGTGGTTTTCTGTCCCCTCTCCTAGGGGAGAGGGTGAGGGGGCAGCGGTTTGGAGTTAAGGCGTCATTTCGAACGCAGCGGAGCGGAGTGAGAAATCTCACACCAACGAAAAGCCTTGAAATGACATACTCAACCGGTTTGGTGAGATTTCTCCCTTCGGTCGAAATGACGGGAATGATCCCTTAACTCCAAACCGCTGGGTGAGGGGGTGAACAAGACAAAATTTTTCCTTCAATGTTACCATGCTGTTTGCCGAACATGTGGAAAACTTGACCATCGGGGGCTCACATCATCACTGGACGACGATTCTGGTGATTGTTTTCGCCGTTTTCGCCTGCATTTTGTGGTTGCGATTTATTTCTCAAACGAAAAAAGCAAATCGCGCTGTCGACCAGATGCAAAAAACAATTGAAGAGCAACAAGCGAAAATTGAAGAACTGAATCGTGAATTAAATGAATTAAAACATAACCGATAACCAACGCCAAACGCCCCTCACCCTAACCCTCTCCCGAGGGAGAGGGGACGGTAAGGCTTACTTGCCCCCCATGAGAACATCGACAATCACGCGCAACACGAAGGAGACGCAGATCACGTTGGAGTTGAACCTCGACGGGAGCGGCAAGTCGACGATTTCGACGGGGGTCGGATTCTTCGATCACATGCTGACGCTCTTTGCGGCTCACTCGCAGATCGACTTGAACGTCAAGGCGACCGGTGACCTGCACATCGACGGGCACCATACCGTGGAGGACATCGGCATCGCGATCGGCCAGGCGTTCACCAAGGCGCTCGGCGACAAGCGGGGAATCCGTCGATACGGACATTTCACGCTCCCGATGGACGAGACGCTGGCAACGGTCGCGGTCGATTTCTGCGGTCGTCCCTGTTTCGTGTACCATGTCGAATTCAAGTCGCAGAAAATCGGCGATTTCGATACGGAATTGGTGCACGAATTTTGGCAGGGTTTCAGTGCGGCGGCGGCGTGCAATTTACATTTACTGCTCCACTACGGCACGAACGGACATCATGTCGCCGAGGCGCTGTTCAAAGCGGCGGCAAGGGCCGTCCGGATGGCCGTCGAACACGACCCCCGCCAAGAAGGAATCCCCAGCACCAAAGGAACCCTCTGAATCACGCTTGCGTTTTAGCCGCGCAGCGCGTCCCCTAAAAAGAGGTTATCGCCCCATCCGTCGGGTCGTAGAGGTTCTCAATCACTCCCGATTCCATTGCATTGGAAACAAATCGAACATGCCCGTCGCAAAATCCCATGTTGACTCCGCCGGGATGTGAACTGCTTAAAAAAGCCCAGGCATCTATTTTTGTCGGGTTGGGATTTGTATTTCTATCCCCGTTGTAAAAATACGGCTCTTGGAATTTAACCTGCGATTTCAAATACGAATAGGGATTATTCGAATCTGCTTTCGAAGCTTTAAGTGTCGCGTGGATGCAGGAAAAGTAAGCCGTCCAAGCGGACATGAACTGATTCGTCGATTCATCGAAAAGAATCGTATTAGAAGATCCGTCCGTAATTTCCTCCAAAGGTATTCCTTGGGGATTTTTGCTTTTATTATTCGCGTCCATGACCCAATTATTGGCAAAATAATGTGTTCTTGCGCAATTAATGTCAACGATCTTCGGTGAAAAACAGATAGACACCATTTCCCTGTCAAACTCGAATTTTCGGAATTTACTGGTTGGTTTTTCCGCATTGGTTTGGTGCGTTTTCAACGGAGCAATCGATGTATCGCAAGCAGGACTGGACGCGGAAGGACAAAATAGGTACCTAAGCTTTACTTGGGTATATTCCGGTCGATCGTAGAACGCGTTTGTACCGGCCAATATCACCGAACCAAAAACAGGCAAGGGTTGATTATTGTTTTCAATATAGGGCCCTATTAAATAGGGCCACGATGGTCCGGCGGAATTCGCATATTGTTCTTTTCCGCTGGAATCAATGTAAGGTGGAGTCCATACTCCCGGCGCAAAAAATTCGTGAGTCAAGTGGAAATTATGCTGCGCTAAAGTAATTTGTTTCAGTTGATTTTTGCAGGACATATTGCGGGCCGCTTCTCTTGCCGCTTGAACGGCGGGCAAAAGCAAACCGATCAAAACACCGATGATCGCGATGACGACAAGAAGTTCGATCAGCGTAAACGCTCTGCGGTAAAAACGTGACATGTTTTCTCTCCGGGATTGCGCAGTCGTCCGCAAGGGCGCACCTTCATCGGGTACATGCTGTCACACAAAACGCATGCGCACACAAGAAAGGGAACGATTGACAGGAACCAACAGCGACTAAAGGAATGGTTCGTCGACTTTTCATCTTCTCGTGAAAAGTCCTACAAAAGTGCTGGTAGGTCTTCTGACTCTCGGTAAAGCGTCGACCTTCTCGATTCCCTCTTGAATCAATGGTCAAAAAGCAATGACGCTTTGGGATATTCCTTACGAATACCAACCGATTACAGCGGCGAGGACCGTTCCGGACTGAGACGTGAATCTGTCACCGGATTCCCTGTTACTCGCCGAAATGAGAGCATTTCGGCGAACACCAGCCACCCAATTCGCCCTATTGTAGTCCGAACAAACTTCGGGTCAAGTAGGTTGACGGTGTGTTTCTTTTTTGTGGAATCCTGATAGAATTGCTCGGAAGCAATGAGACAAAAACACGCTACGCGGCTAAAACACAAGCGATATACGATCCGGGTAACGAAACTTCCGAGCGGAAGGTCATTACGATTCGAAAACCCATGCAACGTAAGAAAATTCTCGAAATCATTCCGACGTTGGACCGGAGCGGCGCGGAGAAGCAGCTCGTCCTTTTGGCGACGAACCTTCCGAAGGACGAGTTCGACGTTCACGTTGCGGTCTTGACCCGAACCGGCCCGCTCGAAGAAGAGTTGAAAAACGCGGGAATTCCGTACACACTGATCAACAAGAGTTGGAAGTTCGATCCGTTCGCCTACTGCCGATTGAAACGGTTGATCCGGCGGTTCCAACCGGACTTGGTGCATACCTGGCTCTTCGCGGCGAATTCGTACGGTCGGCGTGCGGCGATGGCGTGCGGTGTGAAACATATCGTCGCCGGGGAACGCTGCGTCGATCCGTGGAAGAGCGGTTTCCAATTGGGAATCGACCGCCGTTTGGCAGCGAAAACGGATCGGATCGCGACGAACAGCAACGGCGTCAAGGATTTTTACGTTGCCCACGGAATTCCCGCCGAAAAGTTCACGATCATTCCGAACGCCGTGCTCCCGTCGAACGAATCGCCGGTTCCCGTCCTGAAATTGCTCGAAGCGCTCAACGTCGAGCCAAACATTCCGTCCGGCGAGTATTATCCGGTGGTCGACGCCCATTACGATCCGGACCGATGCAATTACGTTCCGATCGATCCGCGGGCGCTGGCGCCGGAACAGCCGTTTTTGATCGGCGTGGTTGCCCGGCTCTGGCCGCAGAAACGGATCAAGGACGCTCTCTGGGTCTTCGAAACGCTCAAACACGTCAACCTGCCGTTCCATGCGTTTATCATCGGCGACGGTCCGGAGCGGGATAATCTGCTCCGCTACCGTGATCGGTGGAAGATGTCGGACTGTGTCCATTTTCTCGGACACCGGAATGATGTCGCGAAATTGATCCCGAGTTTCGACGTTCTCCTGTCGACGAGCGCTTACGAAGGGCAGTCGAACACGATTCTGGAGGCGATGGCAAGCGGTGTCCCGGTGATCGCCACGGACATTCCCGGCAACCGCGATTTGATCGTCGACGGCGAAACCGGTCTGCTCGTTCCGGACGGCGGCGACGATTTCCGATTGCGGCGGCGAATGTTCGTCGAAAAAACGCTTTTCCTGTTGGAAAGTCGTGAACGACGCCGAACAATGAGCGTTGCCGCCAAACAACGAATCGCCGACCGTTTCAGCTTGGAACAGATGGTCGGCAACCATGTCGAACTTTACCGTGAACTCTGCGGAGCCGACGATCAAACCGCGAACAGAAGCGGATCACGAAAACAGCCGACAATAAATATTGCCGGGGAATAGAAAAAAACGCTTTCCGATGCCGGACGTTTGACATTTGCCTCCATTTCGAGTATTCTTTGTGTCTGCCTGACGCACAGGCGTGTTTCAACAATCACCTTCCCCTTGTTTTTGAGGTTTATCATGTCGAGAAGAGTTCTCGTTGCCGATGATTCGAGTACCATGCGAAAAATCATTCTCCGTTCCCTCCAGGCCGTCGGCGTGACGGAAGTCGCGGAAGCCTCTGACGGTACCGAAGCGGTCGCGATTTTCGCCCCGGGTAAGTTCGACATGGTCCTCACCGACTGGAACATGCCCGGAATGACCGGTTTGGAAGTCCTCAAGGCGATTCGGGCGCAAGACAAGCAAATTCCGATCATCATGGTCACGACGGACTCCGAAAAAAGCCGCGTTTTGGAAGCGATCCAAGCCGGTGTGACCGACTACCTCGTCAAGCCGTTCACCGCCGACACGCTCCGCGAAAAACTCGAAAAACACGGCTGCTAAGCGTGTTTTCGATTTGAGCACGCTGACCATACCGTCCCCTCTCCCCTCGGGAGAGGGTTGGGGTGAGGGCTGTCGACACTCGGCTTCGGTATGGATTTTATGTCATTTCGCACTTCGAGAAACGGAAAAATTCGAACGGGATTGGCAGGACAACGAGCCCTCACCCGAACCCTCTCCCGGAGGGAGAGGGAACAGAAGATTAACCGTTACCCGAGAGTGTCTTCATGCGATCCTGTATTCTCTCCGTCGTTCTTTTTTTGACCGTTTCCGTTTCTTTTGCGGAAACGGTGATGGTTTCTCCCAACGGTCCGATTTCATCGCTGAAGCAGGCGGTTGAAAAGGTCCGAACGCTCCCGAAGGATTCGCCGATCACGGTCGAGTTTCAGAGCGGCGTCTATCCGATCACGGAGCCGATCGTTTTCAAGGCGGAAGACGGCGGCACCGAAAAAGCACCTATCACCTACCGGGCCGCAAAGGACGCCGACGTCGTGATTTCCGGCGGTAAACCGATCACCGGTTGGAAAAAAGGGAACAACGGCGTTTGGACCACAACGATTCCGGAAGTCGCCGAGGGGAAATGGTACTTTGAGCAACTTTACATCAACGGCAAGCGGGCAACACGCTGCCGGGAACCGAACGAATTCTATTATTATTCGGAACGTTCCGTCGATTACGCCACCGACCCGGCGACCGGCAAACCGGAACCGATGCAAAGTCGCGCGATCATCGCAACGGCCAAGGATATCGAACCGCTCGGCAAATTGTCGAAGGACGAACTCAAGGACGTTCAGTTCACGATGTACCATTCCTGGCAGACCTCGGAGCACCGCGTTTCGGGAATCGAATTCGACAACAATCTCGTCGTTTTCACCGGCTCGGCCCGTTGGCCGTTGATGAAATGGGAGCCCCGCCAACGATTTCATCTCGAAAACTTCAAAGCCGCCCTGAACGCTCCCGGCGAATGGTTCCTCGACCGCGACGGTGAATTATCGTACATCCCGCTCCCCGGCGAAAAAATGGAGTCGGCCGATGTTTTCGCCCCGGTCGCCGACGCTTTCCTCCGTTTCGACGGGGAACTCGACAAGGAGAAAGCGGACGCCCGAATTGCGAATATCGCGTTCGACGGTTTGAAATTCCGTTACGCCGGTTACATCCTTGATCCGAAGGGGCACAGCGACGGCCAGGCGTCGATCACGTTGCCGTTCGCCGTGCTGCTCGACGGTTGCAAGAATATTTCGTTCGAAAATTGCGAGTTTTCGTCCATCGGCGCCAATGCGGTCCGTTTTCACCAGGCGTGCACCGATTGCCGTTTCGTGAAGAATTACGTCCATACGCTCGGCGCCGGCGGCGTCTACATCGGTTTGGGGCACCAGTCGGGATGGGAGAAACAAACGCCGACGGAACGGAACGTCGTCGAAAACTGCATTATTCGTAACGGCGGACTTCTCGAAATGGGGGCCGTCGCCGCCTGGATCGGGCATTCGTCGTACAACAAAATCGTCCGCAACGACATCAGCGAATTCTACTACACGGGTGTTTCGGTCGGTTGGCAGTGGGGATATCAGCCGACGCGGTCGCATCACAACACGATCGACTTCAATCACATCCATCATCTCGGGCATTGGGTGATGAGCGACATGGGAGGGGTCTACACCCTCGGCGTTTCGCCGGGAACGACCGTTTCGAACAACGTGATCCACGACGTGTACGCTTATTCCTACGGCGGCTGGGGGCTCTACACCGACGAGGGCTCGACCGACATCGTAATGGAGAACAACCTCGTTTACCGTGTCAAGACGGGAACGTTCCACCAGCATTACGGCAAGGACAATATTATCCGCAACAATATTCTTGCCTACAGCATCAAGGACCAGTTGGAACGGAGCCGGATCGAGGAGCATGTCTCGTTTACGTTCGAAAACAACATCGTGCTCTGGGAGACGGGCCCGCTCTTCGGCCATCCGTGGACGGAGGATTATTTCAGCCGTTGGGGGGACGACAAAGTCGTGATCCGGAACAATCTGTACTGGAATCCGACGATCGACATGAACAAGGCATTCCCGACGAAAACGCCGGGAACGTTGACCGATTTGGCGACCTGGCAAAAGGAAACCGGACACGACCAGGGTTCGCTCATCGCCGATCCGGGTTTTGAAAATCCGAAGAAAGGAGACTTCAAGCTGCCGAACGACTCCCCGGCGTTCAAGGTCGGATTCAAGCGTTTCGATTATTCGAAGGCCGGCGTTTACGGGGATCCGAATTGGATCTCCCTGGCGATGAATTTCAACCATCCGATCCGTCCGTTGCCGCCGGAAAAACCGGATCCGATGCCGTTGAAAATCAACGACGATTTCGAATTTCCCCGCAGCTCGCCGATTCCCCGGGCGAATATTTCGGACGAAAAAAAGAACTTGGTTCGCATCTCGACGGACCGCCCCGCTTCCGGAACGAAATGCCTCGAAGTCGCCGACGCCGAAGATTTGAAACACACCTTCAACCCCCATTTCAATTTTTCACCGGGTTACAAAAAGGGATCATGGACGTCGACGTTCGATTTGCGTTTTCAAAAGAACGCCGACGTTCATATCGAAGCGCGGGACAAGTCGGTTCCGTACAAAACCACGACGAGCATTCGTATCAAGAACGGCGTGATGAGTTTGAAAGGTCAACCGGCGATCGAGCTGCCGATCGACCAATGGGTTCACGTCGAAATTTCCGCGAAGCTCGGAGCCGAAACGTGGAGACTGGCGCTCACGCTTCCGGACGGCACGACAAAATCGTTCGAAAAGATTCCGAACAACCACGACGGCGGCACGTCGCTCGACTGGTTCGGTTTCTGCAACCTCGCAACGACCGCCGACCAAACGTCGTTTTTTCTCGATAATTTGACCCTCGAAAACCAATAATATCTACCGATGTTCCGATACACGATTCCGTGCCTGTTGCTTTTCGTGACATTTTCCGTGGCGGAGGAATTCAAAAGCCCTTACGGAATGATCCCTTCGAAGGACGGTTCCAAGCTGGCCGTACTCCTCCATGAGTCGAACGAAATCGCCTTGCTGAACGTCGCCGACGGAAAGATCGAGAAAACAATCCCCACCGGCAAACAGCCGAACGGCTTCGCGGCGAGCCCCGACGAAAAGACGCTGTATGTCGCAACGGGCTGTTCCAAGGGAATCGTCCAGGCGATCGACGTCGCTTCGGGGAGGGTCGTCAAGGAAGCCCCTGCAGGACACACGCCGAGCGGCGGGGTCGTAACACCCGACGGAAAAAAACTTTACGTCAGCAATCGGTTCAACGGCGACGTCGCGGAATACGAGCTTCCCGACTTGAAATTGGTCCGTCGGATCAAAACGATTCGCGAACCCCGTGCTTCGGTGGTCACGCCGGACGGGAAAACCGTTTTCGTGCTGAATTTCCTTCCCGACGATCCGAATAACGTACCGGAAAATCCCGACGCCTTGATCGACGTCGCCGCCGAAGTGACGGCGATCGACACGGCGACCGGCGCAACGAAAAACATCCGCCTGCCGAACGGGAGTCACAGCTTGCACGGAATTTGCGTTTCACCGGACGGAAAATACGTTTACCTGACCAGCATTCTCGCCCGTTTCCAGATGCCGACGACGCAGCTCGAACGGGGTTGGATGAGTACCAACGGAATCGGTGTTATCGATGCGCAAAAGAAGGAATTCATCAACACGGTCTTGATCGACGACGTCGACCTCGGTGCGTCGAATCCGTGGGGGATCACGACTTCGGCGGACGGCAAGCAGATTTTCGTCGCGGCTTCCGGAACGAACGAGTTGATCATCGTCGACGCCGAACCGATGCACAAAAAGCTGGACGCTCTCCCCAAGGACAACGCAAGCAGCGATCCTGACGCCCAATACGGCGGCGGTGGAAGTTCTTCCGCGAAATCAAGCGACGTCCCGAACGATTTGGCGTTCCTCGTCGGCATGAAAAAACGAGTCAAGCTCGAAGGAAAAGGACCGCGTCCGATTTCCGTGATCGGCTCGAATGTCTACCTCGGCATGTACTTCGAAGACGTGTTACAAAAAGTCGACCTGAACGCCCCCGGCGGTCCGAAGGGGACCGCGATTCCGCTCGGTCCGAAGCCGGTCCTGACCAACGAACGGCTCGGTGAAATCCATTGGAACGACGCGACGCTTTGCTTCCAGCTTTGGCAAAGCTGCGCGACGTGCCATCCCGACGGTCGCATGGACGCTCTCAACTGGGACCTCCTCAACGACGGTCTCGGCAATCCGAAGAACGCCAAGAGTCTGCTTTGGTGCTACAAAACGCCCCCGGCCATGTGGGAAGGGGTCCGCAAATCGTCGGAGCATTGCACCCGCACCGGATTTCAGTACATTTTATTCTCCATGCCGGACGAAGAGAAATGTTTGAAGATCGACGCTTATCTGCACAGCTTGGATCCGCTCCCGAGTCCACATCTCGTCGACGGCAAGCTGAACGAAAGCGCGGAGCGAGGCAAGAAGATCTTCGAGGACCCGAAAGTCGGTTGCGCGAAATGCCATCCGGCGCCGCTCTTCACCGACATGAAGTTGCACGACGTCAACAGCAAGGTTTACTACGACCGCAAACCGGCGTTCGACACCCCGACCCTTGTCGAGGTTTGGCGTACCGCCCCGTATCTGCACGATGGGCGCTACACGAAGCTGAAAGACGTCTTCAAGCTCGGCAAGCACGGCGACGTCGAAGGGGATATCGAAGGTTTGACCGACGCCCAACTCGACGATCTCGTCGAATACGTTCTCTCGCTTTAAAACGTTTTTCGCCATGCATCATCCCGTCGTCCTGTATGCGGTTTTGAACGCGGTCGGTTTACTGGCCGCGTTCCTTTCTGCGCGGATGCTGAAATTCGACGACGCCAAACGAACTGTTTCGAAAGGAATGTTCGCCGCGGTTCTCGTCGGTTGCATTCTCGGCGCGAAAATTCCGGTTTGGATCGCTTACGGATTCCAACCGCTGTTTTATTGGGACGGAAAAAGCCTGTTCGGCGGCATGATCGGCGGGTTCCTGGCGATGAATCTTTACAAAGCGGCGTTGCGAATTCCGATGGGGGGCTTCGGCGACCGGTTCGTGATTCCGCTTTGCCTCGCCGTCGGATTCGGAAAGCTCGGCTGCTTTTTTCACGGCTGCTGCGGCGGCCGTCCGATCGGCGATTGGATTCCACCGACGCAACTTTACGAGTCGGCGTTCCAATTTTCGTCGGCGATTCTCTTTTATGTCTTTCATCGGCTTCGACGATTCCGGGGAAGCTGGTTTCCGATCTACATGATTTTATACATGATCATGCGCTTCTTCATGGAATTCCTCCGCAACGAACCGACGACGGCGTTTCACTTGACGGTTTACCAGATTCTTGCGGCGGTTTTCGTTCCCGTTTTCGCTTTCATCCTCGTTATGCGAGCGAACGTTCTCGAAAAAACATCGTTGAATCGTTGATTGAAGCCAAAAAAACTTTATAATGGATCATGTCGAAAAACACCGGAACCTTCGGTTCGCGGGCTCAACGGGACCTCATTATTTGTTTTGCCATGCCTAGAATTCTTTGGATCGTCGTGTTTTCGTGCTTTTTTTCCGCCGGCTTGTTGGCGGCAGAGAATTTCGACGGCAACAAAACCTCATGGAACGGGTTCGATTGCTTCGACTTCAAGGTCGGCGAACGGCCGTGCAAAGTTGTTGTTCCAAAAGAACCGGCCCAAGACGCCGACGGAAAATTCCTCTGGAGCTGGCGGGGTGTTTTTTGGGGACACGAACCGCAAACGGAAATCGCGCTGCTGAACAAAGGATTTCACATCGCCTTCATCAGTTGCAGCGATCTGCTCGCCTCGCCGAAAAACATCGAGGAACGGAACGCCTTTTACGACGATCTGACGCAAAAACACGACTTCGCCAAAAAACCGGCGCTCATCGGCATGAGCCGCGGCGGACTCTGCTCGCTCCGTTGGGCGATCGCGAACCCGAACAACGTTTCGTGCCTCTACATCGACGCCCCCGTCTGCGACCTCAAAAGCTGGCCGGGCGGAAAAGGGAAGGGGAAAGGAAGCGCCGGTGATTGGAACCAAGTCCTCAAACTGTACGGTCAAACGGAAGAAGAAGCCCTCGAATTCAAGGGAAATCCCGTCGACGCCCTGAAACCGCTCGCCGAGAAAAAGGTCCCGATTCTAAGCGTCTGCGGTGACAGCGACGATCTCGTTCCTTACCCGGAAAACACCGCGATTCTCGCCGAACGGTACAAAGAGCTTGGCGCTCCTATCGACGTGATCCTCAAGCCCGGTGTCGGACACCATCCGCACAGCCTGAAGGATCCGAAACCGATCGTCGAGTTTATTTTGAAGCATTCAGGGATTTGACCGCGCTGCGCGGCTAAAACGCAAGCGTTTTGTACACCAAACACCTCTATCCCATGCCGTTCATCGCTTTTGATCGTTCCCGACTGAAATTGAAGCCGATTGCCGAGCGGGTCCCCGGCTTCACGCAGAAAAACATGATCGATCCGGACGCCCCGGCGACGCTGGACCGCCCCGCACTGGATTCCATGGCGGAACGTGTCCGGGAAGCGAAACAGCGAAAGAGCACCGTGCTCTGGATGCTCGGAGCGTCGGCGATTCGCAACGGCTGCGGAGCGGTGTTGAGCCGACTCATGGAAGAAGGATACGTCTCCCATTACGCCCTGAACGGCGCGGCGGCGTTCCAGGATTTCGAGTTGGCAATGGTCGGCGGAACCATGGAAAACGTCACGGATTACGTCTCTAAAGGCGAGTTCGGGCTCTGGACGGAAACCGGCGAGAAATTCAACGCCGCCGTTCATGAGGGGGCCAAGGACGGTCTCGGTTTCGGTGAATCGGTCGGCCGGATGATCGACCACGAGAATTTTCCGTACAAAAGAAACAGCGTGCTCTGGAACGCTTACCGACTTGGCAAACCGGCATTGGTTCACGTCGTGTTCGGTTGCGATTCGTACCAGGAATTACCGAGTTTCGACGCGGCGGCGGCGGGAGCGGCGACATATACCGACTTTTTGATTTACACCGAAGCGATCATGAATCTCGAAGGGGGGTGCTTCTTCGATTTCGGCAGTCGGACCATCGGCCCGGAAGTTTATCTGAAGGCGCTGGCGATGTCCCGCAATGTCGTTCACCAGCACGGCGAAAAAATCGCGCATTTCACGACGGCGGTGATCGACGTGCTCCCGTTGGAAGGACAGGACGTTCACGAAGCGCCGCCGAAAAGCGATCCTCGCTATTATTTCCGGCCGTGGAAAACGATTCTTGCACGAACCGTCGCCGACGGCGGTGAAAGTTTTTACATCGCCGGAGAAGAGAGAACGATCATCCCGGCGCTCGCGCAGAAAATTCGACACGAAAAATGAGCAGCAAAGCGTTGGCGACAAAAATCTTCGGGCGATTGAAAAAGGCGCACCCCGACGCCGGGTGCTCGTTGACGTTCCACGAACCGTTCGAACTCCTTGTCGCAACAATCCTTTCGGCTCAGTGTACCGACGTCCAGGTCAACAAGGTCACGCCGAAACTCTTCCAGCGGTTTCCCGACGCCGAATCACTGGCCGCCGCTTCGTTGGAGGAAATCGAACCGTTCATCAAGAGCACCGGTTTTTACCACAATAAAGCGAAGAGTCTTCAAGGAGCGTCCCGGGGAATTTGCGAACGATTCGGCGGTGCCGTTCCGTCGACCATGGAAGAGCTGGTCTCGCTCCCCGGCGTGGGACGTAAAACGGCGAACGTCGTGCTCGGCAACGGATTCGGCAAGAACCTCGGCTTCGTGGTCGACACCCACGTTTTCCGGCTGAGTCGCCGCATGGGATTGGCGAAAGGAACGACGCCGGAAAAAGTCGAAACGGAACTGATGAAACTGTTCCCGCAAAACGAATGGGCGTACCTGAGCCATGCGCTGATCCTGCATGGTCGCGGACCGTGCAAAGCGCGTAAACCGGATTGCGAACACTGTCCGCTCGCCGATTGCTGTCCGAGAATCGGCGTCGACGTTTGAAAACGTGTGATTTCCTTCCCCTCTCCCTCGGGAGAGGGGAGGGAAATTTTTCCGTTTCACAAAAAAGCGACACAACCCTTGATGGCGAACACATCGAATAATTTCGTCATCGGGTTGACAACGGTTCGGCGTTTGTTGAAAATAGGCGATTATTCGATCAATCTCATCGGTCAACGAAAACATGCTTTTTTGGCGTTTGTGTATCGGTATTCCGATCGTCCTTTCCGTGCTGGGACTTTCCTATCTCGACGTTTGCATTTCGCAATACGGTATCGCCAAGGAAATCGTCTGGTTGCCGCGCGGGGTGGTCCTGTTGCCGATATACATGATCTGCCTGTTCTTTCTGACGAAGGAATTCCTCACGATCCTGAACGCCGCCGGACTCAAGCCGCGTACTTCAACCGTTTACATCGGGAATCTTCTCATCGCGGCGAGTTGTTGGCTGGCGAACGTGACGCAGCAATACAAACTCGAAATCCTGCACGAAACGATCTCCAAACGAGGTTGGCAATGGGCGTCGACGGCCAGCGTTTGCGCCCTTCTTGCGGTTGCCGCGGGAATCATTCTTTCGTTTGCCGCCGAAATGCGGCGATACACGGCTCCCGGCGGCGTCACGATCAACCTCGCCGGCGCCGTGTTCGCGATTGCCTATCTGGGGCTGCTTTCCTGTTTCATGATCCAGCTCCACATGGCGTACGAAATCGGAGCGTTGCTTTCGCTCATCGTCGTCGCGAAAATGTGCGACATCGGAGCGTTCACGATCGGCAAGCTGTTCGGCAAACATAAAATCACGCCGGGACTCAGTCCGGGCAAAACCCTCGAAGGATTCATCGGCGGCTTGATTTTCGCCTGCATCGGCGCTTGGTTCTGGTTCGCGATCGCTCTTCCTTGCTTCAATGTTTACAACCATTCCAATTCGGCGGCGGAAGCCGTCGCGACGCTGAACCCGTTCACGCCGAAAGCGCAGAAGGTCGGGAAAGCAACGCCGGGATTGAAAACACCGGCACGGGTTTACCCCGACGACGAAACGCCCATGGGATTTTGGCTCCATTTCGAGAAATCGCCGGACGACATCTACCCGCCGACGCCGACGTTGAATTGGCTCTTTTTCGGCATCGCCGTCGCCCTGGCCGGAATGGTCGGCGACTTGGCCGGTTCGCTCATCAAACGGGACACGCAACTCAAGGATTCCGGACACACCGTCCCCGGTTTCGGCGGCCTGTTGGATATTTTCGACTCGCTCTTGATGGCCGCTCCCGTCGTGTACGTTTTTTGGGCGCTGGGAATCGTCTGTCCGGGGTCGCATCTATAGACGCGCTGCGCGGCTAAAACACAAGCGGATTTTATTGAGCGGTGAAGGGAATCGTTTCCTCGACGATGATCGTCGGGGTCGTGTAAATGAACGCCACGATTTCGTCGCTTCGGTCCGTCGGTGAAGCGGCAAGCTCGAAAGTTGCGTCGAAGGCGATTTCGTTCGGCCCTTGTTCGGTGGGGCGAAACGTCGACGGCTGGAGCGACTTGCCGGAGCGGAACCGCAATCGGACATCGTTCTCGTAAATCCAGGTCCGATGCGATTCCAATGCGGCGAAAGCGTCGTCGAACCGAACCCGAAAGCGGATCGTCAACGATTCGTTGCCGACGCTTTCCTTGAGCGAAAAAAATCGAGCCGATTCCACGGAAACGGTCGTTCGCCCCTTCCGTTGCGATCGAGAAGCCCCGCCGTCCGATGAATCCGCGAGAAAACGACTGAACTCAAACGATTTCTCCGCCAAGGCGAGAAGAACGCGGCAGTTTCCGGCAACCGAAGCGGGGGCTTTTCCATGGACGGCGAAAAGAAGTTCGCCGGACGTTTGGTTTTTCGAAACGGGAATCTCCAGCGTGGCGTTACGGCTGACCGGTGGGATCGGTTTTCCCTCGGCGTCGAAACCGTCGATCTCTTTCATGGAAAAAAGGAGTCGGATCGGAAACACTTCTTTCGGCCAATCCGCTTGGAGCGTCACCCAACAGCGTCTGTCGCTCGGCGATTCCGTTTTCGCAATCCGAAACCGAATTTTTTGGAGCGAGTCGCGGATCGTTTGAAAACGAAGTTCCTGAAAGACGTTTTTCAAACGAAAAATCGCTTCCTCGGAAAGCTCCGGACGGTCCGCCAGCGTTGCTTCTTCGGGAAGCCGGTTTTCGATCCCGGGCCCGAGTTCAATCAGCGCGGTTTCGGCGGCGTTTCGTTCACGCAACCGATCGGCGTCGAGTTGGCGAACGAGGGTTTCAATCTCTGCGCCGAATGAAAGCATGCAGAAAAAGAAGAAAAAACAAAACGAGCCGGGACCTATAGGTCCCGGCTCGTGGGCGGAATTTCCCATCATTCGAACACTCCGGCGCCGAAATCGCCGTGGTCGGCGTCGGTTTTTTGAGGGGCCGCCGGTTTTTTCGTTCGGGAATGAGGCGTCGTCGGCTTCTCTTCACGCGCTCCGCTGAAATGCGGCGTCGGAATCGACGGCAACGAAAAATCGCCCCCCTCCTCGCCGCTGTCCGGGAAGTCGTCGTAGGACGACACATATCCGGGTTGTTGCGACCGAACCAATTCCTCATCGTAAGATTTCAGAACGCGTTCCTGGATCATCTCCCGGCAGGCCGAATTGATCGGATGGGCGATATCCGCATAAAGTTTGGTCCGTCCCGACTCGTCCCGGATTTCGACGGGATCCTCCAATTTATGCCCGCACTGATTGCAAAACGTCGCTTTTAGATGATTCTTGCATCGGCAGCGGGGACAGTGTGCGGTCAGCTTGCGGCTCGGCATCGCCACGAACGGTCCGTTGAGCCCGTCGATAATTTTGAGATCCCGCACGACGAAGCTATTGTCGAAGGTGATCGAACAGAACGCTTTGAGACGTTCGCCCGGCTCTTCCATCAGTTTGACTCGGATTTCAGTGATTTCCATCATTGGTCTAACTCCTTACGCTGAAGACCGATGCGTTTCCATCATTTTCCAACCACTCCGCCGCTTCATCGGCGTGCCGCAGATCGCGGCAGAGTCCGAAAAACGCTGTCCCGCTGCCGCTCATTTGAACGGCGAGGCAGTCGAGCGGTTCGAATTTTTTCTTCGTCGCCTCGAAACCGGGCCAAATCGCGGCGGCCGGCTTTTCGAGCCGATTGAACAGGCGGCGTCCGAATTCCGGAATGTCCCCCTGTTTCAAGGGAGCAACGACGTCTTCCAATCGCCGGATGATCCCATCGTGACATTTCATACACGCGGCGTAAACCGCTGCGGTCGACAGTCCTTCTTTCGGCTTGAGCAGCACGAAATGGAGCGTCGGCAGCACGAACGGTTCGATGATTTCCCCTCGTCCCCGACTGACGCTTGCCCCGTTTTGCAGGAAAATCGGGCAATCGCTCCCGATCATCGCGGCAATTCGACTCAAATCGTCCGGCGACAGGCCGAGTTTCCAGACCCGGTTGGCGAGCAGCAAAATCGCGGCGGCATCACTCGACCCGCCGCCGAGTCCCGCCTGACTCGGAATCATCTTACACAAGCTGACGACCGCCCCCTGTTTCGAGCCGGTTTCCGCTTTCAATCGTTTCAACGCCTTGACGACGATATTGTTCTCGTCCGACGGAACATCGGTCCCTTCTCCCTCGCCGACATTGAGAAAACAGTCGAATTTCACAACATCGTCGTCGCGGGGAATGAACGCCAACTCATCGTACAATCCCTCGACCGGACAGGCAAGCGACGTGATTTCGTGGAACCCGTCCGACCGCTTGCCGTGAACCTCGAAAAAAAGATTCAGCTTCGCCGGGGTACGGATAAACCACAGATCGTTTTCCTTCTCGATAATTTGCATCTGCTTCCTTGACGATCCGATGGAGGAATAAAAAAAATCCCCAATACATTTTACTCTTCGGCGATACCGAAAGTCAAGAATCCGGAAGGATTTTTCATCAAATGGAGCGCAAACTTGCGTCGTAGGAAGCAATCCCTCGAAACCGGCCCCCCAGACCTCCCAATCACCCAATTCATCTATTGCCTCTTGAAATCGCCTCCAGCGAACCGTTGCGTCTTCGTGTGGAAGGTATTGTTCGACTGATTTTAGCATATCATGTTCGCGATGGGGGAGGCCCACAAAGGAGCGTGATCGTTTCCGCGGACCGAAAATCGCGCAACAAAAAAGCCCGAAGTGCCGCATCGCAACACTTCGGGCTCCTTCATTTTCGTTGAACGACAATTCTTATCCGGCGACGGGAACGGGGCCGGCGAGAAGTTCGTATTCGTCGATCGCTTGCGCATTTCCTTGCTTCGCTTGGGCGCAGTTCATCGTGACGATCGGTTCGTTCCGGGTGATGAAGAGTTCCGCAACCCGTTTCTTGCGGTCGTTCTTCGTCGCCTGGTCGAGGAAATAGTGTCCGATCAACACGGCAATCGCCGCGTCGACCAAACGGCGGGCAACGAGTTCAACGTAAGTCCCGCTCTGCGTCTTGGCGTAATCGACCGCCGACTGGATTTCCTCGCGTCCCTTGACGAGAACCTGTTTCAGCCGCTCAAGATTGGCGTCGGCGTACGATTTCGCTTCGAACGGAGCGATGTAGTTCGCGAAAACACCGCTCGTAATCCCCCGAATCGCGGCGACGACCTGGAGTTGGCTCGTTCCTTCGTAAATCGTCGTGATCCGGGCGTCCCGAAGATACCGTTCGGCGGCGTAATCTTTCATGTATCCGCTCCCGCCGAGAACCTGCACGGCGTCCGTCGCAACCGTGATGCAACCTTCGCTGCAGAAATACTTGCTCATCGGCGTCAACATCGCGTTGAGCTTTTTGTAGGTTCGGCTGGTCTGCTTGAATTCCTTCTTTTCGGCGTCGGAAAGTTTGTCGGCGTTCCGTTCGAGGAGCCGATTCGTGTTGTTTTCGAGGTCGCAAACCCTCGCCGTTTCGTAGGTCAGAGCCCGCATCGCTTCGATTTTGATCTGCATCTCCGTGACGAGTTCGGCAACCGGAGCGAGCCGCTCGATCGGAGCACCGAACTGTTCCCGGCTGTTGGCGTAGATTCGCGCCAACCGGAACGCCGCTTCCGCGACACCGAGCGATTGCGACGCAATCCCAAGTCGGGCGCCGTTCATCAGGGCGATGACGTAGGTAATCAGGCCGCGCTGCCGTTCGCCGATCAGCCGAGCCGGCGTGTTCTCGAACACGAGTTCGCAGGTCGGACTGCCGTGAATGCCGAGCTTCTTTTCGAGACAACGAACCTTGACGGCCGGACCGCTTTCGCAGATAAACAGGCTCAAACCGCGACCGTCCTTGATGTCGTGTTCACTACGGGCCAACACGAGGAGAATTTCTCCACAACCGTTCGTGATGAACCGCTTGACGCCGTTGAGGACCCAGGAACCGTCCGGCTGTTGGTCGGCACGGAGACGGACCGCCTGCAAATCGCTTCCGGCGTCCGGTTCGGTGAGAACCATCGCTCCGGTGACTTCGCCGCTGGCGAACTTCGGGAGCACTTCGTCCTTGATTTCGTCGGACGCAAAGGCGTAGACCGTGTCGGCGATTCCCTGGAGGCC
>JAVBPI010000217.1:0-4652 GCA_031549705.1 Thermoguttaceae bacterium
TTTGCGGTTCACTTTTTTCAGTCAAGGAGTTGGTGAATGAAATTTGCCGATTTTATTCTTCAGGACGCGGTCCAAACGGAGATCAAAGCGTCGAATAAGCCCGGTGTCATCCGGGAGATGGTTCAATCGCTGCTGAACGCCGGCGGCATTAAGAAGGAAGAATTCGAAGGGATCATCAAAGCGATCACCAAGCGTGAAGAACTCGGTTCGACCGGTATCGGCCGTGGAATTGCGGTTCCGCACACGAAGCACCCAAGCGTCGAACGCCTTGTCGGTTGTGTCGCTGTCAGTCAGGAAGGAATCGATTTCGACAGCCTCGACTGCGAAAAGGTTCATCTTTTCTTCCTGCTCATTTCGCCTCCGGAACGTCCCGGCGAGCATCTTCGAGCCTTGGAACACATCACACGCCAACTCAAAGACGATACGTTTTGCCGCTTCCTGAAGCAAGCCAAGACAAAAGACGATATCTTGACGCTCTTGGAAGAAGCCGACAACAACATGTTCGGAAAATAAGCATTGGGGCTGTTTCCGGCACAATTGGAATGATTTTCAAACGTTGAGGTTCGCGCTCCGTTTGCGTCATGATGTGCCAGGTTTGGACTTTTGGATCGTCTCGGAGAAATTCTTCAAATCGATCGGTTCGTCGAACTTCTCCTGAAACCCTCGAAACACATGGGATCGGCAACAACGTTAATCAAGGATTTATTGGTTCGAAACCGCGCGGGAGTCCATGCACGGGTTGGTGTTCTTTTGGCGAAAAAGGCGAAAGAATTCACGTCGGATATTCGACTTAAGAAAGGAAGTTACATCGCCGATTGCCGGAGTGTTCTCGATCTCCTTTCTCTCGGCGCGTTTCAAGGCGACACACTTCAATTGGAAGTCGTCGGCGAAGACGCCGCCCCCGCTACGGAAGCGATTACCGCCCTCTTCGATGCCCGATTCTTCGAAGACGACGTCGAATAAACATCATGAAGCTCATCAGCGGGAGTCCGGTTTCGCCCGGTGTGGCCATCGGCGATGCTTTCGTTCTGGAAACGGAAGGGTTTCGTGTTCCGCACCAAGTGATTCTTTCCGAAGCGATCGACGCCGAAATTCGACGTCTCCAGAAAGCGATCCAAGCGGCCAAGGATGAAATCATCGTCAACCGGGATTCCACGAAAGTCGCTCTCGGACAAGCATTCGCCGATATCTTCGAAGCCCAGTTCCAGATTCTCTCCGAACCGAAATTGATCGGCGAAATCGAAGGACTGATTCGAATGAATCTGTACTCGGCCGAACATGCCGTGACGGTGATCATGGGAAAACACATCAATATTTTCCGTGGCATCCAAAACAGCTACATCACCGAAAAAATCAACGACATCCGCGATATCGAAAAGCGGCTGTTGCGAAATCTCCTCGGGACCCGCAAGGAAACACTCGACGACTTGACCTCGCCGGTCATTCTTCTGGCGACGAACCTGACGCCGAGCGAAACGGCCAGTTTGGATCGCCGTTTCGTCAAAGCGTTCGTGACCGAACAGGGAGGGCCCGGAGGACACACCGCGATTCTCGCCAACGCCTTGGAAATTCCCGCCGTCGTCGGAACCGGTGATTTCCTCAAAGATGTTAACGGCGGCGACCAACTGATCGTCGACGGCGACCACGGAATCGTGATCGTCAAGCCGGACGACGAAAAGTTACAAAAATACCGGAAGGTCATGGAGCAGATCGCCGTCCACGCTCCAGACGAACAGATTCACGGACCGGCCGTTACCCGTGACGGCGTCGAAGTCGGCGTTTTCGCGAACATCGAGTTTCCGTACGAGGCGGAAACCTGTGTCCAGCGAGACGCCGACGGGATCGGGCTTTTCCGGACGGAATTCCTCTACCTGACCCGCAAGGACGATCCGACGGAAGAAGAACATTTCGAGGCGTACAAGCACGTCGTCGAAACGATGAACGGCAAACCGGTCACGATCCGGACGTTCGACTTCGGAGCGGACAAGAAAGCGGATCGGCTTTCCAGCGAACCGGAACACAATCCCGCGCTCGGTTTTCGCGGGATTCGACTGGCGTTGAAGCGTTCCGATATGTTCCGTTGCCAACTTCGGGCGATTTTGCGGGCAAGCGCGTTCGGCGATATTCGGATCATGTTTCCGCTCATTGCGACGCTGAACGAATTGCGTCGCGCCAAGCGGACGATGCTCAGCGAAGCGATGGACGAATTACGCGAACGGAATATCCCGTTCAATCCGAAGCCGCAAGTCGGAATGATGGTCGAAGTCCCCTCGGCGGTGATCACGCTTGACCATTTTCTTCGGGACGCCGATTTTTTCAGCATCGGCACGAACGACCTGATTCAATATACCATGGCGGTCGACCGTGGCAACAGCAAGGTCAACGACATGTTTTCCGCGGAGCATCCGGCGGTGTTGCGATTGCTCCGTTGGACCATCCGGATTTCAAATCGGCACCGTATTCCGCTTTGTCTTTGCGGGCAAATGGGAGGGGATCCCTACGGCGTCGTGCTACTGCTCGGGCTGGGTTTGCGCAACGTGAGTTGTGCGCCCGCCAACATCGCGAAAATCAAACGGGTCTGTCGTGCAATCACGGTTGCCGATTGCAAGAAAATCGCCCACGACGCCATGCGAATGCGTAACGCCTCTGACATTCAGCAGTTTGTCAAGGTTCGCGTACAGGAGTTGCTTCCGGACATCTTCGGCAAGCGAGAAGACTGATCTCTTGGACCGGAGATGTGTTGCGTTAATATTGCTTGCCCCACGGTGGAAACAATTCGTGGGGAATTCCCAACGCGTCGAGAATCCTGGCGACGATATGCTCGACCAATTCGTCGACCGTCTTGGGATGATGGTAGAATGCCGGCGAGGCCGGTAATATCGTTGCGCCGCTTCTTGAAAGCGTCAACATGCTTTCCAAGGCGATCGCATCAATCGGCGTTTCCCGTGGGACGACGATCAGTTTTCGTTTTTCCTTCAGTGTCACGGCAGCGGCCCGTTGCAGCAGGTTGGACGAAATTCCGTGCGCAATGCACGACAGCGTATTGATCGAACAGGGGACGATCACCATGCCGTCCGCCGGGAAGGAACCGCTGGCAATCGATGCGAACATGTCGTCTTTTTCGTACCAAACAACGTCGGAAAAATCATCCTGGCCGTGATTGCACTCGAACCGCATCACCGCTTCGCCGGTCTTGCTGAAAACGGCGTGGACGTCGATTTTGCGTTTCGATAATTCCTGGAGCAGTTTCACGGAGTAAATACTGCCGCTCGCTCCGGTGATTCCGACGATGATTCTCATGGGATCTGTTTTTTCGTGTCCAATATTGGTTTTACGGCGTCGATTCGATTCGTTTGAGGATCAACTCGCCGAACTCCGCCTGCTTGTCCGGCGAAATTCCACGGATGTGGCGTAAATTCGGCAGCTTTTTCAACGCATCGATTCCGGCGTCGGTGATTTGATGTTGAAAGCCGATCGAGAACGACTGCAATTCGTTCATTCCGGAAATTTCGTGCAACATTTCGTCCGTCAATTCACCGGGTGGACCGTGGTCCCTGTTGACGATCATTAGACTCACCAGAGGCAGCCGTTTCAGTTTTTTGAAGCCGTCGACGCTGAAGCCGTCGCATTCGAGAAAACTCAATGCCAGGAGTGGTATTGCGGAGATCGAATCGAAACATTGCTCGGTCAGACGGCTTTCGTACAACGTAAGGCTTTCCAATGTTCCACCTAACGCAAGATATCGCAGGTCATCCTCAAGCGATTCGTCTTTTGAAAGCCTGAGGCAGAAACGCTTCTTAGGAGGAATCGCACGAAACCCCTCCCAGCCAATCCGATGATTTCCTGTTACGCATACAAACTGCATGTTCGGTTGAGAAACAGCCCAGGCAAATTCTTCGCTCGTCGGATTGGTTTCGTCGAAACCGACCCAAACAAGCTGCGGCAGATAGGGCGGCCGCCGCAGGTATTCTTTCGGAACCTCCGCACCGGGGCCGAAGTCGAGCTGAACCAGGATTTTTCGTTCAAGATTCAGCGGAGCGAGCAGCGGATTCGCTTCGAACATCGGGACCGTTTCGAGCCGCATGGAGCGGCAACCGTGCGCTTTGAATTCGGCGGCGATCTTCTCGATGCGGCGAGTTTCGCCGATTGTCGGACGATAAACCAGATACCACGCCCAAAAGAGGACGAGAAATAGCACAACGAAAAGACCGAACGGCCACGAGAAGAAAATCCGAAAAATCTGTTTCATTGTAGTACAAGCCACAAACATCGGCACGGGATGATCTCTTCGGGCATCACGGAATCGCCGTAGGACGCTTGCGGATATGTTCCTCGATCTCCGCCTGTTTCGGCGAGACAGGAATAATATAAAGACGTTCCAATTTCGGCAGCTTTTTCAACGCATCGTATCCATTGTCGGTGAGATTCGGTTGAGAACCGATCACCAGCATCGACAATTCGCTCATCCCGACGATTTCACGCAACATATCGTCCGTGAGCTCGCCGGGGGGACCGGAGTCGTTATTGCGAATAATCAGGTTCACCAACGGAAGGTGTTTCAGTTTCTGAAAACCATCGACGCTGAAGCCGTCGCATTCGTTGAGAGACAAATCGATAAGCAGCAATGCGGATAAAGAATCGAAGCAATGTTC
>JAVBPI010000228.1:0-14328 GCA_031549705.1 Thermoguttaceae bacterium
GTCCGATTTCGAAAAAGAAATCATCGAACCGTTTACATGCGACAATCGAAACGATATAATGCTGCCAGATGTTTGCTCCGCCCACATTCAAGTCAGGATAATACGGAAAGGAACCGCCCAATGAGCGACCCGAATTCCACCTCGAAACCGGCAACGCCGGCCATGGAAAGCATCGACACCTCCGCCGACGCTCCACTTCATGAAAAAACGTCGACGATCATCGAATGGGGATATTCCGGCAAGGCGATGCGAGCGCAATGTCTGCTCTATTGGGTCATTACGATCGCCGTGCTTGCGGGGATGGGATACCTGAGCTTCATCAACATGATTCCGGCGACGATGTTCAAAATCGCCTGGGGAGGGGCAGTCGGCTTCATTCTTCTCCTCTGGCTCCAATTCATCTGCCTGTATTGCTACCGAACGTGGACGATCCGTTATCGTTTGACGGAACACCGGCTCGACACGATTCAGGGGCTTTTCACGAAAACGACCGACACGATGGAACTCCTTTACATCGACGATCAGACGAAGATTCTCACGCTGTGGGACCGGATTTTCAACGGTGGCGTCGGCAAAATCATTCTTTATTCTTCCGTCGACAAAACGGACCGCGTCAATCGGCTCATCGGCGTCGACGATCCGCAGAAGATTTTCGACCTGATTAATGATGCCCGCGCCCGGGTTCGGGCCAAACGAGGGTTTATCACGGGGTAAGCGTGATTCGTGATTCGTGTTGGATGAATAACGAGGATCGAGCGAAAAAATAAAAAATTTTTCGAACAATTCCGCCCCACGTTTCGTAAAACGTCGGGGCGGTTTTATTGACGGCCTGGAAACACGCTTCGCGGCAAAACGCAAGCGTTCGCTATTAATTAATACGGACGGGACGAAATGCTGGACATCAAAAATTTGAAAAAGTCGTATTTATTGCCGGATGGTGGCGAACTTCCGATTCTGGACATTCCCCAATGGTCGGTCGACGCCGGGGAACAAGTCGTCGTCGTCGGAGCAAGCGGTTGCGGTAAAACGACGCTTCTTCATATCATCGCGGGAATTTTGCGACCGACTTCCGGACACGTTTTGATCGACGGTTGGGACACACCGATTCTTTCCGAAGCGGAGCGGGACCAATTCCGCGCCCGACGAATCGGATACGTTTTCCAGACGTTCAACCTGCTGCAAGGGTTTACGGCTCTCGAAAACGTGATGCTCGGCATGACCTTCGCCGGGGACCGCACCGACAAAAATCGGGCCAAGGATCTGCTCAAAAAGGTCGGTTTGGGACACCGGTTGAATCACCGTCCCGCTCATCTTTCCGTCGGCGAACAGCAGCGGGTTTCCGTGGCACGGGCTTTGGCGAACAAGCCGAAATTGGTCCTCGCCGACGAACCGACCGCCAATGTCGACGTCGGGAACCAGCAGCAGGTGATCGACATGCTCCGCAATACCTGCGAGGAAGAAGGGGTTTCGCTCATTTTGGTGACGCACGCCCCGCAGGTTGCGCAGCAGTTTTCCCGGGTCGACAAACTTGCGGAGATCAACCTCGTCGTCTCAAAGAAGATCGCCGAACACGACCATAACGTGCAAAATCTGGCGCAAGAGCCAGGGGTGTAGCGTTAAACGCAGACCATATCGTCTCCTCTCCCTCGGGAGAGGGTTAGGAGCTCTGTGGTTGGAATCTGGATTAAGCACCAAAAAATCGACTGTTTACTTTTCTCCGTTATCATCTTTTTCATTCATATTGACGCCGAACGCCCCTCACCCTACCCCTCTCCCGGAGGGGGAGGGGACGGAAGGTTGACGTTTATCGTAGGGTTTAACTCATGTCATTGTGGAAAATCGCTTGGCGTAGTATTCAACATCGTTCGTTGGCGTCCGGTCTGACGGCGTTTTCGATGGGGCTCGGCGTTGCGCTGGTCGTCGCGGTGATCGTGATTTACGGCGTCTTGGACCAATCGTTCCGCCGCAGCGCTCAAGGGTACGACTTGATTGTCGGCCCGAAGGGGAGTCCGCTGGAACTCGTTCTGGCGACCATGTTCTATTCCCGTCCGCTGAACGACACGATTCCTTACGATTATTTCAAGCAGCTCAGCACGGGCCGCTATTCGCCGGAAGTCGAGGTTGCGATTCCGATTGCAATCAGCGAACAGTATCGTGGCTTTCCCGTTGTTGCGACAACGCCGGATTTCTTCTCGAAACTCCAGTACATGGGCTCGAAACACTATTCGTTCCGACAGGGACGCAACATGGACGCCGGCGGCGACTTCGAGGCGGTGATCGGCTACAACGCCGCACGGAAAACCGGGCTCACCATCGGGAGCAAGTTCAAGTCGTCGCACGGTTCCGGGGCGAATGCTCAAGAGCATCAGGAAGAGTTCACGATCGTCGGCATTCTCGACCCGACCGGCACGCCGAATGATCAGGCGTTGTTCATCAATCTCGAAGGGTTTTACGAAATCCACGAACACGACGAGGGGACCGCGCTGGACAAGGTTTTCCAAGCGAAACGCGAAGACAAGGGCTTAGCCGCGTCGGCTCCCGACGCGCTTCCCGCCGACAAGGAAAAGGATCACACTCACAGCGGCAAGATGGACGACCGCCGCCTCTCCGCCGTGCTCGTACTGACGAAGGAAAAGAATGTTCAGGCGTCCGTTACGGTCAACGCGATGACCGGCATGCCGGAAGACGTTCGACACGGAAAGTCGCTCACCCAATCGGTCGTCGACGTCGCCGTGATGGCGTTGCCGGAACGAATCGGAGCGGATCTCGACGCCCAAGCAGTCAAGCCGGTCGAGCAAATCGCGTTCCTGTTCGAGAACATCATCGGCAACGTGCAGCTCGTTCTCGTGATTTTGGCGGTTCTCGTGATCGTCGTCGCTGGAATCGGCATGATGGTCAGTATTTACAACTCGATGAACGAACGGCGACAGGAAATCGCGATCATGCGAGCCCTCGGCGCTCGGCGGTTCACCGTGATGATGATCATCCTGTTGGAGTCGATTCTCCTGTCGCTCGGCGGCGGGCTGCTCGGCGTGGCAATCGGTCACGGTTTGATTGCGGTGCTCGGCCCGTTCATCTCGGAAGCGGTCAAGATTATCGTGAATCCGTGGCAATTCCAGCCGGCGGAAGTTCTGCTCGTTCCCGGATTGCTGATCCTGGCGTCGCTTGTCGGATACCTCCCGGCGGTGATCGCTTACAGGACTGATGTTGCGCAGTCGTTAGCCCCGTAGGAATTTACTCTGTGTTGTGCCATGATAACCGTCCCCTCTCCCTCGGGAGTGGGTTAGGGCAAGGGGCCCTGTGGTTGGAATTTGGAAGAAATACCAAGAAAACCGACCGTTAGCTTTCTCTGTTTTACATCTTTTTTGCAAAAATGACGTCGAACGCCCCTCACCCTAACCCTCTCCCAGAGGGAGAGGGGATGAAAGTCGACGTTTTCACAAAATTCACCTTCCATGGCAAAACGCACGGAATTCGACGACGCTTTACGCGGCGTTTATCATGATTACGACGAAGTTCATCCCGAACAAACGACGGACTACCGTTCCCTGACCGCCGAGTCGGTCGGTTCCTTGATTTTGGGAATTCTCTCCTCGCTCATGTTTTTCCATTGGGCGTTTGCGATTTTCCCGATCATGGGAATCGTTCTCGGCGTCACGGCGCTCCGCAAGATTCTGAACGCCCGTGAAGAGTTGAGCGGCTTCGAGATTTCGACGGCCGGCGTCGCGCTCAGTG
The DNA here is from genome assembly GCA_031549705.1 of Thermoguttaceae bacterium. GTDB lineage: Bacteria > Planctomycetota > Planctomycetia > Pirellulales > Thermoguttaceae > WRKP01. The sequence goes on from JAVBPI010000228.1 coordinate 3,736, forward strand.
TAATCTTCATGATTGCCGGTTTTAGTTGGCAGTATTACTCTTACTCCTATTCGATTCCGGCGGGATACATCCCTCTTTCGTTCGAGGATCTCAAAGCGGATCCGAAAACCGGCCAGTTGCCGCAACACGTCATCGAATTGGCCAAGTCGCAGCAAAAGGTTTTTATGGTCGGGCACATGTATCCGGGCCGAAAAATGAGCGGCATCGAGTCGTTCATGTTGGTTCCGACTTTGGAACACTGCAAATTCTGCAACCCAACGCGGAACCCTACGGAAATGATCGACATCCAAATGATCGATGGCTTGACCGCCTCGTTCCGTACCCGCCCGGTGCGTATCGGCGGGACGTTCTATATCAACATGAATTACGTTTCCGGCGAGTTGCCCTATTTGATCGAAGCGGATCTCTTCCGCTGATCGTCCGTTCAGACTTTGGCCTGTTTGCGGGTTGGAAACGCCCCCGGTTGCGTTAATTCTCCATCCCGGTATACTTTGGGGGTCAAAGTCAGCTATTGTAGACTTTTTAATGAAATTTTGAGGAGAATTGCGTCCATGACCCTGTTGACGAAAGAAGAAAAACAAGAAGTTATCGAAAAGTTCAAGCGTTCGGCGACCGACACCGGTTCGCCGGAAGTTCAAATCGCGGTGTTGACGAAGAAAATCAATTTGCTCACGGAGCATCTGAAGGAAAACAAGCGTGACCACTCCGGCCGCCGTGGCCTGATGATGATGGTCAGTCGCCGTCGTGGTTTGCTCGATTACCTCAAGACGATCGAACCGCAACGTTACGTCGACGTCATTCAGACGCTCGGAATTCGTAAATAAAGAAACACCTTGGTAGGTTGCCGACCGCCGGGCGGCAACGTCCGGTACTCCGGACTTGAATCTGATTCCGGTGCGGGGTACCGCACGCAACCGCCCGGCGGTCGGTTGCCTACCGTCGTTGGAAAAATATTAATTTTGTCAGAAAGTAAAAGTAGTTGTTCAATGAAAGTTAGAGTCGAAAAGAAGATTGGTAAAGGTACACTGTGGATTGAAACTGGAGAACTCGCAAAACAAGCCGCCGGAAGCGTGTTGATTGGATACGACGATACCGTCGTTCTTTGTGCCGCGACGAGCGCCGCGTGCAAACCGGGAACGGATTTTTTCCCGCTCACCTGCGATTATCGTGAACGAACCGCCGCTGCCGGAAAGTTTCCCGGTGGTTTTCTCAAACGGGAATCCCGTCCCGCTCTCAAAGAAGTACTGACATCGCGGCTCATCGACCGCCCGATGCGACCGTTGTTTCCGAAAGGATTTTTCAACGAAGTTCAGGTCCTTTCGTTCGTGATGGCGAGCGATCGAACCATTGATCCGGATATTTTGGCGATGAACGGCTCCGCTGCCGCCGTCGCGGTTTCGCCGCTCCCGTTCAACGGTCCGCTGGCGTCGATCCGACTGGCGTACATCGACGAAAAATTCGTGCCGTTTCCCGCTTTCGACCAAATGGAGGAAAGCGACCTCGACCTGATCGTCTCCGGGAATAAAGAATCCGTCCTGATGATCGAAGGGTTCGCCCGTGAAATGCCGGAAGACCTGATGCTCGAAGCGATCAGCACGGCTCACGATTACATCAAGGAAATCGTCGCCCTGCAAGAAGAGCTTGTCGCCAAGGTCGCCCCGGTGCGGATGACTTATGCGGCTCCGGCGTACGAAAAATTGTACGAAGCCCTCAAAGAAAAATACTACGACGAATTCTGGACAGCCAAACGAACCTCTGGAAAGGTTGCCCGCAACGAAGCATGTGGAGCCCTGAAAACAAAGGCCCGTGACGCTTTCTTCCCGCAATCGAAATCCGCTTGCGGTGCGTCATCCATAACCTCGACCGATGACGTGCAAGACGAAGTCGACTCGCTTGATCCGACGGAATCGAAGCCGAATTGGAACAGCGACCTGTTCGACATCGCTTGGCACGAACTGGAAGAACGGGTTGTTCGCGATCAAATTTTGTCCGAAATTCGTCCCGACGGTCGGGGATTGAAGGACGTCCGCGAGATCACCTGCCGAACCAATGTGTTGCCGCGAGTTCACGGCAGCGCCTTGTTCCAACGGGGTGAAACCCAAGCGCTCATTACCGTAACGCTTGGAACCGCCCGCGACGAACAACGGGTCGACGGACTCTTCGAGGAATACGCCAAAAAGTTCATGCTCGATTACAATTTCCCGTCGTTCTCCGTCGGCGAATGCAAGCCGCTCCGGGGACCGGGGCGCCGCGAATACGGACACGGTGCCTTGGCGGAACGAAGCGTGAAGCCGGTGTTGCCGGATCCGGTCGACTTTCCGTACACCGTGCGGATCATCTCGGACATCCTCGAATCGAACGGTTCGAGTTCGATGGCGTCGGTCTGCGGTGCGACGCTTGGTTTGATGGCATCCGGCGTTCCGATCACGAATCCGGTCGCGGGAATCTCCGTCGGTCTCGTCAAAGAGCCGGACGGTCGTTGGAAACTGATGACCGACATCATGGGTGACGAAGACCACTTCGGCGACATGGACTTCAAGATCGCCGGAACGCAAAACGGCATCACGGGTATTCAACTCGACCTGAAGATCGACGGGATCAGTCAGGAGATCATCAAGCAGACGCTTTCGCAGTCCCGTGAAGCGAGAATTCAGATTCTCCGCAAGATGCTCGGCACGATTCCACGTCCGGCGAAGGAAATCTCCGCTTACGCTCCGCGACTTTTCAAAACGAAAATCGACCCCGACAAGATCGGTTTGCTGATCGGTCCCGGCGGCAAGACGATCCGCTCCATCCAGGAACGGACCGGTGCGTCGATCGACATCGACAACGACGGCACCGTCTGCATCGCCTCTTCCGACGAGGCGAGCGCCAAGGCGGCACTCGATGAAGTTACGAAAATGACCGGTTCCGTCGAAATCGGCAAGGTTTACGAAGGCCAGGTCACGAGCATCAAGGAATTCGGCGCGTTCATTGAAATCCTGCCGGGCCGCGACGGTCTCTGCCATATCAGCGAATTGTCGGACGAATATGTCCAGAACATTCACGATGTCTGCAAGGTCGGCGACCGGTTGCAGGTCAAGGTGATCGCCGTCGACGACCAAAACCGAATCAAGTTGAGCCGTAAGGCCGCGATTCGGGATCAACAGCAGAAAAACGGCTAATCCTCACGGTTTTCGTGCGAATTCAAGAAGCGGAGCCCGACGTTCTTCGTCAGGCTCCGCTTTTTTGTTTCCACTGGTTGAGGACAACCGTTCGCTGACTTAATGTTCAGGAAAACTTGAAATTTTTTTCAACGGGGGCGATACCTTTTCCAAGATCAAGCGTATATATTCTATGAATTCAGAAACGCCTGATTATCGGGCGATTCATCTTTTCACCCCTTTCTGGAAAAACACCATGAAACAAGCATTGATCGTTTCCGTTTTTGTTCTGGCGATCGGTTTCGCATCCGTCGCTCCGGCACAATTGTCGTCGCTGTTTTCATCACGCCGCGCTACCGAGGCTCCGGCGAAAAATCGCCTTGCCATCGAACAAGCCGACAAGACGGGCCAAGCCGAAAAAGGCTTGAAAATCGAAAAGCAATTTACCGGTCGCCTCCCGCACGGATACAAGGACGTTGTTACCGACGAACAACGCGAAAAAATCTACAAGGTCCAACAGGAGTATTTCGAAGCGATCGAATTGCTCAAACAGCGTTTGGATCTGCTGGAAACCGAGCGGAACCAACACATCGACGCCCTCCTGAACGCAGATCAACATGCGAAGTTGAAATCGGCTCTCGGCGAGCTTGAATCGGAACGGACCGCTCGACGCGCCATCGACCGCGCTGCCGGTAAAGAAGTCGATGAAGCTGACCACGCCGAAGCTCACCGTCACCGCACGACTGCTGCAAAAACAGCGGAACCGGCTGCTGCGACCACGACGACGACCGAACCCGGTGCCGCTCATTCGACTCGCCAACGAGGAGCAGACGGCCGTTTCCTCCCCAAGGAGACGGAAGAAAAAGAAGAACATGTCAAGGCCGCCAAGACGCACCGGACCCGTGCACGCAAACATGCGACCGAAGCCAAGAAAGCTGCCGCCGAAACCGGGGACGCCGAAGACGTGAAAGCGGCTGCCGAAGCGGAAAAGAGCGCCAACGAAGCCGCGAAGGAAGTCGAAGCCGCTGAAGAAGCTGCAACTCCGGCGGAAGCGAAGAAGCACGCCGAGAATGCGAAGAAGCACGCCGACGACGCGGAAACCCATTCGACCAAGACGAAACGACACCGCACGAAAAAAGCGGCGTAGTTGCGTTGGGATCGGATGGTAGGCGGCCGACCGCCGGGCGGCCGCATGCGGTACTCCGCATTGAGATTTACAGTCCGGAGTACCGGACGTTGCCGCCCGGCGGTCGGCAACCTACCTCTTCATTCGTTCAGGAAACCGTCGGTTGTTCGAATCCCTTGCGGTGTTCCCGTTTGAGCCAAGTGTTCGCTTCGGCGTCACCGACGAACTCTTCTTTGACGGGATCCCATTTCAGATTCCTGCCGAGATAGCGGGCGATGTTCAAAATGTGACAGATCGTCGCCGTCCGAATTCCCGTTTCAAGATCGCCGATCGGTTTCTTGCCGTCGTAAATGCAGTTGATCCAGTCGGTGACATGCGACGGCAACTTGACGTCCGCGTTCTCTTTGAGCCAATCTTCGGCAAGTTCTTTCGGATTCGACGTCATCTTGTTACGGAAAATTTCGACCTTTCCCTTTTCGCCGAAGAAAATTCCGCCGCCGCGGTTGCCGTCCATGAGTTTGACGGTTAAACCGTTGGCATACTTGAATGCGAGGTTCGGCATGGAGCAAATCTTATTACCGCGAGCGTTCGATTCCGGTTTGTCGTACGTCGGCGGTTCGAGTTTCGAGCCGTCGACGAGAATTTCGACGGGGCCGGTGTCGTCCATGCCGAGAGCACATTGAATTTGGTCGAATCCGTGCGTTCCCCAACCGGTCATTTCGCCGCCGGAGTACGGTCGGAACGACAACCAGCCAGGATTGCCGCGAGGCACGAAAAGCTGTGGATGGAACGGAACCGGTTCCGTCGGGCCACACCATAGATCCCAGTCGAGGTCTTCGGGAACCGCTTCACCTTGCATTCCGTAGAACCACGGCGATTCGTAGTTCGCGGAGATCACCTCGGTAATTTTGCCGAGTTTCCCCTCCCGAATAAACTTGCAGCCGAGATAGTTCGGAATCATCGACCGTTGCATGGAACCACATTGGAAGACGATCCCGGTCTTTTTCGCCGCTTTCCGCATCAACACGCCGTCCTCAATGGTCAACGTGATCGGCTTTTCGACATACAGATGCTTTCCGGCGAGCGCGGCGTTGACACAGATCAGCGAGCGCCAATGTTCCGGCGTTGCCGTAACGATCGCGTCGACGTCTTTGCGGTCGATGATTTTGCGGTAATCCTGACAGACGGCGTCTTCGGGAATTTTGTGCTTGGCGGCGATTTCGAGACCACGTTTTTTCCAGACATCGCAGACGGCGACCGCTTGGGTTCGCTTGTCACCGGCAGCGGCACCGAAAACGCCGGCCCCTTGACGACCGACGCCGATTCCGGCAACGCCGAGTCGATCGTTCGCACCAGGCCGTTTGGCGTCGGCGAACACCGTTCGAGGTATAAAGGTCGGAACCGCGACCACAGCGGCGGCGGTTTTCAAAAATTGGCGACGGTCGAATTGCATGGTGTTCCTTTCATAAGAACGGGAAATACTTCTTGGAGACATTCCCCTTTATACCAATACCAACCGAACGATGCAATCCGCTTTGTCGTGGCGTCCGCCATGCAAGCACGATCTTTACGGCGAAACGACGATATCGATCCGATTGTTCCGGGCTCGTCCTTCCACCGATTCGTTGTCGGCGATCGAACGGGCCGCACCGAACGACGTCGTTGCGATTCGGTCCGGTTTCCAGAGGAGTTCCTTCACGAAATACTGGACGACGACCATTGCTTTGGCGGCGGCGAGATCGTGTTTTTGAACGATATTTATCGGATCCCCTTGGACGGCGTCGGTGTGCCCCTCGATGCTCAGCGAAGCATTGGGATATTTAGCACGAATTTCGGCGACGACTTTCCGCAACGCAGATTCGGCGTCGGGACCGAGTTGGAGGGTTCCCGATTGAAAAAGGAGCGTGTCCGGAACAGAAATCCGAACTTTATCCCCTTCGACCATGGAGCTGACGCCGGGAACACCGATCGACGGCAACACAGGAGGGGGCGGATTCGAAACGGTCGACGGAAGAACGGTCGTCGGGGACGGCGAAGCTGCTCCCGGCAGGAGCGAACGGCGATAAAGTTCTTCTTTTTCAGCCAACTTTTTTTCCAAATCGGCAACCTTGGTTGCCAAGGCGTCTATTTTCGGTTGCAGGGACTCCGCCGCCGGCATCGTTTTGACTCCAGACGTGGGAAGCTGTTGCACCGTCGTGGTTGCAACGGGACGCTGCACGGTGTACTGCTCCGGAATGATCGGACGGAACGCTTGAGCCGATGCCGGTAAGGGAGTAGGGGCGGTTTCCGATTTTTCGCTGCTTCCCAAAATGAGCGGCGGTGGAGCCGTTTGGGGCATGTTCTGTGAAAATTGCGGCCCCGGAGCGGGCGCCAAGAGCGGTGTCTGCGATCCCGTGCTTTTGCATCCGATCAGCAACGAAACACCGATCGCAACCGTCGCAAAGACGGCCCGTAGTCGGATGTTTCGAAGATGAACGGTGAAAAGGAGCATGATTCTCGGGGGGGGGAAGGGGCCGACAGGAAAACGACGCACCGTCCTATTATGCGCCGTAATCATGAGCGGGACGGAGTCATGGAAAAGTTTCCGGCGAAACCGTCCCGATTTTCGGTCCGATGATATCGATTGTATCGAATTCGTAAAAATTTCTACGAAGCCCGTGTTGCGGCAACGATCCGTTTGAGTCCGGCGAGGTCGATCAGAACGGCAACGTCAGTCCAATCGGTGTTGAACATTGCGGCAACCCGATCGGCGATCATCGGGCTGATTTCGAGGAGCATCCGGCCGCCTTTTTTCAGTTTCGGAGTCGCTTCGGCGATGAGCCGTTGAACGATTTCCGTTCCGTTTGGTCCGGCAAGGAGCGCGAGCTTCGGTTCGAAATTCTTGACGTCGTTCGGCAGCGTTTCGAATTCCGATGCGCTGATGTACGGCGGATTGCTTACGATCACGTCGAACGGTCCGTCGACGGCGGCAAGGAGATCCGATTGTCGAAATTGGACGGCAGCGCCGAGTTTTTTCGCGTTTTCTGCGGCAACGTCCAACGCATCGCTGCTCATGTCGACGGCGACGACTTGAGGTGAGCCCAGCGTTTTCGGCCAATGTTTGGCAACCGTGACACCAATGATACCGCTTCCGGTTCCGACATCGCAAACCATCGGCTGCGAACCGGGCGGAAGGGTTTTAAGATAATCAAGCGTTTCCAGGACGAGTTGTTCGGTTTCCGGCCGTGGAATCAGGACCCGGCGGTCGACCTTGAACGGCAGTGAATAAAACTCCTTGAAGCCGACGAGATAGGCGACCGGCTCACCGGTTCCCCGACGTTTCACGAAATCACGAAAAACCGTTCTTTTTTCTTCGCTCGGTTCCTTGTCGAAGTCGGTGTAGAGTTGAATCCGTTGAATGTTCAACGCCGCCGCGAGGAGAATTTCCGCTTCGAGCCGTGCGGAGTCGACTCCTTTTTTCTTCAGAAAATCGGTCGTCCACTCGAGCAATCGTTTGACCGTCCATGTTTCCGCATGCGACATTTTTTCCTCCTTGAGCGCGGCAGATTCGACACCCTAAGCAGGATATTTTAACAAAAGAATGTCCATTGTCCACCACGGCTACCGGGAACAGACCGCTCTCCCCATCGAGATCAGCGTTCACGCCTTTTTAACTTTTCATGCGGTCCGTCGAAGAATGTAGACGACATCTTCCGTTTTCGTGTCGATCCGAATCGGTAAATCCATGCTGAAATCGAATGTTTCCACAAGCTCGAAACGACCGGCGGCTTTCAACAGTTCTGAGAACTGTGGCAATGAATACGTTCGCAAGGGAAAAGAATCGATCAGTTCGTATTTCTTCGTTGGCGTGGAGGCGTGAATCCGAAACTCAACCGTTTCAAGGCGTTTCTTGTTATCCATGGCGAGCCGCTGCAATCGGGAACGGATCGCCAACGAACCATGCACGGCGGTCCATTCTTCCTTGGAACAGATCGCCGGTCCCTCTGGGTGAAGATGGAGCCCCAAAAGATACAGGCCGTTCGGTTTCAAGGCATTCGCAACGGCGTGAAAATGGTTGATCGTTGCGGTTTCCGTGGTCAGATGGAGAAAACTGCTCACCAAATTGAACGCCGCGTCGACCGGTTTAGGCAATTGGAAATCGGTCATGTCACCAATAAACGCCGTTTCCGGGAGGCCGTGCCGCCGCAGTCGACGGTTGCAAAACGCAACCGCTCGGGGATTCAGGTCGAGGCCGGAAACGGTAAATCCCCGCTTGGCGAGCCGCCAAAGAAGTCGACCGGTTCCGCACGCCGGTTCAAATATCGTTTTCGTCGAAGCCCGTCCGTACCGCTCGAAACAGGTCGTGAGAAACTCGATTTCCTGCTTCCACGACGTCGAAAAGAGGACATCGTAGAGCGTCGGATGGTCGTAAACGCTTCCATAAATCGTCGACACGCCGATTATTCCTCGTTCTTTGGGTCTTTCTGCTTAACCGTCAGCGTGAAACTTTTGGAATCGGTTCCCGGTTCAAAGGTTGCCCCACCTTCGGGAACGTCGCAATTGAAAAGGAGTCCGTGCGAATACGGCTTCGAGAGAACTTGCGTGGTTCGGTTGCCATCGAATTTTCCATATCCGACGTTAACGGTCGACGCCCCGCCGAGCGTCAACCCGCTCCGGCCGTTGTTGCGGCAGGAAACGCCGTCCAACACGATGTATTGCGCTCCGTTGGCGGCGGAAACGCCGTCAATCTGGAAGCCCTGCACGGTCAAGTCGTGAATACGAACGTGATTCACCTGCACCAGTGTGACACCGGTCTGTCGGGCGCTGTACGCCAAGTCGTATGTGTCGCCGTAGCAAGGGGATTGGTTCGATTCCGCTCGAAAATAGACGAAGCCTTGAAAAACCACCCATTCTCGTGGCTGCAAGTCGGGAACCTGCTTGGCGTTCGGTGCCGATTCCGCTTTCGGGAGGGTGTCACCGTGGTCGAGAAGATGGAAGAACTTCCAATCGGCGGGGAGCATCGTTAATTGAAACCGATAGACATCTCCCTGAAAGTGCTGCCAAATCGCCTTGGGAAGCGATTCCGTTCCGTCCAAAACGGCCCCGGAACCTTCGATCACGAATGGATGTCGCGGGTCGCCGCCGTGTTTGCGACCGACAAGGGAAATCGATTCCCGGTAAGGACCGCCGGACGGGTCCAGCACCAGAGAATCGCACGGCTCTGCAAGTTCCAGCGCGCGACGAATCGTTCGGACCGGTCCCGTGCCGGATGCGTCGTTTTTCATGGTCATCCCGGTATTCCGGTCATCGCCGAATTTTTGACTGACGTAAACGTCCCGTCCCGTGCAGAGGGAAACGCTGAACAGGAAAAGAGAGACCGTGATAATCGTTCGAAAGGCCATGGGATCAGTAATAATCGAGGTGGTTTTGAACTGTATCGATTCTATCGACCAGCGAATTGCTTGCGGTTGAAGATTTTTCCGACAAAGGATTTTGGAAACAGGAAGCAGTAAACCCATGGAATCCGTCAAACCTATGTAAGATTTCGTGAGCGTTCTCGTATTTTCATCCCATTCATCCCGGATCTCGGTGGCGTTGATTGTTGTTCCTGTTTGAACGATCACACAGCAACGGTCGCGGCTGAGTGATCATTTCATTGCGAAAAAAGCGTTTTTCTCGTTCAGATCGTTGATTTCGTTACAAAGGGCAATTACGATTCAATTTTCATTTGTGAAAAGTCGAGAATACCCTTGAGTTGTCGCGGCAGCTCATGAAATATTGTAACTTTATCGTTATAAACGGAACATTTTTCACAGGATGTGCAATGTCAACAACCCGCAAAGTCAGCCGATTTTCCAAAATCGTCAAAGTCGTCCGAACCGTATGCATGGCTGCGGTCTTGACAGGTCTCGTCAATGAACTCCAGGCAACCGACTTGGGGAATATCACGGTACCTGCGGGTGGTTACGAGGCTACCGTGGCCTCTGGCACGACAGATACCGTGTCCGGGATCGCCGATGGACTCAATCCACCAGGCCGTTTGCTGAAAAACGGTTTGGGTACTCTGTCGATCGCCGGCAACAATACCGGTTTCACGGGATACACCGAGCTCAATGCGGGAACCCTCTTGATCAATGAGGGGCTCGATGTCATTAACGGAGTCGTTCAGCCCGGCAGCGTCGGTGCGTTGAATACTTTCTCGATCAACAACAACGTCAACACTTTTCTCCAGTCGCGGGGACAGGTCGTTATCACGGGATCGAATACGGTGATCCAGACGACAAAGGACCTGACGATTTCGAATCGGTTTACCAACGACAAAGCGGACCGGTATTTCCAGTTCTC
>JAVBPI010000232.1:0-15935 GCA_031549705.1 Thermoguttaceae bacterium
TCACGGCGGGTCAGCGGATCGACACCGGAGGTCGGTTCGTCGAGGAACAACACGTCCGGTTCGTGCATCAACGCGGAGGCAAGGGATAATCGCTGCTTAAATCCGAGCGGCAGCAGCGCGGAGTTCGTCGAAGAAAATTGCCCCAGTTCGAACATCTCGATCATTTCGTTCACGACACGACGTTTCGATAATCCCCAGAGCCCGTAAATTCCGGCGAAAAACATCAAGTTCTGTTTGACGGTCAGGTCGCCGTACATCGAGAACTTTTGGGCCATGTACCCGAGCCGCGACCTCGCTTTCGACGCCGCCTTGAGCAGATTGTGTCCGGCGATGAATCCTTCCCCTTCCGTTGGTTTGAGCAGACCGCAAAGCATTTTGAACGTCGTGCTTTTGCCGGCGCCGTTGGGACCGAGCAGGCCGTAAATCTCGCCGCGACGGATCGAAAAATTATTGTCGCGCACCGCCGTAAACGCACCGAATCTTTTGGTCAGCCCCCGGGCGACGACAACAGGTTCGTCGTCGACCGCATTTTTCATTTTCCGTTTGGTTAATACGGATTCTCCCTTGGGAACGCCGCCGAGCATGTCAATGAAGCCGTCTTCGAAACGAGGCGTTACGGAAACAATCGTCGATGCGGCGGGAAGCGACGTTTCGCTTTTCAACACCAACCGCAACGCGCTTCCTTGGAGAACGCCATCGACGACTTCGGGGTGCTGCAACCAACGTGTCAGCTCGCGGCGTCTTTCCGTTGCGGGAAGTCCACGAACCTGCACAACGCGGCCAACCATCCTTCCGGTCAATTCATGAGGTTTACCGTGAAACAATAATTTCCCTTCATTCACCAGCAGCACGTCGTCGCAGGCTTCCGCTTCGTCGAGATAAGCCGTGTTCCAAACGACGACCACATCGCTTGCAACCAGTTCACGCACCATGCGCCAAAGCTCACGGCGGCTGATCGGATCGACGCCGACGCCGGGTTCGTCGAGCAGCAACAGTTTCGGCGTCTTGATCAGGGAGCACGCCAGACCGAGTTTCTGTTTCATTCCACCGGAAAGCCGACGCGCCAATCGTTCCGTGAATGGTTTCAGTCCCGTGAAATGCAGGAGTTCCGCAAACCGATCTTTTCGTTCGTTTTTTTCGAGCCCGCGCATTTCGGCGTACAAATGCATGTTTTCCATCACGGACAGATCCTCGTACAAGCCGAACCGTTGCGGCATGTATCCGAGAATCCGGCGAATCTTCGCCGAATCCCGTACGGAATCGAGGCCAAACGACGAAATACACCCCTCCGTCGGCTTGAGCAGCCCGGCGATGAGGCGAACCAACGTCGTCTTTCCGGCGCCGTCGGGACCGACCAGTCCGGTGATCAAGCCGGGGCGGATCTCCGCGTTCAAGCCGTCGACCGACGGCCTCACGTTGCCGGGGAATTTTTTCGTGAGGTTTTCGATGCGGATCATTTGAATAAAAGCCGGAATGGAGCAATGACGATGAGCAACGTTTGGGCATGCCGTCATTACGTCGGAGTACCGACTTCATTCCGGCTGTTGTTAACGCTACAATTTTATCTTTACCGTAACGGGCATCCCCTGGCAGAGTCCGTTGTCCGGAGTGTCGGCGATGATTCGGACACGATAAACCAAATCGCAACGGAGTTCCGTCGTTTGTACGGTTTTCGGCGTGAACTCCGCTTCCGGTGAAATGTATCCGACCTGACCGGCATACGGCTTCTCGGGATGTGAATCCGTTACAATTTCAGCCTTAAGCCCCGGCTTCACGACCCCGTACATGTTTTCCGGGATGTAAACGTACACCCAAATTTCGTCCCTGAGCGACAGCGTTGCAATGATCTGTCCCGGATTCACCACGGCACCGGGCTCCTCGACGCGGGTCAAAAGAATCCCGTCGTTCGGGCAGATCAGTTCGGTATCGTCCAGTGAGGTTTTCAGGCGTTTGTAGTTCGCCTGCGCTTCGGAAAGCTGAGATTCTCCCATTGCAATTTCTTCCTGTCTGAATCCTTCGATCAACAAGTTCAGGGTTTCTTGAGCGAGTTTCTTCGCGGCAATCGCTTCGTCCCGCCGGGCAATCGCGGTGTCGTATTCCTGTTGCGAAATCGTTTGCCGGGCAATCAGTTGCGCGGCGCGAACGCAGTCCGCTTCGAGGACTTTAAGCGTCGCTTCCCGCTGGTTGACCGTTGCCCGGGCCTGTTCGATTTCCTGCGGCCGATTGCCCGTTTTGAGTTTTTCGTAATTCGCCTGGGATGTTCGAATTTGGGCATTGGCAACCGCGAGGCTGTCTTCAAACGGTTCTTTGTCCAGTCGGGCAAGCACGGCTCCCTTGGCGACCTTGTCCCCTTCCTTGTACAGAATTTCCGTAACACGTCCTGAAACGCGGAAGCCGAGGTTCACCCGTCGTATTTCGACGTTTCCGTACAGTGTCAGGAAGTCTCGGTTTTCCTGGTGTTTAGCGGCTTCCAAACGCTGCCAACCGGAATACACACCGAATCCCAAACCGAGGATGAGCAGCAGAATGATGAGCTTTTTCATGGTTTTTGGTCCGGGGATTACGGCGGAGTACCGTCTTCATCCCCGGCTCTTTTGAGGTGCGTTATTGCGAAACCCCCAATTGCCGGAAAATGTTTTGAAAAAGGAGCGTCTTGAGTTCTTCGATTTCAAGCACCGAAAAACCGGTAAAGCCGAGATGTCGGACCAACAGTTCCCGTTCGACACGGAAGCCGATGATCTGCCCGGCGATGGCGAAAAACTGCAACGAGGCTTTGCGATGGTCCGTTGTTTGCGTAATACAAAGGACGACAGCGGTCATCCGCGTAAATATCCGTTTGAACAGGTCTTCATTGAGATGCTCATACACAGGAGACGGCGACAGGTGTTCGCGAATCATGATTTTGGCGAACGAGACCGCATAGGGATTGCCGTAAACCCAATCGATCATACGTCCGACGAAAGCCCGGAGCTCCATTTTGGCGATTTCCACATCGGTCGGCGGCGATTCGTGAAACGTATAAGCCTGACTAATGAGGCCGACCACCCGGCGAATCACCTCTTGGTAGAGATTCTCCTTGTTCTTGAAATGGTAAGCGACCGCCGAATAGTTGACGTTTGCCTCCTTGGCGATCATCCTAACAGACGCCAATTCCGGTGGGTAATCGGCAAAAACCTTGATCGCCGCCAAGAGGATTCGCTCCTCCGACTTCAGCAGCGATGGGTCGATGGTTAAAAATGATTGGTGTTCCATGAAATTGTTCTTGCCGACGTCTGCGCCGTGCGGCTAAACGGGCCAGCTTGTCTTCATTGGTTCATATCGGCCAAAAATTAGATCAGAACGATCTAATTTTTGGTATGTTATCACGATTATTGATTGATGTCAAGTCAAAAAAGGGAGCTTTGATCAAATTTGGCAACGGAGAAAATTTCGAGCTTGTTTTGACAGGTCCTCAAAAACGGCTATACTAACCGCTCTGCGATACAAAACCGGCAACTTACACGAGCAAAATCATGAACAATCTCTTCGTAAAACGTTGGTGTTTTCTCGGCTTGGGTATTGCGGCGAATATTGCCCAAGGGGTTGCCTACGCCGGGAGCGTGATTTCCCGACCGTTGCTTCTGACAGCCGGCATCGCGGACGACAAACTGATCCTCAAGGCGCATTGGGGAACGCTTTTCACGCTGAGTCTCATGTTTCTGCCGCTTGGTATGATCATTGCAGGAAAACTGGCCGACCGGAGTGGGCCGCGTGTTCCCATCGCTCTCGGAGCCCTCATTTACGGAACGGGGCTGATTCTTTCCTCCATGGCAAGCTCCTACGCTTTTCTCTGCTTTTCCATGGGGTTCATGTTGTCGATCGGAAGCGGATTGGCTTACGGGCCGATCGTCGCCAGCGCAGTCCGCTGGTTTCCCGACCGCAAAGGATTGGCATCCGGTTTGGTGGTCGGCGCCCTCGGATTCGGGCCGGTGCTCATCGCTCCGCTCTGCGCCGTATTGATGAACACCTATCACTGGAACGTCGGAACGCTGTTGCAGATGTTCGGCATCCTCGCCCTGATTGCAATGGGAGCGGCAACATTGATCACTTCTCCGCCCACTGAATTTTCGACTTTGATGAGCGCTCCGTCGCCGTCTTCGAACGGTTCGGCAACAAAAGCGAAGCCGGTCGCCCCCACCCCGGACCTCCCTTGGCCGAAAATGATTTCGACGGCAGATTTTTGGGTGTTGGCCGCCCTTTACTTTTTGGGTGCCGCGCCCGGCCTCATGGTGATCAGCCAAGCGAACGGAATCTTCGCGGATCTTGGCGGATTCAAGCCGGAAACCACCGCCATGTTGGTCGCTCTTCTTGCAGCAGCCAATGCAACGGGTCGGGTCATCTGGGGAGCCGTCAGCGATTACCTCGGCCGATTATTGACTCTTGCGATGATGTTTCTCTGTTCCGCTGCAGCGATGTTTCTCTTGCCGAGCGCAACACAGCCGATGCTCCTGTTGGGGGTGATTTTTATGATCGGAGCGACTTACGGCGGTTATTTGGGGCTTTTTCCCTCTTTTTGTGCCGATTCGTTCGGATTGAAGAACTTGTCGTTGAATTACGCGATTCTGTTCATCTCTTTTTCGGTCGCCGCCATTTGCGGCCCGCGGCTCTACGGAACCATGACGCCGCACACCGCGTTTTACACAGCCGCCGGGTTGGCGCTCGTCGGCCTCTGCGGAACCGTTGTTTTTGGGGTGATGAAACGTCGAAAACCGAAGCGGAGCGATGAATGAGACGAAAACAGAAGAAGGGCCTGGCGAAATTTAGGGGGAAATCCCCTTGCCCTGTTTTTCGATATTTCCTACGATGGTGAAAGTCGGCGTAATGAAACGCCGGAGCGCCGGAACCTGCGATTCGCGGGCTAAACGGAACAACAACCAACCGTTTTCTTTACGATGCCCGAATATCGTCGTGATCTTTTGACCGGTCGGATGGTGATCGTTGCGGAAGAACGCGCTACCAGACCGTACCAATTCGATATCGAACGAAACGACTCGCACGGCAACGAACAAACGCCTCGAAGCACCTGTCCGTTCTGCCCGGGAAACGAGTCGCAAACGCCGAACGAAATCGCCGCCTTTCGTCCGAACGGTTCCGAATGGACGGTCCGTGTCGTTCCGAACAAATATCCCGCCGTCGTCCATGACGCAACGACGCCGTGGAGCGATCTCTCGTTCCACGGCAACGGCCCGCTCTCGGAGTCGATGAACGGTGTCGGACAGCACGAGGTGATCGTCGACACGCCGCGGCACATTTTGAGTATCGCCGAGATGACGGAACACGAAGTCGAGGTGATGTTCCAAATGTATTGCGCCCGCTTGCATGCGCTTCGAGCCGAAGAACGATACGCAACGGTGATGATATTCAAGAACGTCGGCGCCGCAGCGGGCGCGTCATTGCCGCATTCGCACAGTCAACTGGTCGCGATGCCGTTCGTGCCGGAATCACTCCGCTTCGAACTCGAACGGGCTCTCGATTATCGCAGCAAAAAGATGTCGCCGGTCGAAATCGACGCTCCATTTCCGTGCGTTTGGTGCGACATGCTCGCCGCCGAGCTCAGTGACGGCCGTCGAATCGTCGAAGAAACGAAAAATTTCGTGGCGTTCTGCCCTTATGTCAGCCGTTTTCCCGCTGAAGTCGCCGTCTTCCCGAAAGGACATCAACCGTTTTTCGAAGATCTTCAACACGGATTGTGCTCGGAAGTCGCGCACCTGGTTCGACGGACCGTTCGACGGCTGGAAAAAGCGACGCCGTGGATGAAAAACATGTTTTCGTACAACATTGTCCTGGGCTCGGGACCGTTCCGTTACGAAAAACCGTTCGTGTACCACGCCCATCTTTCGATTTTACCGAGCCTGTCGCGAGCGGCGGGATTTGAATGGGGAACGGGACTCCACATCAATCCGATCTCGCCGGAAACGGCTGCGGCAAAGTTGCGTAACACGGAACCGTAAGCGTCGGAACCTTCGGTTCGCGGGCAAAACGATTTACTCGCCGAGCAAGTATCGGTTGGCAATGGTAATTCCGCTGACGATTGCGCCGATGATTCCGACCATTCCCTGATCGGTTCCGCAGACATACAGGTTGTCCAAATGCGTTCGACCGTCGTATTTCTTGTCCGGCGCCCCGTAAATCGCGCCGTTCTCCTTGCCGGTGAATCGCCGGATCGTTAACGGCGTGAACATGTCGGTATCGATGACGCTTTTTCGAAAATCGGGAACAAAACGGACCGCTGATTCCAGCGTTTTCTGGTACCAGTGTTCCTTTTGCTGTTTGTATTCGTCCGGATCAAGCTTTTTCCAAAGATCGTAATTCGCCAGCGCGGTAATGCGGATCATCCCTTCGCCGAGCGGTTCGGCGTAATCGAAATTGTTCGGCGAACAGATCACGCCGCTACGGAGATCGACCGGCGTTTCCGGTTTCTCGTACGAGAACTTCGGCGAATCGTTGAAGAAAACGATCGTTCGATCGTGTCCGAACTGCTTGGGATCCTTGTCGAGGACGCTGATCGTTTCCACGAAACCGAGCTTGCCGGTTCCGAGTTGACGCCCCTGTTCTTCGGCGACCTGGGCGTCGCAAAGCTGCATCGTTTCCTGCCAACCGGCGGAGGAAAGGACGTTTTTCGCTTCGATTTCGGAGCCGTCGGCCAATTCGATTTTTTCGACGCGGCATCCCTTGGAGAAAATCTTTTTGACACCGGCGCGAAGCCGCAACTCACCGCCGAGCGCCCGAAATTTTTGGAGAAGTTGCTTGATAATGAGCCGTACACCATCGAATGGTCGGGCAAATCCTTCCAGAAAAATGGAGCGGAACATGATACAAAACTGCCCGAACTCCATGTCGCGTTCCCTTGCCCCGCCGTAGTAGAGCAACGGACAGAAAATCATTTCGATCAGCGTCGGATCGTCGAGATGCCGTCCGACGAATTCGCGGGCCGAGCCGCCGGAAGCACCAAGTCCAAGTTGATCGTAATCGAGCAATTCGTTGACGAGCCGCATCAGGCCGTCGACCTGTTTGGGAAAAAAACGTCGGACTTCCGAGACGAAAAGCTCAAAATGGTTGTTGAAATGGAGCTGAACGTCGGGAAAGGCGATCGTCGAACCGATTTGCGGAACCAGCGCGAGTTCGTCCCACGTCAGTCGAAGATGCCGCAACAGCCGGGAGAGCGGGCCGGATTTCGTTCCCTTCGGCACGAAGTTCGTCAGAGCGTGCAAGCCGACATCCAGTGTCCGACCACGCTGCCGATAGAACGAGTTAAGCCCGCCGACCGCATAGTGTTGCTCAAGAATACAGACGCGCTGGTCGTAATGCGCCAACCGAATTCCCGCCGCGAGACCGGACATACCGGCCCCGATAATCACCGTATCGTAGGACATGATTTGCGGACGCCAAGCGTCTGCCCGAACTGTTGAACAACCCATGAAAGGCCCGACAACCCTGATTGTGCCTGAAAATAAAATGGTTGTCAATAAGATTATCGATCGAGTTGCTTTTTTTCTGAAAAATGCGTATAATTTCTCTTGCGTTCGTACATTTCGTACAGTCGCTTTTATCATTTTCCGAAGGAATCGCCCCATGACGCTCTTCCGTCTTCAAACCTTTGCGTCCGTTGGAACCTCATTGCTTTGTTTCGTGCTCGTCGTGTGCTCGGCGATTTCGTTGACGGCTCAAGAAGCCGCTCCGGATAAAACGGAAAAAGCCGTCCTCAAAAAAGCGGCAAAAGAGAATCCGCTCAAAGGAAAATCGCGTGAACTGGACGGCGCACAGTTTATGACATACGACCCGACCGCTCCGACGCCGCAGATGCTGCAAATGCAACAGATGCTCCCGAAAGCCGACCAAAACAAACCGATCGCCGGCCCTGTATTGATCTCGGCAACCTATTATTTCGGCAATGCGGATAAGGATACGGTTCCGGTGCTCCTGCTGCACGGAATGGGAGGAAGTCGGCGGGATTTCACGGCCTTGACCGATACACTGGCGAACGCCGGTTTTGCCGTGCTGGCCCCCGATTTGCGAGGACACGGGCGAAGCAACAAACGCTACGAAATCGCGATGCCGAATTACGCCGGTCAAGGCGCAACGGTCGCTCCGGGCAATATGAACATGAACATGCGGACGTTCAACACACCACTGGGAACATTGCCGTCGAACCGAAAACTGGTCGATCTTAAGCAGGACGACATTCTTCCGAAAGATTACATCGACATGGCGAAATACGATTTGCCGCTCTTTCGGGACACCTTGATCAAGTTGCATGAGCGGGGAAACATCAATCTCAACCGTCTTGTGATTATCGGAATCGAACGTGGAGCCGCTTTGGCCGCTTATCAAGTGATGCAGGATTGGGCCGAAAAAGATTCCCCTCGATTCACAAAAACGTTGATTATGATCGCACCCGTCGATCTCGATCCGAACGCCGATACCGCCAAGCTTTTCGCCAACAACAAGTGGATGGGAAACGGGTTGGGAGCTCTTTTCATCAATCCGCAGCAGGGAACGCCGATGTCGATCGCCCTTTGCGGTAAAATCCGGACCGAGCTTTCCGGAAAAGATCCCGATGAGGCAACGATGGCGAAGTTTCCGATGTTCAGCTACGCCGCCGAAAAAAAAGTCAAAGGAGAAAAAGGGGAAACCGTCGAACCGCTCACTTGGGCCGAAACATTTTCGAATAAAGAAACGAACGTCACGAAGACGATCGTCGATTTCATCAACAAACGCAACGCTTCCTTCAAAGAAAAGGAAGCCCGCTGGAGCAGAATAAAATAGGCAATTTCGACGCTGTTTTCCGGCGACTTGCGTTGACGGGCAAATTTGGGTATACTATCGATTCGTAGACCCTTGGTTGCCCTTTTCTCTCCCGTTGCCGCTGCAATGAACGACCTGAAGATTTTCTCCGGACGCGCCAATATCGGCCTTGCCAAACGAATCTGCGACTACCTCGGCATCCCTCAAGGACTGCTGACCGTCGGCAACTTCCCGGACGGCGAAACACATTGCAAAATCGATCAGGATGTCCGCGGTCAGGATGTCTTCATCATCCAGCCGACTTGTCCGCCGGTCAACGAGAACCTGATGGAGCTCCTCATCATGATCGAGAGCTTCAAACGGGCCAGCGCGGATCGGGTCACGGCGGTGATTCCGTATTTCGGGTATGCCCGCCAAGACCGGAAAGACGAAGGGCGAGTTCCGATCACCGCAAAGCTCGTTGCGAACCTTTTGACACGCGCCGGTGCGGATCGAATTCTTTCGATGGATCTCCATGCGGCCCAGATTCAGGGTTTTTTTGACATTCCGGTCGACCATTTGACCGCCGGGCCCGTGCTGGACCGTTTTGTTCGTTCGTTGAACGTCCCCGAAGACCGAATCGTGATCGTCAGCCCGGATGAGGGGAGCATCAAACGATCGGCGTCCCATGTCAAAACGCTCGGCGGCAGCTTGGCGATCATCGACAAGCGGCGTTTCGGCAATCGGGTCGAGCAGGCGAACATCATCGGCGGCCCGATTGAGGGAAAAGTCGCCCTTCTTTTCGACGACATGATCAGTACCGGGGCGTCGATTTGTGGAGCGGCCCATTTGGTCAAGCGACACGGAGCCGAACGAATCTACATTGCGGCGACTCACGGAGTTCTCTGCGGCAACGCGATCGAAAACCTTCGAAACGCGCCGGTCGAGAATATTGTGTTGACCGACACGATTCCACTTCCGGAGCAGTTGCTCCCGAATCTTAAGATTTTGAGTGTCGCCCCGCTTCTCGGCGAAGCGATTCGCCGAATTCACTGTCACGAATCGGTCAGTCGCCTCTTCAACGACATGCAACACTGGTCCGGCAGATAAAAAAGGCTGACAACCGACTATCATAGCGCGGTTGTCGGTCAAATTTTTTCGAAAAATCCGGCTGGACCAATCCGTTGCCGTGGATTCTTCCGTAATACACCCATCGACCGTTGACAGCCCCCGCTGATCGGTCGATAATGGGAATGTTCTTGAGTCAAAACCACGAAATACTATCCAAATATCAGAAAAATGCTTGACACCGATACACTTCCGCCGTTCGAGGTCGACGAAGTCGTCTCCGAAGCGAACGATACCCCCGAAGACGCCCTTTTGCTTGCCAATTCGCCGCTGATCGACGAACTCTCGTCATCCCATGTCGGTTCGTGGAACAAGCTCGTCAGCCAAACCAACTGGGAAAAAGGGGCCGTGATTCTCCGCTGGCGCAACGCAATGATCGCTGCCGAATTGCCCAGAATCGCCTATTCCGACGACGCTTGGGCTCGTCGGGTCGGTAACGTCTCGCCGCAACATGTCGGTCGGCTTCGTCGGGTATCGGAACGGTTTTCGGAAACGGCGTCTCAGTATTCGAACCTCTTCTGGTCCCATTTCCACGCCGCGATCGATTGGGAAGACGCCGAAATGTGGCTCGAAGGTGCCGTTCAAAACAACTGGTCCGTCGCTCAAATGCGGGTACAACGATGGGAGGCTATCGGAGCACCCGAGACGCTCAAGCCGCAGGAAAGCGACATCTTCACGGCGGAAATCGACGAGGATGTGAATCCGCGAAATGATTCGTTTGCGTCCCCTGCCGATCGAACTCAGCCGCGAATTGCGGAGATCGGTGCCGCGGATATTGTCGACGGCTTCAATGACGACGCGCCGCCGTTTGAGGTTGCCGACGAACCGGAAAAAAAGAAACCGAAGAAATCCGCTGAAAAAACGGTTGCCGAAGGCCCGTCGACAGGGGAACTTTTGGCGAGCTTGAAAAATTTGGCCGACCTGCCCGGCGATTTGTGCGAACCGTTCGAATTGCTCAAAGTCGCTATTCTCAACCACAAACTCGCCGGTTGGAAAGACGTATCGTCGCAAAAAGTCCTCGGTTTCCTCGACGCGATGAAAGCCGTCGTCATCTCCACCGAAGACTGATCTCTCCAAGAGCCGAGGATGCCGCCGGTACCACGGCGCAATCCCCGGACAATCCGCCGTTCTACTCCAACACGAAGAACGGCGTAATTTCCGTTTTCGGAATTTCTTTTCGAACGTCGTCGAGATAGAGTCCCATCGAGTCGACCGGCAGCGGTTTGATCCCGAGAAGCTCGTAGATCGGCGAATCTTGCGGAATCGACAACCGACCCCGGATTTTGCGGGCATCGGAGGGGACGCGGTTCTCGCCGGACGTTTGCATCCCTTGGGTTTCCTTAAACAGTTGCGGCATCCACGGGAGCATGACGTTTTCGAGGAACACGTTGCGTCGGCCGTTGCTGGCAAAGGAATCACAACCGATCGCGGCGTTTCGTGTCACGAAATTTCGGTCCGCGTTCTGTCGCAACTCGGCGTAATCGGGATACTTCTTTTGATAAACTTCCGAGTCGGGATTGAACCCCGTATTGCGACAGCGTTTCCCGATGTCACCATCAAGCAGTTCGAGCCAACGTTTTTCACCCCACGGGCTGAAACTGACGGCGTATTTGCAGTCGATCATCAGGTTGCCGTCCACGATGTTGTCCTTGCCGCCGTGAATCTGGATTCCGCCGAAATGTCCGCCGCTCGAACGGAAAAAGACATTTCCGTACATCAACACGGAACTGATCATGTCATCGAGCCGGATACCCGCCTGACCGGCGACGTCTCGGCCGGAACCGATGTGGTGCCAATAATTGTAACGGAACACCATGCCGCGAATGAACGGGTTCCCCCAAATGTCAATCCCCGACTGGTCGTCCGATTCGTAAACGATGCTGTGAATCTCGTTGAACTCGATCATGTGCTCCATCCCCTCGACCCGTATCGCATGCCCCGGCGAGTCGCAGAACAAATTGTACGCCAATCGGTTGCCGACGCCGTTCAGGTGAACCGCCGGAGCGTAACAACGGTCGATGCGGCTGAAATCGTCGACGAATGTGTTTTCGACGTAACAGTTGCCGGGAACCAGCGTTTTAATGTCGCCGCCGCTCAAATCGATCCCGCCGCCACCGAGTGTTACGAAATCACAACCAAGCACGCCGTGATTTTTGCCGGAGATTCCAAGTCCCCAATTCCCAACCCGTTTTGCCGAACAGCCGATCAAACGGAATTGTTCGCCGCCGGAAACGCGGAGTGCGGTTCCGGTTCCTTCTTCGAAATGCAAACCGACGAACGACGTGAACGAAACGTCTCTCGCGCTCAGGAATTCGTTCGGAAAACAGGACAGCCGAACCTTCACGGCGTTCAAATCGACACCATTCGGCGGGTAAACGTACAATTTTCCGTTTTCGCGATCGAGATACCATTCGCCGGGAACGTCGATTTCTTCGAGGAGGTTGAAGGCGTAATACGGCATGTTCTCGCGGTGGCCGTAAGGATTATTCGTTGCAAGAACGACTTGCTTGGTCGCCGGATCGATTTTTTCGATTTGGCAACTCGTGATTCCCCAAAGATGTCCCCAATAGCCGAAGAGCATGGCGTCTTTCGCTTCGGTCCAGCGCTCATGACGAGGATCGGAATACTCGAAGATTCCCGGTTGCCCGGAATCCTTCGTGTTGAAGAACCCACGATGAACCTTGCCGGTTTTTACAAACGCTTTTTCGGATTCCCTGAGGGCATCGGAAGCACCCGGCATGGGAGCGTTCGGCCAGCGGGCGATTTGTTGTGGTTTGTCGTCGATAAACATTTCGACGTTCGGAGCAGCCGCAAGTCCACCTTTCCCGTAACCTCGTGGAGCGGCAGGGGGAAATTGTACGCCATTGGGAACCGATGCCACGAGTACTTTATCGCGTGATTCATCGGGAATCCGTTTCATAACATTCGTGTCGTCAATTTTCTGGAAATTCGAAACGGAAACGCCGCCGGTGAAAATCGGTTTTTCGTCGGGAGCGTTTCGGTAAACGATCGGCGAAGTTTCCGTGCCGGAATCCTGTTTCTCCAACGTGAATGTTTCCGTAACAGGATAAACACCGCCGCGAACGACGATTTCAACACCGTCCTTTTCCGGGTATTTTCCATCCGTCTTCAGTTTGCGTACGGCGTCTCTGGCTTGAGCAAGAGAACCGAACGGCTCCGCTTCCGTGCCGGAATTATTTGATCGACCGCCGGGAGCGATGAAATATTGGATGGAAGAGTTGCCCGTCGAAAAAACCTTTCTGTTGTGGGCTGGTGTGGAATCACCGCCCCTAAACTCCTTGTATTGACGGGTGAGTTCGGGAGAGAGGTTTTGCTTGGCCAGGTCTTCCCCGTTGAGTTCGTGTTCCTTCGAAACGAAACCGTCGAACGTCTTTTTCGCTTCAACGCCACTTCCTCCGAAAAAAAGCGATTCCGCCAAACATTTTTCCACGGCAAGGCGTTGGCGGGGATCAAGTACAAGTGTTTTATCATCCAAAATTCTTCGGTAAACCGAACTTGGTGCAACGGCAAGGGGAGCGTAATATTCGGTCGGGATCAAACGCCGCAAAAGTCCTTCGGCAAGATTCGGCGGAAGCTCCGGGTCGGCAAGGAGAGTCGCCGAGAGCCGCAGCGATTCCGTGAGCTTTCCCGCCATTGCGGCAATGTCGGCGCGGAATTTTCGAATAGCAAAGCGATACTGCGTGGGCATCTTGAGCGCAAGAAGCGCGTCGACTTTCTTTCCGGCAAGGGGGAAGTCCTTTATTGTAACGGCGTCAATTGCGGCGTGAAGCAATTCGGCATGTTTCTCCGGAAACTTGGGTTGAACCAAGGCGTGAGCAAGAATTTCCTCCGGCTCCAAGGTGTTTTTGTACACGGCGACTTCGGCGACGTCCATCTTGACGGAACCGACCCCGGCATTGTTAAAACCGATACGAAAACCCCAGCACGGGTCGGTGAGCACACCGTTGTAATCGATTGTCGTGTAAAGCATTCCGTCAACGTAAATCCGCATGTCCTTTCCGTCCCATGAGGTCGCGACATGCATCCAGACACCGTCCGGAACGGGCCGATTGCCGACGGCGGTACGCGATTTCGGGTTTTCCGGCCTGCCGACACTGAAAGCCAACGTCTTGCGCGGACAGTCGACCGTCAGGCGAATTTCATTATCGTAACCGTTACCGAGACCGTACAGCGTGCCGTTGTCGTAACCGGCGTTTCCCTTTTCGGTTCCCGCTCCGTTCAGGCGGAGTCGCATCTCCACGCAAAAGGCTTTGTCGACGACGAGTTTCGAGCTTTCGAAAAAACCGGCATCGAGCCTTGCGGCTTTCGTCCCGGCAAACGGACCGTCGACCGCTTCAAGTGGGTGTTTCGTTTTATAGGTGAGATCGGAATTGTCGACATCCTTTTTCATCGCGATATTCGGCGACGTGTTCGAACCGTCGAATGCATGAAACCGAATCAACGCCGGATTGTCGAGCACGGCTTGGCGGTGTTTGTTCCAATCCTGTGCGTTAATAGTGACAGAAGAAGCGATGACAAACAGAAAACATGTCGCAAGGTGTGTTCGCATTTTTATGGACCTGTTGTCGTGATTATTTCTTTTCATTCTTAGCCGATTCCCGAAA
This sequence comes from Thermoguttaceae bacterium, assembly GCA_031549705.1. Lineage (GTDB taxonomy): Bacteria > Planctomycetota > Planctomycetia > Pirellulales > Thermoguttaceae > WRKP01. Next base: position 14,517 of record JAVBPI010000232.1, read on the forward strand.
ACGCTTCAAGGCGTTTTGCAGCGACGTCGCTTCCGGAGCGAGCCTGACGGCCGCCTCTTGGGTCTCGACCGCCTTGGCGTAGTCCTTACCGAGAGCGTAAACGTGCCCCATGGTATCCAGATACAGTGCGGATTCAGGTTCCGCTTTGAGCGTCGTTTTGATAAGTTGCAACGCCGTCTTATAATCGCCGTCGGTGTTCGCCAACAGCCAGGCCGCATGGTTACATGCCTGGGGCAAGTCGAAATTCGGACCGCGAGCCTGAAGCATATTCTCGATTTGCGCCAGCAAGCCGTCGATGAATTGTTTCGAGTCCTTCCGATATTGGTCGTCGGCGAACGCCGGCATTTTACTGATTTCGTACCGCAAAATAAGGGCGTCCGCATCCTCCGCGTTTTCCTTGAGGCAGGAATCGACACGTTTCTTCGCCGTGGCCCAATCATTGTTCCCGGCGGCGACCATTGCGTAACAGTAATCCTTGGCGGCGAGGCAGTGCTTGATGACTTTGTCGGAGTTGCCCGGTTTGAACTTATAATCGTCGGAGCGGAGGAGAGCGATATTTTTGTCCAAAAAAGGTTGGGCTTCGTCGTATTGGGCCAACAGGCGCTTCATGTCATAAATCTTGGAATTCGCCTCGATCTTGACCGGAATCGGCGCCTCGTCGGAGACCAGTTGAAAATGCCGTTCAGCCCAATGGTAGCGATAGGACGCCTCCAGGAATTCAGCGACACGATAATGATCGATGAACATTTCTTCTTCCAGCGGATCAATGAGAAGCAACGGATTGTCGCTTCGCATCTTTTCCGTACGGACAGCCAGAGCGGCATCGAGGGTTCGGTCCCGTTCCGCCGAAAGTCCGGCGACGTCCTGGAGTTCGGCAATCGCGATAAAAAGAAGAATGTCGAATCGATGCCCTGGTTGCACGACACTACTTTCCGGCTTCGCTTGAAAAACGGCAAGTTGATCGGTGAAAGCAAGGATACGTTTTTTCATGTCGTCCGGTGCCGTTGTCGCCACAGGATACTCGACCGGAATTCCAGACGTTTTTTCGATTTCCTTCGCCGCCGCTTCGGCGGATTCCTTCAATGCGACGGTCTCACAGCGAAGAACGGCATAATTGTACACCAATCCGAGAAGCTCGTCTTTTTCGTCGCCGGCAAAAACGGCTTTGAGTGACTGGTACCATTTTTTTCGCATGGAATAAGTGGTCGGCGGCGAAGCGATCAAACATTTGACCGCTTCAATTCGGAGCGTGTGTTCCGGATCGAAACGCGCAATTCGACATATGGCCCGAAGTCCTTCGCAATCGGGAAACCCGGCGATCGCCCAAAGATACCGCGTTTTTTGAGCGACATTGCTTTCCTGCATGTAGAGCCCAATCATGCCTCGGACGGACGAACTGTAGCTGCCGCGATCGTTCTG
>JAVBPI010000224.1:0-35086 GCA_031549705.1 Thermoguttaceae bacterium
CTTTGGCGGCGTCGAGTTGGCCCGACTTGATCAGTTGGAAAATGGCGTTCTTGTAATAGTCGACTCGTGACCACGCCGTATCCGGGCTCGATTTCAGCCGTGCCTGATAAAGGTTGTCCGCGACGCTCCCCATGTCGAAACCTTGTGGTTGAGCTTCTTTCTTCCCGGCAACGGCCAGCATCCCGACCGGTCGAATGGTTGCGACATGGAATTCCCCGACATCGACCGGTATCGGCGTTTTTTCGGAAGGCGTACGAAAACCGCCGATCTGCCATGTGCCGTACTGTTTGCCGGTTTCCTTTGAGCGGTTGAGGTGAAGATCATACTTCCGGTCGGCCAAAATACCGTGGATCGTAAATCGGCCTGTTTTGTCGGTCGTGATGCTTTGGTAGGAAACGGCTTCGTTCGGTCTCTCCAGGAGAATGGTTCGCGCGCAACTGATCGTTCCTTCGAATTCGTAACGCAAACGATACTCGATGTCGGCGCCCTTGATCGGTTCGCCGGTTTCGAGGTTGAGGGCCCGACCTGTTACAGAAACGAACGGCTGGAGCTTCAACGTGACATTTCGTTGTGAACCGTCGAGAATGGTGATCGCGCCCTGTTTTGTTTTGGCGTCACAAGCGCAGACTTGCAGCGTGAAGTTGGGCCGGACGAGCGAAAATTTTCCGTCGGCGTCGGTTTTCATCGCCCTGAAACCGCGAGAGTGTTTGCCGCTCTTGCCGGGATGCCACGCCGGAGGCCCGCTGAAGTTGACTTGCACACCGGCTGCGGGAACCCATTTGCCGGCAGGGTCTTGCGTCAACACGGTTCCGTTGAGCGTGCTTTCTTCTTCGGTTTGAACGAGGATTTCCTGCACGATATCTTGCCGTTGCGGGTCGTGCTTGAGGTCGAAGACGCCGCCGGTGCCGAAGAAATCGTGCTCGTCGGCATTTTCCAAACGATAACCATAACGTCCGCTCCCGACGGAGATGTTGACGCAACCGTCGGCGTCCGTCGTGAAGGTTCCGAGTGTCGTTTCAGGATAACGGTTCGCCTGCATTCCCCGATAGATCGGAATGCGGAATCCGGGCGGAATCGGTTGCGTTCCAACCCGTTCGACATCCAAGTCGCTCCGTCCGATATATTCGATACGCAATTTTCGTCCGGAGTACGGTTTGCCGTTGGGATCGCCGATGACTTTCAATGTGAGCCGGGTCGCCGGTTCCATGACGACATCGAAATTCTCGACCGGCTGTTCCGGCATGACGGCGAATCCATCCTGTGACGGAAATGCCCAATCCCCTTGAGTAGCCGCTGTCATGATGTACCATTGGTACGGAGGCAACATAAGGGAATATCGCCCGTTGGCGTCGGTTGTTGCGTTGTTCCAAAGATCGTTCAAACCGACGCCGACACCCATCGTTTTGATTCGAAGACCGGCGACCGGCTTGCCGTCGGGATAACGTACGGTACCGCTCACCGGAACCGTTTTGAGAAATTCCGCGACATATGTCGCCGGAGAACCATTAACCGTTACACCTTGATTTTCGGTAAATAGATACCGCTTTGAACTGTCGTCCGTCGGCGATAAGTAGAGGGAAATTCGGCCTTGCGCCCATTTCGGAAAGTACCCGATCGTCACGCCGCCGTCGTTGCCGGTTCGGATCGGTAACGGAAATCCAATCCACGGAGAGTTCTTCAAATTGCTTCCGACCATTCGGGGAGGATAAGCAACGCCGGATTGGAAATCGATTCCTTCAATGGAATTGCCGTCGGTGTCGACCGCCCGAATTGTCAGCGGAGCAGCGCCGTCGAGTTGCAGTGCGATCGGTTGGTCGATATCGACGTAAAGCGGATCGTTTGCGGTTTCCTTGCGGTTCTTATCGTTACGAACCATCTTGTAGGCGAGTCCGTCGCCGTCGTTCCAGGCGACGATCCGCGTCGGATCCTGGTCCGCCGGAATCGGAATGCTGAACGCTCCGTCTTTTCCGGAGACCGTACCGAATTCCTTGGTCCGTACGAAAAACAGCGGCAACGGTTTGTCGTTTTTGTCGACAACGGTTCCCTTCAATGTCCGACCGGGCTTCAATGTGATTCTGTACGACTTCTCTTTACGGTCCGTTTGTACGAATCCGACTCGTTTGGTCGAATCGGTGTTTTCCTGCACGAAAACACTGAAATTGCCCCGGACCGCATAGGACTGCCAAAGGAGAAAGCGTCCGACGGCATCGGTGGTCAGGTTGAGAGAGTCGATATTATCCATTCCCGATAGTACGGTAACATCAGCTCCGGCGGCGGGAGTGCCGTCTTCGTGCACGACCTCGAACCGAACCGGATGATTCGCTTTGCCGAGCCCTATCGGTGGAACATGCTGGAAGCCGATCGCTTTCGGATCGGTCACGAAATCGCCGTCGGTTTTCGGTTCCTCGTTTTTCTGGAACGATGTCAGCGAGACGGAATTGGCGGTTGTCGTCGTGTTCCAATTTTTATTCGTTTCGCTTTTCGTCGCTTCGAACGCGGGACAAAATACAATGGAAAACAAAGCGATGGCAAGAATTCCGCACAAAATACCGGCGCGGGCAATCCGGGAGACCGGTCCGCGTTTCCTGTTCGGGTCGAGCAACTGGAGGATTCGCCGCTCGACTTGTCGCCGTTTGCGTGGCATCGTGACGGCGCAGCCGATTCCTTGCGGAAGATGGTATCCTCTTTGAATCAAAGAGCTTAAGTCAAGCAGTGTTCTTGCGTATTCCGACCCTTTTTCGCCGAGTCGCAGGACTTGATCGTCGCAAACCTCTTCCCGGGCATTCCGTTGTATCGCCGCGAAAAACCATACGAGCGGCTGGAACCAATATGCCGAACAGGCGACCGCAACGAGAAGTTGCCACGCAATATCGTTACGGCGAATATGTTCGAGCTCGTGAATGAGAATCGCCCGATTCGGCTCCCCTTCGATGAAATGTCGCGGCAACAGGACCGTCGGTTGACTAAGTCCGACGACTTGAGGAACGGTGACAATATCGGATACGAGATAACGAACCGGACGCTTGATTTCCAGCGTTCGTTTCAGTTCGTCGCCCACATGAATCCATGCCGGGTCGGTCAATGTATCCGCTTTCCGTACGATCCCCGAATAGATGAAGTAGTTGCGAAGGAGCAACAGCAAACAGGACACCGATCCGAACCCCCAAACCGCCGCTCCCCAAAACGCAAGCGAATGCCACGGAATGGGCCGTCGTGTCCCAACTCTTTTTTCCACGATCGGTTGCGTTGCAACGGAAGCGGTTTCCATGGGCGAAGTGATGTTCGGATTTGGTGTAACGATTCGATAGAATTCTTCATGCGGAATCGTGACCGGCAGTGATTCGGAGTACAATTTCGTTTCTGTAACAACCGTCGGTGCAGGCGTTTCCACGAGGAGAGTCCGCGTAAGAGAGTGGTGGTCCTGTGCCGGTGTCGTCGTTCGAGGTACGAGAATTCCGATCAACGGCAGAAGCAAGAGCGCCGCGAAAAGTGCCCGGCAGAGAAAATCGCGCTCCGCCGCCCGCCGGCGAAACAGATAAACGCCGCTTCCCGCAAGAAGAAGCAACGGTAACGAGGCAAACACGACAACGAGAAAAATGTTGATCGACATCGGTTTCGAAGTGGGTTGGTGTTTTGTTCAGCGAATACGGTACAAAATCAACGTCCATCCTGCCGGGCATCGCGAATGATCGACGCCAGCCGTTTGTAATCGTCGTCGTCCAACTTTTTGTCGGAAAGATCGAGCAGCGAAACGATCGTGTTCAAAACCGAGCCGCCGAACAGCGAGTCGACGACTTCACGCAGTGCATGGGTTTGCGTTTGCTCTTGAGGAACGAGCGGTCGATAGAGGAACCGAATTCCATCACGGCGTGAACCGAGAATCTTTTTGCGAACGAGTTTGTTCAAAATCGTTCGGACCGTCGAATACGTCGGCTTCGGCTCGGCGTCGAGTGAGTCGAGAATCTGCGAGACGGACGCTTCGCCGAGACGGTAAGTGGTTTCGACCAGTTGCCGCTCACGATTGCCGAGTTCGAAATGTTTTTTTCGTTTCATAAAATCCTCGAAGTGTTATTGTCATAACAAGTGTTACGATGGTAACATTTTTGGAGAGACAAGTCAAGAGAATATTCCGAAAAAACGCCGAGAAATTTTCCAAGCTCCTACGGCTTGAACCGTTGGTAAGCCCAGGCGGCGAGCGTCAGGACGACGGCGAGGACGAAAAACGCGCCGATGCGATAGAGTTCGTCAACCCCGGAGAGATCGACGATCAGGACCTTCGTCGACGTGATGAAAAACAGGGCGATCGCCATCCAGCGGAGCGCCGCGGTCCGCCAAATGAAGCCGACGAAGATCAGCACCCCGGCGAAGACCGACCAAAGAATCGAGAGTCCCATCTGCGCCTGCCAGGCTCCGGGATCGGCCCCCTTGAGTTGACGGACCACTTCGAAGCACTCCAACGAGAGGCAGCCCCAAAGAAAAACGACGCCGACCAACGCAAGAAACCGGTACGCTTGTCGTTCCCCCAACGTGTTGACGTCCGTTTTGTCGAGAAGGACGCCGAACGAGACGCAAACGGCGATCAGCGCAATCGCCAACGAAACCAGTGGCAAACCGTACGGATTGAACAGCGGAACAATGTAGTTCGGCCGATCCCAGATTTCGGTCGGACAGACCTTCAAGAGCGTGATCAACAGGAGCCCGACGGCGAGGAGACGGAGTGGTTTCGAATGCGAAAGCCCTGCCGTGACCGCCAAAACAACGCCAAGGAACGTCCAAAAAGCGGTCAACGAAGCGTTGGCAAGGAATTCGTGGTGCGGCCAGTCCGTGCGGACGTCGAAAAATTGGTAGCACTCGACGGAAGACGCCCCCCAAAGCAGACCGATGGCTGCCAGACCGAACAGGGTGAAAAGGTCCCGTTCGTTCCGGTTTTCCAACGGTTGCACTCGAACTCCCCACACCGCAAAGACGATCATCATCACAACCGGACAGAGAATTGTCAGGAAATACGGATTGGCGAGCGGAACCGTCAAATCGGGACGACTGAACAGTTCCAACATCAGGATTTTTCCGGCCGTCAAACCGAAAATGAACAATCCGACGCCTCGAATCGTCATGGAGCGGACCGCCAATCCGAGCGTGATCAAGATCGCCGCAAACGCCGTCCAAAGAACCGACAACGACGCCAGCCGGCAAAACGCCGGTAATCCCTTAATCGGGGGTTCGGTCTGGAACGGATTCTGATCGAAATACTGGAAGCACTCAATGGACGTAATCACGAACAGAATCGCAACGCCGACGATTCCGATGAACCCGAAACCGTTCCGCTCCTCCGGCGAGACCGAAGTCGAGTCGCCGACGTGATCGGATTGTCGGTCGCTCCGTCCTTGCGGATGCTGCTCTGGAAAGGAATTCATGGGGGTTGAATATTTAAAATCGTGAATTCACTCAGGATTACGTCGGCAGGATCGGGAGCGAAGCGACCATCCTGTGGGTGAACACGACGAGCGGAAGCTCGGTTGACCGCCCAGCCTCGCTGGGTTCGACGGTAATGATTACGGGGAGGTTCCCGATCCCAAGGCTCGCGGCGTCGTCAAGGTTCGTGTAGTTTATCCCGTCGGCACGGTAAATTCAACTACCAATATTTGAGAATCGAACAAAAACTGATAAACTGAGCCCCAGAGAACCGGTCCATTTGTTCTATCGGTTGAAAATCGAACACCGTACCCCATTCTCGTCATGAAACCGAACACGATTAGCCTGAACGTGTTGATCGACTCCAGCGCTTCGACGGATCCCGGTTGGGCCGGAGCGTTGAATTCCTTCGTCGACGATTATCGGCTCTGCAAGGCGACGCTCTCCTTCTTTCTTTGCCATGAAGAGTATCAACCGGTTTATTGGGGCAAGCCGATCGAGGATGTCGGAGCTTTCCGTTTCGAGCCGGAAGGGAACGCCGCCCTGTTCGAGTCCGCTTGCCGAATGATCGACGACATCGGAGCCTCCCTGGCGGCGAAACCGGAAGAAGAGCGTCCGGAACAAGTCGTCGTCGTTTTCGTCACCAACGGTTGCGATCGGGTTTCCGCTCCACAGTACACCCAGGAGACCCTGCTCGCCAAGATCAGGGAACAGAGCGACGTTTACCGTTGGCAATTCGTTTTTCACGGCACGCCGGCAGAACAATTCCAAAGGATTGCCTTGGTTTCGTCGCTAGCGGAGCGCGAATCCGACAACGCCGATATTCGTGACGGGTTCAAAAAGCGGCCGGAAATGAAATCCGTCGACGTCATTCCCATGCGGCGTCAAGTCCAAAAGACCTCCTATCAATTTTCCGGCGACATTCATATTGCCGTCGACATGTCGATGGACGCCGCTTTCGAAACCGCCGTCGACACCGTTCGCGGCTGGGTCGATCGCAAACTGTTGCATTCCCGAATTCCACGGGAAAATTACTTCACCGGATTCGACCTCGACGTGGACGATTTCGGGCAGCAATACTTGAATTGCGTTTCCCTGCCGGACGACGGCCAATGGTGCCTCCGCTTGGTTCACCCGGACAATCCGGACAACCCGTATCAGCAGGATCAGCCCGTTGTCCCCGGACGGACCTGGACGACGGACATTTCGATTTATCGCACGGAAAAACGGCTCCGGTTTTCGTTGCGCGTCTTTTGCGTCTTGCTCAACGCGGACGATCCCGCCGGAATCGTCCGTCCCCGACTCGTTCCGGACCTTGCCGACGCTCTCGGTTTGATCGACGGACGGCTGATCGAAAAACACGCCTGGTCGATCGACGGCGAAAACGACGTCCGTGCCTTGGAAGAGCTCCTTCTCGACGAAAAACGGCAGCTTCCCGTCGTTCTGCTGTTGGCGGACGATCGGACTTCGATCACCCCTGAAATTTCGCAACGATTATTTGTGAAGGAGAAATCCCGGCAATCGATGCAAGCGTTCGCGCATGTCGCCGTTCTTCCTCGAATGCTCGATTTCCCCTGGGGAGGCGTTCGGGACGACGATCGTTGCGAAGTTCGGATTTGTTTCCCGTCCCCCCGAACTCATGTGCTGACGCTGCGTTACGACGAATCCGAAGGGGTCGACGCCATCGTCGCTTCGATCAAGGAGGAGTTGATGATTCACGCGACGACGAAAAAAATGGATTGGGGCGGCTGCCAGTTTTACAACACGCTGCGGAGCCGCAAGGCGGAACGGCGACGCAAGGAAATCATGTCCGAAGCGGTCGAAACGGAAACGGTCCGGTTCTACGAGTACATGAAGGAACAGGAGTCGCGGCATCGGGAGGAGGTCGACTCGCTCCGGAAGGAATTGGAGGAGTCCTACCGTTGGGTCGAGGAAAACGAAAACAAGGCCGCTCTTTTCGAACAACAACTCGACCGAAAGAAGCAGGAGTATTACGTCCTGTATTGGCGGCTCAAGGCGATCGAGGAGAAATCGGGGACGTTGGAGATTTTCGACGTCCCGGAAAAAGTTTTTGTTTCAAAAACAGTTCTCAAGTCGCTCGAACGGATCCGGGGGGAGGCGAAAGAAGCGATCAAGCGGCTCATCTCCCGGGTCGGCGACCCCGCTTGGCGGCAGATTCACCACCACGCGTTTTCCTCGACGGATCTGCTCGTGTTCAAGCCCGGGAACACGCCGGAACGGATCGCCGGTTTTCTCAAGGAAGACGTGTTTCACGTCACCCATGTTTACGACCATCACGAGACTTACGAAAAAGATTTGCAAGGACGAGCCGCCAAGGATTGGGAGAACGTCGAATACGTCGCTTGGCGCGAAGTCGAGTCGTAATATTTTGCACAAAAATACCGGCGATTTCGTTTTTCAGCGGAATCGTTTTTCCCGGGCGTGGAAGAATCGTCGAAGATCGTTGAGGAAATCGTCTCCGGACTCGATGTCGAGCCGGTCGACCTTGCACCGTTTCAGCGTTTCGGCGATCCGTTCATATCCGTTGCGAAATTTCTCGGCGAGCCGTCGGCGGACTTCGGGGTTGGACGTGTCGACGTCGACGATTTCGCCGGTCTCCGCGTCCCGGAGCGACACGAATCCGACGTCCGGAAATTCGTGCTCCCGCTTGTCGGCAAGCGTCATCGCGACCAGATCGTGTTTGCGGCTGCAAATCGACAACGCCTGCTCCTGAAGCGCCGCTTGCGACGGCTTGCGCGAAGGAAGAACACGGAGGAACAGGTTCCGCTCAATGCTGCTGTCAGTCGAATAAAAATGGCCGATGGCCGAATTCCACGTTCGTTCGTCCGCGGTGTCGGCGTCCTCGTCGTCCGCACCGGAATCGAGCAATTCCGGCAAGAGGAAGTCGCTGAGCAGGAAGATGACGGCACGCCGTTTTTGAACGCGGTTGACGTAGTCGAGCGTTTCCTTGAGATTCGTCGGGGCGACGACCGGCTCGACGGCGAGGAGTTCGCGGACCAAATGCAAGACGTTCGCCTTCCCTTTTCGAGGACGATAAAATTCGAGAACCCGGTCGGCGAATGTGATCATGCCGACCTTGTCGTTGTTCTTCATCGCCGAGAACATCAGCATCGCGGCGACTTCGACGGCGGTGTCGAACTTCGACCGACTCGACCCGAACAGACCGGACGCCGAAACGTCGACGAGAAAAAGAACCGTCAGCTCCCGCTCCTCGACGAAACGCTTGATGTACGGCCTACCGGCCCGCGCCGTGACGTTCCAATCGATGGAACGGATATCGTCCCCCGGTTGATACTCACGGACTTCGCTGAACTCCATTCCCCGTCCGCGGAACACGCTCTTGTACTGACCGGCAAAGAGATCGTTAACCGACCGCTTGGCGACGATTTCGATCCGACGAACCTTTTTCAATAACTCGACGACGTCCTGCATGGGGAGCTATCCGGGGATTGCGCGGCGCTTCATCCCCGGCTCTTGAGGGAAACACTATTTTTCCTTGCGGTGGTCGCCGATTTGCGGCGTCTTCGCATGGGAGTCCGGTCCGAAGTACCGCAGGGAGACGAGCGGCTCGCTGCCGGTGTTTTCGACGACGAAACCTTTCGCCGCGGCTTCCGCCGTGACGTAAACTTCGTCGTTCGGTTCTTCGCCGTAACGGATCATCACGGGGGTCTCGACCGTCAGTTTGCCGATCTTGCCGCAACCCTGCACGAAAATCCAGGAGCTTGCGCCGGGATCCTTGATCGTGCATTTGCAGCCCGGCATGACGGTCAACTCCTTCGCGGAGAAGAGCTGCTTGCCGTCGACTTTGCCGTAGGTGATCCACTTGTCGCAACAGCCGTCGCCGGAGTGCGCCTTGTCGAGAATCGGTTCGAGGTAGTTCGATTCCTTGAAGTTCGGGTCGACGTTTTTGTCCCAGTCGAGCATCGAGATGATGTAATCGAGGTCCTTGCTTTTTTCCTTCGGAACGTCCTTGACGAGCAGATCCCACGGCACCTGACGGCCTTCGACCAGCGATTGGAACATGCCGAACACGTCGGAGCCCCATTGCGGTTCGTAGGTGCAGAGCGATCCCGGAGCGTGGAGGACGCCGGCGGGAATCACCCAACCGGTGCCGCGTTTCAGGCGGTACGCTTTGGAAAGGTCGAGAATTCCGTTGTCCCCTTTGTTCCAATCTTCGAGACATTTCCGGACGTCGGCCTTCGTCGTGCCCGGTTCGAAGCCCATGAACGTGTAATCGAAATGGTTTTCGGCGGCGTTCAATTGCGGCGGAAAATAATACGCCTCCGGTTTTCCTTCCTGTCCGACGTTTTTGGCGTGCTCCGACATCTGGTGCATGTGGTGCGGAATCGGTCCGGCGTTGTCGAAAAATTTCGAATAAACCGGCCAGCGTTTGTACTTCTTCCAGATTTTTTCACCGACCACGGCGGCTTCTCCTTCGGCAACGGCGTCGCGGAGCAGGAACTTCTTACCGCCGAATTTCACATAGCTGAGCCCTTCATCGTCCGCCCGATTGTCGTTGGCGGCTTCCGTCGTGCTGCCGAACCAGCGTTCGTCGATGCCGCCGCGGTGAACGCCGAGGGCGTACCAATCGGTCGGCGCAAGTTTGATCCGCTTCCCCGGATGGAGAAAGCTGCGCGGCACCCAGTTCGGGATCAGGCGGAGAATACCGTCGCCGGCGTCCATCGCTTGTTGGTAGATTTTTCCGATGTCTCCCTTCGTCACGGCCGTCGAACGATTCTTGCACGAACAATCTTTCATGATGTTGCTCCTCGAAATATTCTGATGACGTTTGATTTTTCCCGGGGTAACGCCTTCACCCCTTCGGGATTCGAGCTCGCATCCCCGGAAAAACTTGACACGTTCCCTCAATGGAACGAATTCCAGTCTACCATAATCGAAAGCCGGTGGACAGAGCGCCGCCCCTCAAAAAGAAAACGGGGGATGTTTTCCGACCTCGGTGTTTGTGCCCCGAAATCACGACAAGATCGGTGCACGGGTATCCGGCCGGCGGCGGCATGCAGCTTGCCATGGAGACGTTTTCGTTGTAAACTTTGAGCGCTTTCCGGGAACCATCACGTCATCGAAGGTTGGAACATGCTGAAACGTATTGCCAAAAAGATCATCCTGAACTTCGGATTGCTGAACGTCAAACGATGTTTTCTCCCGAAGACGGCGTTGATCCTCTATTATCACTCCGTCGTCCACGATCCGCGAGAGTACGGCGATCACATCAATCCGGGGATTGCGATTGGAACGAAGCTGTTTCGCGAGCAAATGCAACTGCTGCGGAAAAAATATCATCCGGTGACGGTTGAAGAGATTCGCCGTTGGATCGTCGACGGCGTCGACTTGCCTCCCCGATCCGTCGCCGTAACGTTCGACGACGGATTCGCCGACAATTTCACCGTTGCCGCACCGGTCATGGAGGAACTCGGCATCCGCGGCGGATTTTACTTGACGGCGAATTCCGTGGACAACCAAACCCTTCCCTGGTTTTGCAAAATCCATTACCTTTTCGAAAAATGGAAGGCGTCCGGCAAAAAGTTCACCGACACGGAAAATCGGCTTTGGAGCGTCGACGAACCGGTAAAATACGCCGAAGCGTATCGACATTTCGGTTACCCTTGCGCCCGTGTTTCGTTGGAAGGGCAGGAAATGCGGATCGCCAAACTCGAATCGCTCCTCGGAATCCGCTACGACGCCTCGAACGCCCCGAAAATGATGACTTGGAACAATGCCAACGATTTGGCCCGACGGGGACATCTCATCGGCAACCATACGTTTTCGCACCCGAACGTCGCCCAGTTGACTTCCGAGGATCAAAAGAGCGAAATCGAACGTTCCCAAGCCCTGTTACGAAAACACATGGAGTGCTCGGTCGAACATTTCTCCTATCCGCATCCGTGCCTGAATCCGCAATGGGATAAAACGTCACAGGAATTGATCCGCGAAACCGGATACAAGTCGATCGTCCTGACGGAGCCGGGTTGGGTGACGCGGAATTCCTCTCCCCTGCAACTTTCACGGGTTACCATCGGCAGTTGGCCGCTCGACGTGTTCTCGTGGAAAATCGAGACCGCTTTCGCGGGAATCAATACCTAATATTTGTTCCATGAATTCGACCTCCGCTTTGATTCTCGGGCACGGATTGGGGGCTTTTCTTCAATCGGTCCGTTCCTTGGGACGCCGTTCGATTCAAGTCGACGTCAACCGTGGTGCCGGATTGGCGTTACGGTCCCGTTATATCCGGGAGGCGATCGACTTTCCCGACTATCGGGAAGAGTCTCCGGATGATTGGCTCCGATTTACCGGCGATTTGTTGCGGGAAAAAAAGTACGATTTCGTTCTCCCCTGCTCCGACGACGTCGTCCTGCCGTTTATCCGACACCGTGAATTCTTTCAATCACTCGATCCGGATTTGATGCGACGCGTCGCGGTTCTTTCCGGCACGGCGTACGAAATCAGCTCCGACAAATATCGTTCCGCCGTACTCGCCGCCGAAAGCGGACTTCCCGTTCCGGAATTCCACGAACGGCCGGTCGACGACGCATTGATCGATTTCGTCCGCGACCACTCGTTCGGATATCCCCTGATCATCAAGCCCCGTTGCTCCTACGTTTTCGGGACTTTCGGGGGAAGAAGGGTCGTTCGAAGAATCCGCAGCGAAGAACAGCTCCGAGATTTCGTTTCGAAATATTCTTCGTGGGAACGCTGCATGGTCCAGAAAAATTTCAACGGAACCGGAATCGGCGTTTATCTTCTTGCGAAAAACGGCCGGATTCTCGCCTGTATGGCCCAGGAACGCCTCCACGAACCGCTGGAGGGGGGCGGCGGCTATTACCGTCGCAGTATCTTGTTGCCGACGGAATTGCTCCCCGGCATCGAGCAAGCGGTTCGTTCGATGCATTACACGGGGGTGGCGATGTTCGAATTCAAACGCGACTCGGAGGGCCGTTGGGCGTTCATCGAAATTAACGGACGATTTTGGGGTTCCCTGGCGTTATCGATTGCTGCCGGTTGCGACTTTCCCTTTTGGCTGTACCAAATGCAGTGCGAAAACCGCGAGGACTTCCCCCGGCAATATCGTATCGGTATCTATTCGAGAAATCTGTACGGCGACTTGCATTGGATCATGGATAATCGTCGCGCCGACCATTCCGACCCTTCGCTTTCGACGCGGCCGCTTGCAACCGTCTTGGCCGAATCGAGGCATTGGTTGACCGGACACGAATATTGGGACAGTTTTGCATGGCGTGATCCGGGCCCGTTCTTCGGCGAGGTCGGCGAAATGGCCGGCGAGTTCACCGGAAAACTGCGACGAAAATACTTCCCCCGCTGCAAAGGAAAGACGTTGAAAAAAGAAACGATGCTCCGACGATTCCCCGACGTTCGAAATCTTTTGGTGATCTGTTACGGAAATATATGCCGTAGTCCCTTCGCTGCCGCCTGGTTGCGGAAAAAACTTGCGGGAATCGTCGAGGTCCGTGAAGGGGGGTATCTTCCCCAACAGGATCGCCCAACGCCGGAAATCGCTCAAAACGTCACCGCGTCGTTGGGTGTCGATTTATCGGAACACCGCAGCCGCCGCTTTACCGACGACGATTTGGATTGGGCCGACATGGTGCTTTGCTTCGACGAAAACAATTACGACCATCTTCGGCAACGCTTCGCCGGAAACGTTACGAAAATATGGCCGTTGGGGACGTTGCTTGCCCAAAAATCGCCGTGGATTGAAGACCCGTATGGATCGAACGCCGACAACTACCGCCGTACCTACGAAGCGATTCGCGAGTGTTGCGACTTGTTGGTCGCCGTCCGGAAACCTTCGAAGAGGGAATAAACGGACGTTAACGTTTTCGTCCGGGTATGACGACAAGATCGACGCACGGATATTCCAGTTCGATCCAACCGGCGGCGGAGAAGAACTCGACGAGAACACGCCGTTTGTCCCCTTTTTCCCAGAAATCCTTGACGACCCCCATGCCGTGCTTGGCGTGTCGGACCAGTGTTTCCGGTTCCAGCGTTTCGGGTTCGTCGGTTCCTTGCGTGTCGTGGAGTTTCGCCGCCGTGGTGAGTGAAAGAGCGAACGTTTTCTTTTTCTTCTTTTTTTCCGGCTTTCGGACGATCGGGTTGCCGTCGTCGTCGTATTCGACATCCACGGCGTCATAATCCTCACGGTAATTATCGGGTTCGTTCTCCCGCTCAGGTCGAACGTCTTCCGTTTCAAAAACGTCGTGAACGTCTTCGCGTTCCATTTCTCGGACGAGATTTTTTTCGATCACGAGCTTCACGCCGTTGTCGCGGTCGATTTCCTCTCGGTCGAGAAACTCCGACGGCGAATCGAATTGTCGTAACGAGTCGTTTTTCGGGAGTTCGGCGAGGAATCGGCTGAAAATCGTCGAACCGAACGAACCGCGAAAATCCCGGCGTTCGGCGCGGCTCAGACGGAGTTCTTCTTCCGCCCGGGTGATTCCGACGAAGAACAATCGGCGTTCCTCTTCGAGTTGTGCGTTGTCGTTGCTCGACCGGTCGTGCGGCAAAATTCCCTCTTCGATCGCAATAATGTACACCACGGGAAATTCGAGTCCCTTGGCGGCGTGCAGCGTCATCAGGGAGACGCGTTCCGCCGCGGTATCAAGTTCGTCGACGTCGCTGACGAGCGCAACCTGTTCGAGGAATTTCTCCAAAGCGTTTTCATTTTCCTCCAGTGGGCGCTCATCGAATTCGTGCGCTTCGGTGAGAAGTTCCTCGATGTTGTCGAGTCGTTCACGATCCTCTTCGGATTCTTCGTCGGCGTATTGATCCTTGTATTTCGTTTCGTTAAGAACCAAGCCGAGCAGCGCTTCGACCGGATAATCTTTCCCGGAAGCGTCGCTCAAACGATCGATCATCGCCGCGAAATCCAGGACGGCCCGTTGCGTTTTCTTGGCGATTCCCGGGATATGCGCGACGTCCCGCGCGGCGTCCATCGTGGGAAGACCGAGCCGAACGGCGTGAGCCGATATTTTTTGTAACGTCGTCTTGCCGATGCCGCGAGTCGGCTCGTTGATAATCCGCGAGAGCGAAACCGTATCCGCCGGATTGAACACGACACGGAGATAAGCGATCAAATCCTTGATCTCTTTCCGGTTGAAAAACTCCAGGCCGCGAACCAATTGGAACGGAATATTTTCCCGCCGCAAAGCATGTTCCAAATTTCGTGACAAGGCGTTCATCCGATAAAAAATAGCGTAATCGTTCGGTTTCCGTTTGCCGAGTTTGAGCTCTTCGGCGATTTCCCGGGCGATGGAATCCGCTTCCTCGTGATTGTCGACGCAGCGAACCAATCGCACCGGTTTACCGGACGAATTTTCGGTGAAGAGCGTTTTCTCTTTTCGCAACACGTTGTTCGCAATCAGTTTATCAGCGACGGCGAGAACTTCCGGCGTGCTGCGGTAATTTTGTTCGAGCCGAATGATCTTAACGTCCGGAAAATCTTTTTCGAAGTCGAGAATGTTCTGGATGTTCGCTCCACGCCAACCGTAAATCGATTGGTCGGGATCCCCCGTCACGGCGAGATTCCGGTGATCCCGCGACAACGCCTTGGCGATGACATATTGAACCGTGTTGGTGTCCTGGTATTCGTCGACGAGAACATAGCGGAAACGATTATCGAGGTTCTTGCGAATCTCCGGGTTTTCCTTGAGCAACACGGCGATGTGAAGAAGAAGGTCGTCGAAGTCGACGGCGTTCGCGCGGCGGAGTTCCTTCTGGTACGCCGGATAAACTTCCTCGACGATCTTGCCAAGCAGACTTCCCTGTTGCGCAACGTAATCATCGGGGAGGACAAGATTGTTCTTTGCCCAACCGATCGCCGACGCGATTTTTTGGACGTTAACCCCCGGAGGCATGCCGTCCTTGTCGGTCAGCGTTTTCAGGATCGCGAGGCTTTCGTCGGTGTCGTAGATCGTGAAATTCTGTTGCAGGCCGACATGGGCGACGTTCTGTCGGAGCAAAAACGCACAGAAACGGTGGAACGTCCCGATCCAGACGTTTTGATTCGGGGCGAGGATGTCGAGCCGCGATTTCATTTCGTCGGCGGCTTTGTTCGTGAACGTCAGCGCGACGATCTGGCGCGGCCAAACTCCCTGATGGAGCAGCGCGGCGATCCGGTGCGTGACGACACGGGTCTTGCCGCTCCCCGGACCGGCGAGAACGAGAAGCGGACCGTCCTTGTACCGAACCGCCTCCTGTTGCGGGCCGTTCAAACCTTCAAGCAGCGATTGGGGGATCGTGTCATGTTTCATCCGGTCTATTTTACCGGCGGACGATTCCCTGTCTACCGCTCCCGCTTTTCAGCAGTGTCGCCATTTATTTCGGCGGCAAATGTAATGCCGTGCCGAGCGAATCGGCGGCGGCCTCGACAAGCGCTTCGCCGTAAGTCGGATGCGCGTGTATCGACGCCGCCCATTGATCGACGTTGCCGCCGGCGTACATGATCGCGGAAACCTCGTTGATCAACTCCGAAGCGCACGGCCCGATGATGTGAACGCCGACGATCGTTTCCGTTTCGATAAAACGGATCACCTTGACGAACCCTTCCTGTTGACCGGAAGCCGCAGCGCGGCCGTTGGCGCCGAATGGAAATCGACCGATGCGGATGCGGTCGCCGAGTTTGTCCTTCGCTTGTTCTTCGGTCCAACCGATGTATCCGATCTCCGGTTCGCCGTAAACGCAACCGGGAACGTAAAACGGAAAAAAGCTCTCCAACAAACTGGGAAGCATCGAGTGGTTCGGCTTTTCAAGAATTCGTCGCCGAAATTCTTCGATTGCTGATTCGTCCGGCGTATCAGAATCATCGAGATTGGGAATCAGTTCCTCGACGGCGGCGGTTGCGGCAAGGCGGCCCATTTCGATCGCGGCGTGCGCTAACATGCAGAGTCCGTTGACGTCGCCGGGAGCAAACAGACCGGGAACTGATGTTTTCATCCAATGGTCGACCGAAATGAAACCGCGACGATCCAATTTCAGTGACGATTTCAGGCCGTCGGAAAGAATCGACGTGTTCGGCGAGCGGCCCACCGAAAGCAAAAGATGCGACGCTTCCAACCGTTGGCCGTCGGCGAGAAGCAGGGCGATTCCGCTTTCGGTTTTCTCGACGGCGGTCGCTTGAACGCCGGTCGAAACCTTGATTTTTCGTCCGTTGAGCGACTTCGTCAACACGGAGACGATTTCTGTGTCCACAAAGGGGAGCAATCGCGGAAGCGCTTCGACGATATGGACGTCGCTGCCGAACGAGCGGAAAATCCGGGCCGCCTCGACACCGATCACGCCGCCGCCGAGGATCAACAACTTTTCCGGCACGAAATCAAGGTCGAGCAGTTCGTCGCTCGTTAAAATTCGTTGCGAAATATCCGGATCGTCCAAACCGGCAAGCGGAATTCGTGTCGGCTCGGAACCTGTCGCAAGAATCAATTTCATCGTCGTCAGGATGCCCGTCTTGTCGCCGTTCGTCACGGAAACGCGGAAACCGCCTTCCGTCGATTCGACTTTCGCGGTTCCCTGAATTACCGGAACGGAATTTTCCCGGAGCAATACACCGACTCCCATGTTCATCTTTTTGACGACACGGTTTTTGAACTGGAGCACCTTTTTCATGTCGACCGACGCGTTGCCGCACAATTCGATGCCGCGTTTGGGAGCGTCGGCGAGCGAATCAAGGATTCCCGCCGTGTCGAGCAGTGTCTTGGTCGGAATACAACCGCGATTCAAACAGGTTCCGCCGAGCTGTCGCGATTCGACGATGCCGATGCGCAACGAATTTTTCGAGCCTTGTTTCGCGGCGTGTATCGCCGCCGAATATCCGGCGGGACCGCCGCCGATCACCAAAATATCGTACGATGTGCTCATCGGTTCCACGGTTCGAGTTGTTATTGTCGCGTCCATTTACATTTTAATGTCGGCGAGGATCGGCGCGAGAAGATGGAAGACGCCTGTTTGCGCGACGAAAAACAGGGCTCCGATGATCGCCGAGGTGACCGGCGTCGTTTTGAACATTCCCCAAACGGCGGCGGCGGTCGCGGCGGCGGAAATCAGGAACGGTGCATACGGTCCGCCGATGTGGGGACCGAGGAGCGATGACAACAGAACGCCGACCAATGCGCCGATCAGCGCCGTGATGAGCGCCTTGACGAAATCGCATTTTTCCCCCACTAAAAATTTCAGCAGGAACATTAAAATGACGGCGTTGATGGCAAGCAGGGCAATGAACATGAGCATGACGATCTCCTTGAAAAAAGAAATAAAACGGTTCGTAACAATGTATAGTGGGGTGAACTTGCCGAAGCACCGGAACCTTTTGTTCGCGGGTTCACGAAAATGTCCAATTTGACCGGACGCGGTATACCTGCTCAATAACGACTAATTTCGTTTCAGCACCACGATCGTGATGTCGTCGTGCCGTTCGCCGTTTGAATGGTCCTCGACATTGCGGAGCACGACGTTGCTGATCGTTTCGACGTTTTCGCCCCGCAGCGCCGAGAGGAGCGTTTCGAGCCGCTTTTCGCCGTAGAAATCGTTGACCGCCTCCGCATGGGCTTCCGTGACGCCGTCCGTGAACAACACCAACGAATCTCCGTGACGTAAATTGACGGTTGTTTCGTCGAAGTCGACGCCGTCGAACGCCGCCAGGAACGTGCCCGTCGATTGCAGGGCCTCCAAACCACGATCTTCACGCAGGATGTACGGCGGGTTGTGCCCGGCGTTGACGTACGTTAAATCGCCGGTGTCGACCCGGTAACAAGCGAAGAACGCCGTCACGAACATGTTGTCGTCGTTGTCTTTCGCAAGGACCTCGTTGGTCAGGCGGACGATTTCCTTCGGCGGTTGGTCCGGCGTCGCATAATTTCGTAACGCCGTTCGTGCAACCGCCATGAACATCGCCGCCGGGACGCCGTGTCCGGAAACGTCGGCGATCACGATGCCGAGCTTGTTTTCCTCGATGAAAAAAAAGTCGAAGAAGTCCCCCGCGATGAATGCCGCCGGTTCATTCCTGGCGAACAGTTCGAATTCTTTTCGGTGCGGAAACGGCGGGACCGAATGGGGAAGCAGCGACGTTTGAATCCGCCGGGCGACACGGAGTTCCTCTTCGACCGCCTTGCGGGCAAGGCTTTCCTTCATCCGGGCGTCGATGTTCGTTTTCAGGTCGTCGACCATTTTGTCGAAATGTCGCGTCAGTTGACCGAGTTCGTCGTTGGACGGATTCCCGTTGACCCGGGCGTCGAGATTTCCCTTGGCGAGTTCGTCGGCGAATCCGGTCAACCGTTTCAGTGCCGCCGCCAATCGGGACGTTACCGCGGCGACGACGCCGACGATCAGCGCCAGCGCAACGAGGAACAGGGCGTGCTGCTTCCAGAGTCGGGCGTAAATCGGTTGCAGAATCACCGATTCGGGAATCGATGCAAGGAGCGTCCAACCGGTTTTTTTCAGCGGCGCGGCGACGAACCAGAACGGTTTGCCGTCGTTCCACGCTTTTTTCGCGGGAAAGGCGCTCGGCAATGGAACAATCCGTCGGAGCGGTGCGTTGCCACGAAGCATTGCCGTCGAGTAAGTGGTGAAATCGTCGCGGTTCGCTTTTGCGGCGAGGCTGAAGAGCGACTCGTGGATGAGGAGCGATTCATCGGCGTCGGAGATGATCTTACCGGTCGGACTGACAAGTGTGAACCAGGTTTCCGGCGGCGGGTCGGACTGAACGATTTTGTGGATTTCCGTCAACGACAAGTCCGCGATCAGCACACCGAGCGGCTTTTTATCTTGGAAAAGCGGAACGGAATGCGAACACATCTTGACGCCGACCGGAAAATTGCCGATGTACGGCTCCCCCCAAACGCCCTGTTTTTCGCGGAGCGCCTGGATGTACCAATCACGGGTTCGGTATTCGAAATCGCTTGTCTCGGTTTGCGGGACGATTTTTTCCTGCTCGTTCCAGTAATAATAGTACTCGAAGAACTCTTTGCCGGGGGCGAAAGCGTTCGCTTCGTAGGAAATGCCGAGTCCGAGCAGCCGCCGATTGCCGTCGACGCACCGGGTCAGGAACGGCCCGACTTCGGTTGCCGGCGGCGTCGGATGCTCCGCGAACCAATTCAAGACCGTTTGCAGCGTTGCAGCGACTTCCGCGAACTCGGTATCGCAACGGGCGGCACGGATTTCGACTGACTCCCGGAGCAGCCGCGTGGCATCGTCGAGGGCAATCCGAACCTGTTGACGGGTTTCGAGAACCGCAATAACGCCGTAAACCAGCAGCAGCGGCAGGAGAATCCAGAAAAGTAGTTTTGAGCGAACCGTATGAAGCATGAGAAATACGCCTTGGGGTGAGTCCTTATTATATCACGAAACCGCGAAACCGCACGGGGCGGTGAGGCGAAAATCAAACACGATGATCAAGGTCGGCCGGACGTCGTGCGGAACGGTTCGCACCCTTGAACCTTTCCGCGATTCTGGTAATCTGATATTTATTGAGTTGACGCACCATTCATCGCGCTGCGCGGCTAAAACGCACGCGGAATTACAACCGGGTACACACATTATGTTGGATCGAAAGTTCATTCTGGAGAACGCCGAAGCGGTCAAAACGAATTGCGAACGTCGGGGCGTCAAGGCCGATGTCGACGGGTTCGTGAAACTCGAAACCAAGCGGAAGGAGTTGCAGACCGACGTCGAGCGGCTCAACGGCGAAGCGAACGCCGTTTCGAAGTCGATCGGCAAGGCGGCGACCCCTGAAGAACGGGACGCCAAGAAAGAAGAAGGACGCCTGCTCCGGGAAAAGACCGCCGCCGTCAGCACGGAACTCGGCAACATCGAGACGGAACTCGACCAAATCCAGCGGTCGATTCCGAACATGTCGCATCCGGACGCTCCGATCGGAGCCGACGATCAATCGAATACCCGCCGTTCTTTGGGAAAAACGCCGATTCCGAAATACGATTTCGAGCCGGTCGACCACGTCGTGCTCGGCGAAAAGCTCGATTTGATCGACTTCGAAGCCGGAGCCCGTGTCGCCGGGGCAGGATTCTATTTCCTGAAAAACGAGGCGGTGCTCCTCGAACTTGCCTTGCAGCGATACGCCGTTGAAATCCTGATGCAGGCCGGGTTCACGCTGACGACGACGCCGGACCTCGCCCGGAACGATGTGTTGCAGGGGACCGGATACATTCCACGCGGACCGGAGACGCAGATTTACAGTATCGACGGTACCGATTTGAGTCTCGTTGCGACGGCGGAGATTCCCCTCGGCGGAATGCTCGCCGGACAAACGGTCGACGCGGAACAGCTTCCGTTGCGGCTTTGCGGCATTTCCCATTGTTTCCGAACCGAAGCGGGCGCCGCCGGTCGTGCTTCCCGAGGTCTTTACCGGGTTCACCAATTCACAAAGGTCGAAATGTTCGCCTTCACGACACCGGAACAAAGCGACGCGATGCACGACGAAATGCTCGGCCTCGAATGCAAGATTTTCGACGGTCTCGGAATTCCGTACCAAGTCGTCGACACGGCAACCGGCGATCTCGGCGGTCCGGCGTACCGGAAATTCGACCTCGAAGCGTGGATGCCCGGCCGCGGCAAGGGGGGCGAATATGGTGAGGTAACGAGCACGTCGAACTGCACGGATTATCAGGCCCGCCGCTTGAACGCCCGGTTCAAGACCAAAGGGGAAAAGGGGACGAAGTTCGTCCACACGCTGAACGGCACCGCGATCGCGATCAGTCGGGCGCTCGTTGCGATCATGGAGCTCTACCAACAGAAGGACGGCTCGATTGTCGTCCCCGAAGTGCTCCGTCCGAGCGTCGGTAAAGAGATTATTCAACGGTAGATTTTCAACGTCGGTCGGAGCCGCGCCCGTCAGGAAGCGGTTGCCCCGGGAAAGCTTACCATTTTGCCAATCTTTGCCTCTTGAAAATATTTTCTTATCCGTGTATTATAGGACATGTGGGTTTGGGTAATCCGGCCCAGTGAACATGCCAGGCTCGAATAAATAATTCAAGATTTATTGCCACCGTTCCGAGGTTTTTCTCGGTCATTCATGAAAGACGTTTGGTAAATCGACGTTTTGCTTGGCCTGTTCTTGTTTTCAAAAAATAGTTTTACAGGAGAAAAAGGATGATTTATTTGAGCCAATGGCAGAATAAGAAAAGCGGGCGAAATGGGGCGAGTTCCCGTCGGTCTCTAAGAGATGGTTTTACGCTTGTCGAACTTTTGGTCGTTATCGCTATTATCGGGGTATTGATTGCTCTTCTACTCCCAGCCATTCAAGCGGCCCGTGAGTCGGCTCGGCGGATGCAATGCTCCAACCATCTCAAACAAATCGGCTTGGGAATCCATAATTTCCACGACACACTCAAAGGCATTCCGCCGCTTTGCATTAGCGGCTATCCCATGGGGACGACCCTGACGACTTCGGCAACGGGACGCATTTCGTTTATGGTGTTTCTTTATCCCTATATCGAGCAACAAGGGCTCTACGAAATGCTTCGCGAGGTGAATACGACCCGCCGAGCTGCCATCACTTCTCCCACGGATAATGCCGCGAATTATTATGCGGGGATCGGTTCCTATTTCGACATGCCTTGGTGGGATCAGTTGAGCGATTCGGAACAAAAGGCGTTGGGGGCCGTTTCCTATTTACGTTGTCCGACACGCCACGGAGGACAGGCCGTTGTTGAACGATCAGGAGCGGCCTCGGCGGCGCCGGAACAGTACATCTCCGGTCCGATCACCGATTTCGGTGTCGTCATTAATATCAGGAGCGGCTCCGCGGTAACCCCGAACGTTCTTCACGAATATTGTGGTACCGCTGCCACCGCGATTGCGAAGATCGATGACATGTATGGTCCGATTCGACAACCGATTCTGGAGAATTATCGAGCCCCGAACGACTGGCAGGTGCGTGATGACTTTGCCCGTTGGTCGGATGGATTAAGCAACCAAATCGTCATCGGTGAAAAACACACCAATCGCGATTTTATCGGTGTATGCGCGGTCTCCACCCCTGGAGGGCAAGCCAGATCCGATTGTTCCTACCTTGTCTTCGGATCCGAGCGAATCGCCGCGACCTTGGGGATGATTCGATACAACGCGAACACGTTTCAGATCCAGTTGCCGGAAGAGGCTTCCAAGGGTTACAATAACGGATTCGGCAGCTTGCATCCCGGAATCTGTCATTTTTTGCTCGGTGACGGCGCGGTCCGTCCTTTCCCGACGACGACCACTTTCACTGTTTTGGACAGCCTGTCCGATGTTCGTGACGGCAGATCCGTGGTCATACCACAGTAACTTTTTCGGAAGGCCCGCTTTTCGACGATGGGTTATCGTACGCTTCACCAATGTATCGACGACCTGCGCCGTACCGGGCGGCTCGTGAACGTCGACGAGCCGGTCGATCCGCATCTGGAAATCGCGGCGGTGCAGCGACGGGTTTTCGAACGGGGCGGTCCGGCCCTGTATTTCACGAATCCCGTCGGCAGTCGGTTTCCGATGGTTTCGAACCTTTTCGGGACCGAAGACCGGCTCGAATTCATTTTTCGTGACGGGATCGAACCGCTCCGCAACGCGATTCATTGGGGAGCCGATCCGTTACAATCCCGTCTCGATCTTTCGCCTGGACTTTTCACGCTCGGCCTCTCCGGATGGTATTCCCGTCCGAAATTCGTCCGCCGTGCTCCGATACTCGATTGCCGCACGACAATCGACGCTTTGCCGAAGCTCGTTTCCTGGCCGGACGACGGCGGACCGTATGTCACGCTGCCGCAGGTTTATACGGAAGATCCGAACCGCCCCGGTGTCGGTAAATCGAATCTCGGCATGTATCGCGTGCAGCTTTCCGGGAACGATTATGGATGGAATCAGGAAGTCGGGCTGCATTACCAGATTCATCGGGGAATCGCGGCCCATCATGCCGCGGCGATCGAACGGGGCGAACCGCTTCGGGTCAACATTTTCATCGGCGGTGCCCCGGCGATGACGCTCGCCGCCGTGATGCCGCTCCCCGAAGGTCTCAGCGAATTACTGTTCGCCGGAATTCTCGGACGACATCGTATTCCACTGGCACGCCAAAATCGTACCGAATTACCGATTTACGCCGAAGCCGACTTCTGCATCACGGGGGTTCTCGAGTCACGCAACGTCAAGACGGAAGGCCCGTTCGGCGATCACCTCGGATACTACAGTTTACGTCACGATTTTCCCGTATTGCGCCTCGAAAACGTGTTTCACCGGAAAGACGCCGTCTGGCCGTTCACCGTGGTGGGGCGTCCGCCGCAGGAGGATTCGATGTTCGGACGGTTCATCCACAAACTCGTCGGGTCGGTCGTCACGAAAAAGCTGCCGGGAGTTCACGCCGTCCACGCCGTCGATGAAGCGGGGGTTCATCCGCTCCTGCTGGCGATCGGAAGCGAACGGTATGTTCCGTTCGATCCGAACCGGCGCACGGCGGAGCTCCACACGTTGGCCCACGCCGTTCTCGGCTTTGGACAGCTTTCGCTCGCCAAATATCTTTTCCTCGCGGCAAGGGAAGACGACCCCGGACTCGATGTTTACGATACGGAAAATTTTTTGAAACATATTTTGCGTCGGGCCGACTGGAAACGCGACGTTCATTTTGTCACAAAAACAACGGCCGACACGTTGGACTACACCGGCGGCGAAATCAATCGCGGCTCGAAAATGTTCGTCGCCGTGAGCGGTCCGCCGATCCGGGAACTCCCGACGGAATTTCACGGCGACGTCCGATCGACGAATCCGCGGATCGTTTTTCCCGGCGTCGTTTGCATCGAAAGCGAAGTCGTTTCGAACGATTCGGCACTCGACGCATTCCCGCTGATTGTGATCGTCGACGACTCGAATGAAGCGGCGTCGAATTTGCGCAACTTTCTCTGGACGACGTTTACGAAGAGTGATCCCGCGACGGACGTTCACGGCATCGGCGAATTTACGGAACAAAAACACTGGGGATGCACGGGGCCGCTGATCATCGATGCCCGCCGCAAGCCGCACCACGCCCCGGAGCTCGAAGAACCGTCGACCGCGGCCCGAACGGCGGAAGCGATCGTTTCGAGAATTCTTGAGCGATAATGTGGCGGCAATAAAAAATGAACGGAGTCGTGTTATGTCGGAGCGTAGCGGACTTCAAAACGCGACGGACTCTACACGGCAGTCGGCCAAACAACGGATCAAGTTTGATCACCTGCTCAACAAACATCCGCGACGGCGACGAGATCGCACCCTTCGGTTTCGACGATTTCACAGGAGAGCAGCGCACCGGCTTCGAGATTCAAACCCGTTACATAAACGATCGGATCGATGTCCGGCGCGTCGGCCCAGGTTCGTCCGAGAAACAGGTTCGATTCGCGATGCCCGTTTTCGTCGATGTACGGCCCGTCGATCTGGACGTCGAGAATCCTTCCCTTCCGTTTCGTCGCCCAAGCGATCGAATGCTTTTCACAGACCGCGTAGAGTTTTTCGTACCGTTTCTCGATTTGTCGCGGCGGAACCCGGCCGTCGAGTTTCGCGGCGGCGGTTCCCTTTTCGGCGGAGAACGGGAAAACGCCGGCCCGTTCGAACTTCCACAGTTCGACGAACTTGACGAGTTCGTTGAACTGTTCGTCCGTTTCGCCGGGGAAGCCGACGATCAACGACGTCCGAAGCACGACGTTCCCGATGCGGTCCCGGAGTTTCGCCAACAACGCTTCCGTTTCGGCGCGGTTCACGTTGCGGTTCATCCGTTTCAGGATCGGGTCCGAAGCGTGTTGGAGCGGGATGTCGATGTACGGGAGCAATTTTCGTTTCGCGGCAAAGAGATCGATCAATGCGTCGTCGAAGAAAAGAGGATAAGTGTACATCAGCCGGATCCAACGGAAACCGTCGATTTTTTCGAGAGCGGCGAGGAGTTCCACGAGTCGGGGTTTTCCGTACAGATCGGTTCCCCAGAACGTCGTTTCCTGGGCGACGACGACCAATTCCTTGACGCCGGTTGCCGCGAGTTCTTCCGCTTCCACGAGGAGTTCCTCAAGCGGTCGGCTTTTGAACGGACCGCGAATCGCCGGGATCGAACAATAGGTGCAATGCCGGTCGCAACCGTCGGCGATTCGGAGGTAAGCGACATGCTTTGCCGTAAGAAGATGTCTCGGCTCGATCAAATCGTTGCGGACGCCGAACCATTCGTCGACGTCGGGAAAATCTTTGGCGAGCGCCGCAACACCTTCGAGCTGCGGCATGCAACCGCAAACGACGATGCGGCGGATCCGTCCCTCGTTCTTGAAGATGACCAGCGATCGGATGTAATCCCGTGCTTCCTGACGTGCCGAATCGATGAAGCCGCAAGTGTTCAAAACCACGGTGTCGCAACCGTCGATATCGGTCCGAAATTCGTTCCCTTCCAGTTCCAGCTTCCGAACGAGCCGCTCGCTGTCGACGAGATTTTTGGGACAACCGAGCGACACGATCGAGAATGTTTTCATGCTGTTCAATAAAAAGTGGGGGAAAGTCGGGACCGCAGATCCCGGCTCGTTGGAAACTACTTCTTTTTTGTGCTGAGTTTTTTCAGTTCGCGCATCAGGTGGTTGACGGCGAGGGCGTATTGACGAATCGCGCCGGTGTAATCGCGGCTTTTCATCGCGGTTTTCGCCGTTTTTTCGCATTGGTCGGCGTCGGGGGATTTCACGGACAACTGGTTTCCTTGGGTTGCCTGCCGTAATTCCTTGTAAATCTTTTCGTAATTTTCGGCGAAATCCTGGCTGGGAGCACAAACGCTTTTCGTGTAGGGGCCTCTTCCGAACGGATGGGTCGGCGTCTCGAACGGTGAGCCGCCGAAAATCGATTTTGCGGCGTATCGGAAAAAGAGGAACCCGGCGACGACCGATGCAACCGCTGCTGAGGCGGCGATCGCCATGTTTCCGAGCACGAATCCGGCGCCGATTCCCAGACCGCAAGCGACCATCGCGGCGAGGAGTCCCCAACTCGACAACGGAATTTTCAACTCTTCCGCGACTTCTTCGTCTGTGGTCGGCGATTGCGTCGCTTGCACCACGATCACCGTGATGTTGTCCGGTCCGCCGCGCAGATTGGCGAGATTAATCAGCGTTTCCACGGCGGGTTCCGGCGGAAAGACGTTGAGAATTTCGCCGATTTCCCGGTCGCTGACCTGACCGGTCAAACCGTCGCTGCATGCCAGAAACGTGTCGCCGACCTGAATCGGAAAGGGGCCTTCCAAGTCGACGATCAGTTTTTCCGTCGGGCCAAGAGAACGGGTAATCTGGTTTTTGGGGATATAGTTCGGAGCCTGATCGAACGGCAAATTCGTCGCCAGGCAGACTTCCCAAACGAGGCTGTGGTCGAATGTCAACTGTTCGATGACCGGTCCGCGAACCCGATAGACCCGCGAATCGCCGACATGGGCGACGATGATTCCGGCGGGGAGCAGTGCAAAGGCGTCGCAGGTCGTCCCCATGTCACGGAAAGCGTCTTCCCGACGGCTCTTTTCCCGGAGCACCCGATGAGCGTCGTACACGGCGTTGACGAGCGCTTGCGGCGCGGATTCGCCGGACCGCTTCAGGTATCCCTGCATGACGGCTTCCGCGGCGAGTTGGCTTGCAACTTCCCCGGCGGCGTGCGCACCCATACCGTCAGCGACGATAAAAAAATGTCCCCGGTCGAACCATTGACGCGCCGTGACCGCCGGCTTGGAGGCGTGCGAATCCTGATTGTTCGCCCGTCTCAAACCGATATCCGTCAGCGTTGCGTAACGAATCGCTTTTTTCCAAATCGAGGATGAAACGTCCGGTTCCATTCAACCGTTGCGTTGTTTTTCTGGCTGGGGTTCATCGACGAAACCGTTGCAGTGAACGATGGTCACCGTCGCCGAGATTCCAATGAACCGCTTAATCGACATAAATATTAGGTAGTATACCCCGAACCGCCGTTGTTGATCAATCGCTCCCCCGAATTTTCCGAATTTTATGCGGCGGCGGGATTTTATCGACGTTGTTATTGGCCGCCGATCATCCGAGGGCCGCTCTCGCCGCCGGCGCCGAAACGTGATCACGAACCAGATGTTCGGGGCTGGTAGGCAAAAAGCGGAAACGCCCTAAAATGGAATCGGTTGGAGTGATTTTATCGTCAAGATTGGCGTCGAATTTTTTCGGCGGTTCAATTATCGTCCTTTTTCCCTTACCGTTCCATGACCCGCCGGGTGCTTAGGTCGTTGTTTCAGAACTTCCAACCGCAACTCGTTACCGTGCTCGCGGAAGGGTATTCGGCACGGCAATTTTTCGGCGATCTGATCGCCGGAATTATCGTCGGCATCGTCGCGTTGCCGCTGGCGATTGCGTTCGGATTGGCGTCCGGCGTTTCCGCCGAACAGGGGCTTTTCACCGCGATCATCGCCGGGTTTATTATCTCGGTTTTCAGCGGCAGCCGGGTCCAGATCGGCGGCCCGACCGGCGCGTTCATCGTGATCGTCTACGGAATCGTTCAAGCCCAAGGGCCGCAGGGACTGATGCTCGCCACGATCCTTGCCGGGTTTTTCCTGATCGTGATGGGATTCACCGGAATGGGGACGCTCATCAAATATATTCCGTATCCTGTCACGCTCGGCTTCACGGCGGGGATTGCCGTCGTCATCGCCACGTCGCAGGTTCCGCAGCTTCTTGGATTCAATCTCGGCGAAGACAAGGTCCCGGCGGAGTTCGTCGACAAGATCATTTTCTTCGCGGAGCACGTTCATACGGTCAACTATTGGGCCGTCGGTCTGTCGCTCTTTTCGATCGCCTTGATTCTCCTGACGCCGAAATTTACGAAACGGGTTCCCGGTTCGTTGATCGCGGTGCTCGTCTGCACGGTGTTGGTCGTTCTCTGTCCGTTCATTCATGTCGATACGATCGGCCAGACGATCGGCAAACCGGCGACGCCGCTCGACTTGGGACTCCCGAAGTTCGCGAT
Source organism: Thermoguttaceae bacterium (assembly GCA_031549705.1). GTDB lineage: Bacteria > Planctomycetota > Planctomycetia > Pirellulales > Thermoguttaceae > WRKP01. Next base: position 28,399 of record JAVBPI010000224.1, read on the forward strand.
GCCGGTCGCCGATTGGAAAGAAGCGTGGTCCCATTTTTCCGATATTTTCCGTGCCGCGATTGCCATCGCCATGCTCGGCTCGATTGAGTCGCTCCTCTCGGCGGTCGTCGCGGACGGCATGACGGGAACGAAACACCGTTCCAACACGGAGCTCGTCGCCCAAGGGATTGCGAATGTCGTCACCCCGTTTTTCGGCGGCATTCCGGCGACCGGGGCGATTGCACGGACCGCAACGAATATCCGTAACGGAGGCCGTACGCCGATCGCCGGAATCGTTCACGCGATCACCCTGCTTGCGATCGTGCTCTGTTTCGGCAAATACGCCGCGCTGATTCCGTACGCCGTGCTCGGCGGAATTTTGATTACCGTGTCGATCAACATGAGCGAATACCGCCTGTTCGGCAAGATGCTCTTGCGAGCCCCGAAAAGCGACATCGCGGTGCTGCTCATCACGTTTTTCCTGACGGTCTTTCTCGACCTGACGATTGCGATACCGGTCGGATTGATCCTCGCGTCGTTCCTCTTCATGCGGCGGATGGAAAGCGAGTTCGGAGCCGGTTCGCTCGACGATCAACTTTACATGTTGAGCGACGACGATCCGCACGAAGATCCGCTCGCGCTGCGGTTGTTCGACGTCCCGGACGGCGTGCATGTGTACGAAATCAACGGCCCGTTCTTCTTCGGCGCGGCGACGAAGTTTCAGAAGGCGACCGAAGGGGAAGCGTGCCGCGTCGTCATTCTCCGAATGCGAAATGTTCCCGTCATGGATGCGACCGGCGTGAACGCCTTGGAAGAACTTCTCCGTCGCGCCGAAAAAGACAACACGACGGTTCTCATTACCGGTATCCGTCCGCAGCCGAAAAGCGTGATGAAGAAATACGGCTTGATCGAACGGGTCGGCACGGAGCACATTTTCGAAACGATTGTCGAAGCGCTCCCCTACGCCGCGGAAATCGTCGAAGCGGAACTCCTGCGGGAAAAGAAGGCACGGTCGTAACGAAATTGTAAAACAACGAAAATTATGGTTCGGCAGCGATTCCCTTCCCCTCTCCCGAGGGAGAGGGGAAGGAAATCGACACGTGTTCAAGCATTGAGCATTTACTGAGCCGACGACTTCGTTCCACGCGGCGAGCCGCTGATCGGTTGGCCGAATTCCAACGGTCGAGCGGCGACCTGGTATCCTTTTTCGTAAAGGAATTTTTTCAGTTCCCGATATTCCTCGAACGAATCCGGATAGACCCAAACCGTGATCGTGTAAATATCCTGTCGATATTTTCGCAACCGATTCAAAAATTCGGAATTCGGATTGGCAAGAGCACTCTTGAGCGGCTCTCCCATCGGTTCCGCGACGGGAAGCAATTCGGCGTAATCCAATTCGAGTCGTTGGCCGATGCCGCTTCCCATCACGTCGCGCATCTCGGCGTCGTACATGATCAAAACGTAATGCAAGTTGAATCCGTCGATCGGGCCGAGAATCCCCGGTGTCGATCGTTGCTTGAAGAGCTTGTTCTTGTTTTCCGTAACCTCCGCCCTCAAGGCGAGCATCAATTCGGCGAACGGAACATAAGCGAGCCTGCCGCCGATCAAGCGAAAATGAATTTCCTTGTCGTCGACGGTCCGTCCGATCGGCGTCGGCATGTTTTCCAGGACGGTCGCTTGAGGTCGATGGGCGAGTATCCAATTTTTCGTTTTGTCGAGCTGTTCCAACTTGGCGTCTTGTTCGAGCAGTTGCCGTTTCAGCTCCAACGATTCCTTGAGCGACTTGTCTTTCCGTTCCGCTTCGAGATCGATTCCGGCGCGAATGGAAGTCATCAGGTCAAACAGTTTTGCATGCTGTGCCGCTTGTACTTCGATCTGTTCGGTAAGAGTCTCCTTTTGGCCCATAATATCCGTCACGGAATCACGGAGCGTCGCCGCTGTTTTCGCTTTTTCTTCGAGACGACGTCCGTTCTCTTCAATCGTCTTCTCCAAATCCTTGGTGTTCGGCAGCGTCGGAACCGGGACCGTTGCCGTCGTCGATTCCGTTACGATTTCTTCGGTCGCTTCCGATTCCGGCGACGATTGCTGGGCTTTGACCCCGGCGATCATCACGAGAATAATCAAAATGCCGACGACGTTAGTGATGATGTCCAGGAACGAATCCATACTTCCCATCACAAAGGTTGTCGAGTTACGTTGACGCATAGTTGGGGAGGAGTTAGGAGTTAGGAGCTAGGAGCTAGGAGGGAGCGACGATAGGCGTTGAGAAGGCGTCCGATTTCTTCTGATAAATCCCACAAAGCATTATCGTGAATAAAACCGAGGTCTTTGGCAAGAATGAGATAATACCGGCATTCTTCGAGTGAACCTTCGGACGTGTTCAGGAAACGAGCTTTGTCCGCTTTGGATTGTTTACGATACCCTTCGGCAATGTTGGCGGCGATGGAAACCGCGGCACGTCGAAACTGCGAGGTTAATCCATAAATCTCTTCTCGCGGAAATTCGCTTCGAGTCGTTTGATAAACACCAAGAACAAACGCATGTGATTTCTGCCAAACGATCAATTCACGAAAACTCTTCGACGGTTGCATGTCCTCCTCCTATCTCCTAACTCCTAACTCCTGTCTCCTATCTCCTAACTCCGATCTCCTCTTCGACCACCATTCCGCTGTTGCGGAGGAGTTGTTGGAACTCGGCGAAACGTCGTTCGCCGCCGGGGAGGACTTTGACTTTCAAGGTCGGTTTCCAGTACATGTTTTCGCCCGCCATTCCCCATGAGTCGGTGTAATCGTTGACGGCACGGACCATGTTATCCGTTGCGCGAAGCATCGAGTCGCCGATCGAAACCACACGAACTTGTAGGAGTCCCGGTTGTGGAACGAGCACCAACTTGTCCGCTTCGCATTGAATCCGGACGTTCCGGGCAATACCGGTCGCGAACCGTGACGCTCCCTTGATCGCCCAGTTTTCCGCTCTTCCGGCGGTCAACGGTGCCGACATTCCGATCGCCGGTTGTCCCTGCTGTGCGGAGTCCCCCATCGGACACGCCTGGCCGGGTTGGCCGTTCATCGGTTGACCGGAAGTCGTTGCGTTACGATTATCCCCTTGCGACGGCGTATGGTGGTCCAGCGTCCGGGATTGACCGGTTGAATCATTTTTTCTGTACAAATTTGACCGCCGTTCCGAATTCGATCCCTGGGGAGCTCCTTGGGCGTCGGCGAGGTACAATGTCGGCTTTTCCCGTTTCGACGGGTCGGGAACTTCGAGGGAGATCAAGTCGTCTTCCTTTTTCGCCCCCAATGCCGATGAAAGCGGTTGGCCGGAACCATACGGAGCACCGAATTTCGGTGACGCATCACCGGGAAGCATCGGTCCGTTGAATGGTTGCAACGAATTCCCGGCGGCGGCATCCGCCTGTTGTTGTTGTTGTTGTTCCGACATCGCCGTGCCATTGCCGGTTCCCGGAACATTCGGACGGCGGAACGGAACACGTTCGGTGGGTACGCCGGCATTTTTCAGGTCGTCACAATTTCCGTAACCGTATCTCGGCCCGACGTTCGGACCGCTGCTCATGCCACGGCCCGGGCCGAGATTTCCGTCCATCCGCTGAACGACTCCCTTGGAATCGACCCGATACTGTTGCGACCGTGCGGCGGCTTTCCGTTCCATTTCCTGAATCGCAAGGTATCCCTCGGTCCGATTGCGCGCGATTTCGACTTGCTTTTCGACTCGCTCCCTGAGTTCCTGACTCGGCGGCGGATAGTTGACGGTCCAATCTTCGTCGACGAGTTCGTATCCGTATTCGTTGACCCACGTTCCCATGCTTTCGCGGGCGGCACTGTAAGCGTCGACGCCGGACGGTCGGACAATCAGCAGCGGATACGGCTCCGTCCCTTTGGCGAGTTGGCCCGTTTCGTTCAGATATTGCCGGACGGCACGGAGGGCGGCGTCGATCGGATTGTCGGCACGATCCGGAACCATCAGGTCGGTCCCTTCGAACACGGTTCCTTCGGGTTGCAGCACGATCTTGTTTTTGTAACACTCCAGGAAGATCGGGCGCCGGAATGTTCCCGCCGAGCCGCGATACGGAATGATTGCGTACGATTTCGCATTCCGTTTCGATTCGTCCTGGAGTTTTTCAAGCTCCCCTTCCGATTGCATCCGTTGCGATTTCTTCTGTTCGAGAATCGCTTTCAGGGCGGTGATTTCCTCGGGAGTCGCGGCGGTATTGGATTCCAGTTCCCGGACGATTTTTTCGAGTCGAACGAGTTCGTCGCGGACTTTCTGCGTTTCCTTCTCGACCATCGCGAGTTTCGCCCGTTCGTCGGCAAGTTGCTCTTCCGCGAGTTTCTTCGACTTGACCAGTTCGGAGGCGATCCAATCGACGTTCTCCGTTTCCTCATGGATCGACGAGAGGATTTCGTTCGCTTTCTCGACGGTCAACGTATCTTCCGTCGCCGGAACGGGTTCTGGCTCGATTTGCCGCACGATTTCCGGCTGCTTTTCGACGGCGGCCGATGCGCCCTGTTCCCGAACATTTCGCGCAACGAGAACGAGCAACATGATGAGCGCCCCCATCGTGCAAAGGAGCACGGTGAGAAACGGAAAGAGGGAGAACCCGGTGGTCCCCTCTCGTCGGCGTTTGGGAATGTATTTGCGGCTCATGTTGGGAGGAGTTAGGAGTTAGGAGATAGGAGTTGGAAGCACCAGAACCTTCGGTTCGTAGGCCAAACAAAAACTCTCCTATCTCCTAACTCCTGTCTCCTAACTCCTTTCTCAAGCTACCCGTTTCGTTTCCGTCATGGAAACGTGTTTCGCATTCAGGAGATGAATCACGGCGGCGAGACTGTTGATCGTCTCTTCGAAGTTTCCGACCTTGGCGACGGCGGCGAGGTTTTGATGGAGCGTTTCTTCCAATTGAACAAGTTGCGAACCGGTTCCGAGCATGTTCCGAATCGCTTCGGTCTGTCGAACGGTTCCGTCCTGGAGCGAAACGATCGCCGCAGCGTTCTGCCGCAGCGCATCGCTGAAACTGCGCGTCGATTGTTCGGTCCGCTCCATCAGTTGCGCTTCGGCATGGACGAGCGTCTTGGCGTGCAACGATATGTTTTCGTTGATCGCGGCGGCAAGCGATTTTTTCAGGATCTCGGCGTTTTGTTCCGTCAGCGAATGGAGTCGGTTGCCGACGCCGTTCATCGCCTGTTCCCAAATCGCCGATTGGTTCCCCATCATTTGTTCCAGCGAGACGACGACTGATTCGAGCATCCGACGGACCGCGACGAGCTGGTCGTTTCCTTCGCCGCCGATTTCCGTTTCGAAACGGCTGCGAAGTTCCCGCTCCGCTTTCTTGTCGGTCTCGGCAAGCAAATTGCTCTCTTCGCGGAAGACGAGAAATTGCACGAAATAAAGCACGAGGTCCAGCGCGATCGCCAACGCCGTCGTGTCGAACGCCACCGCAAGACCGGCGGAGAGCGCCTTGCTCGACTCGTTGATCTTGTTCAGGTCGAGGTTGCCAAGCGCCATCGTGATCCCGACGACGGTTCCGAAGAACCCGACCATCGGCACCGCCCAAAGGACGAGTCGCACCAATCCGTAGTCGGCGTCTGCTTTCGCGGCGTCGTCTTCGGCGAGATGTCGCAGTTCGGTGTCGAGTTCTTCGGCGGAGCCTCCCTGCTTGAGAAATTCCAATGCGGAACGCAACCGTCGGGAAAGCCCCGATTCGCCGAATTTGCCGACGTGCCGCTCCAGCGTGATCATGAATTTGTCGACGTAACGGAGATCGACTTTCTGTCCGGAACGTGCTTCGAGAATCGGCGAATGCTGCAAAATACTCTGTTCGTGCAGCACATGGAAATATTTGATGAGCTGCGACGCCAACCCGACCAGGAACATGATCGTGATCGTATACAGAATCGGATGGCTTGCGAAATAGCGCAAAACGAATGGATCGTTGACCCAACCGCGATGGATCGGAAGATAAAAACCGAAACTGAGCAGTCCGCCCCAAAGGAGGGGGGACGTCAACAATTTACCGATGTATTTCACGGGAATCTCCGTTGTCAGGACGCCGTTGGTCGTTTGGGCAAACCCAAAGCGGCGAGAATATCAGACTCGATACTCTGACATCGGCAGAAAAGCCGTTAAAATCCAAAAAAAGAGAAAAATCGTGGCAGATTACCCAGATTGGGGCGGGACCAACGAGTCATTTCGACCGAATGGAGAAATCTCACCCTACTGATCCGGCTTAAACCAAAGCCCTTTCGTAAAGGTGAGATTTCTCCCTTCGCTTCGCTGCGGTCGAAATGACGGGAATACTTTCCTTATTCTTCTTCCGGTTTCAGGATGCTGAAGTTTTCACAGAGGAAAATGTATCCGACCAAGGCGCCGGTGATCATGCCGAGCAGGATCAGGATTTCCAAGGGGGCCGGGAAGTACGGGACGCCGGCGTTTTCCCACATTCCGGCGATGACCGTGTTGGCACGGTTGAAAAAGACGCCGAAACTGCCGAGAATGCCAAACAGCACGAGTCCCCAACGGGTGTTGGCGAGCGGCGAGTAAATGATGACAAGCGGAACAATGAGTCCGAGAACGATTTCGGCAATCAGAAGAAGACTTAGCGGACTGCCGTCCAGCGCCGCGCCCATTTGTCCGCGAACCACGAGGTCGCCGATCCGAAGCACGAGGTAAACCACCATGAGGACGCTGCCGA